>NCFZ01000175.1 GCA_002281415.1 Burkholderiales bacterium 28-67-8 | reverse complement strand
GCTGAACTTCCTGGGCGTCATCTACCGCGAGATCAAGCAGTCGATGATCGACATGGAAAAGATGTTCGCGCTGCTCGGCCAGAACCGCGAGATCGCCGATGCGCCCGACGCGCAACCGCTGCGCTTTGAAGCCGCGCCCGAAGTGCCGGCGGTGAGATTCAAGAACGTGCGCTTCGGCTACGACGCCGACCGCACCATCCTGCACGACATCAGCTTCGAGATTCCGGCCGGCAAGACGGTGGCGGTGGTGGGGCCCTCGGGCTCGGGCAAGAGCACGCTGGCGCGGCTGCTGTTTCGCTTCTACGACGTGAACGTCGGCGGCATCGAGATCGCCGGCCACGACATCCGTTCGGTCACGCAGCTGAGCCTGCGCCAGGCGATCGGCATCGTGCCGCAGGACACGGTGCTGTTCAACGACACCGTTGAGTACAACATCGCCTACGGCCGCACCAGCGCGAGCCGCGCCGAGGTCGAAGCCGCCGCGCAGGCCGCGCACATCCACGCCTTCATCACCTCCACGCCCAAGGGTTACGACACCATGGTCGGTGAGCGCGGGTTGAAGCTCTCGGGCGGCGAAAAGCAGCGCGTGGCGATCGCCCGCACGCTGCTCAAGAACCCGCCGATCCTGATCTTCGACGAGGCCACGTCGGCGCTCGACTCGGCCAACGAGCGCGCCATCCAGGAAGAGTTGCGCAGCGCGGCGCGCAACAAGACCGCGCTGGTCATCGCGCACCGCTTGTCGACGGTGGTCGACGCGCATCAGATCCTGGTGATGGAGCACGGGCGCATCCTCGAGCGCGGCTCGCACGCGGAGTTGCTCGCGCAGGCAGGGCGCTACGCGCAGATGTGGGCGCTGCAACAGGTCGGGGGTGACAGCGCCGAAGACTGACGCCGCCGCGTCAGACCGGCGGGTTCAAATCGAGCGGCCAGCCGGCCAGCACCTCGTCGTCGACCAGATGCAGCCGAACCCGCACGGGTGGGGGGCTCGGCCCGAAACGGCTCCGCAGGGCATCGTGCACCGCCGAGTGGAGGTCGGCCACCGTGCCGGCGCCCACCAGGATCGACTGGCCTTCGGCGCGGGCGAGGTAGCCGCCGTCCTGGGCCGCTGTCACCGTGCGGGTTTTGAAAGGGTTTGGGGGGGGGGGGGGGCACCTCTCGACGGTATCGACAGGTCCGTCGCGCCACCATCCCCCAAACGAGGGTGATCGTGGCCCGTGTCGCCCTGGAAGGCGATCGCCAGGCAGCCGCCATTCGCGGCCTCGGGCGCCGCAGGGCGGGCCACCGCCCGCCACCACCCCGGGTGCGAGAATTTGTCGGATGAGCCAGATCCCCACGCCCGACACCCTGACCCTCATCCGCCCCGACGACTGGCATGTGCATTTGCGCGACGGCGCGGCGCTGGCCACGGTGGTGCCCGACACGGCGCGGCAGTTCGCCCGCGCCATCGTGATGCCCAACCTCAAGCCGCCGGTCACCACCGCGGCGCAGGCGCTGGCGTATGCGGATCGCATCCGTGCGGCGGTGCCCGCGGGTATCGACTTCGAGCCGCTGATGACGCTGTACCTGACCGACCGGTTGCCGCCCGACGAGATCGTTCGCGCCCGCGACGCCGGCGTGGTGGCGGTCAAGCTGTACCCGGCCGGCGCCACCACCAACAGCGACGCCGGCGTGACCGACCTGCGCCACACCCGCCCCACGCTCGAGGCCATGCAGCGCCTGGGCCTGCCGCTGCTGGTGCATGGTGAGGTGACCGATCCGGCGATCGATCTGTTCGACCGCGAGGCGGTGTTCATCGACACCCAGCTGATCCCGCTGCGCCGTGATTTCCCCGAGTTGAAGATCGTCTTCGAGCACATCACCACGCGCGAAGCGGCGCAGTACGTGGCCGAGGCCGGCGCGCACACCGCGGCCACCATCACCGCGCACCACCTGCTCTACAACCGCAACGCCATCTTCACCGGCGGCGTGCGGCCGCACTACTACTGCCTGCCCGTGCTCAAGCGCGAGGTGCACCGGCTGGCGCTGGTGGCCGCGGCCACCTCGGGCAGCAACCGCTTCTTTCTGGGCACCGACAGCGCGCCGCACCCGGCCCATCTGAAGGAACACGCCACCGGCTGCGCCGGCTGCTACACGGCGCTGTCGGCGATCGAGCTGTACGCCGAGGCGTTCGAAGCCGCCGGCGCGCTCGAGCGGCTCGAAGGCTTTGCGAGCTGGCACGGCCCGGACTTCTACGGCCTGCCGCGCAACACCGCTCGCATCACCCTGCGCCGCGAAACCTGGACGCTGCCCGAGTCGTTGCCCTTCGGCGAGGCTCAGTTGAAACCGCTGCGCGGCGGCGAAACGCTGTCCTGGCGGCTGGTCGGCTGACGCCTGCCTCACCCCATTTCCGCCCCAGTTCCCCCCACACCCACCGAACGGAATCTCATGGACCACACGACCCGCATTGCGCTGCTGATCGATGCCGACAACGTGTCGGTGGATGTGCTGCGCGAGGTGATCCACCGGCTGCAAGCCAGCGGTGACCGGCTGCAGCACCGCCGCGCCTACGGCAGCGTGCAAAAGGCGGGCGAGTTCGCCGAGGTCTGCCGCGACCACGCCATCCGCTTTCTGCCCAGCACCTTTGCCGGGCCCAACGCCACCGACATCGCCATGGCCATCGATGCCATCGAGCTGGTGCTGCGTCAGCCGGTCGACGAGGTGGTGATCGTGTCGTCCGACATGGACTATTCGCCGCTGATCGTGCGGCTGCGCGAGCTGGGTTGCCGTGTCACCGGCTACGGCCAGCAGGGCAAGTCGGGCCGCGACATCGAGCGCGACTACGAGCGCGTCTACGACCAGTTCAGCGTGATCGGCCCGGCCAAGCCGCGCGCGGCCGCCAAGCGTGCGCCGGCGGTTGAGGTGAGGGCCGACGAGTCGGCCTCGCCGCGGCCGTCGGCTCGTGCCAAGGCGCCGCGCGCACCGCGTGTGGCCAAGGCTCAGAAGCTGGCTGTGCCGGTGTCAGTGCCGGTACCAGCTCAAGTGCCCGAGGTGCCGGTGGCGGTGCCTAGACCCGAGGCCGTTCCAGCCGCACCTGCGCCGCAGGCGGCAGCACCGACACGCTCGCGCACCCGCCGGCCTGCGGCCAAGTCTGCCGAGCCGGCGCCGGCGCACGCAGCGATGGCGCTGCCGGCTGCCGTCGAAGCCGTGCTCGAGGCCTGCCCGGGCTTGCGCGGCGGCGCGCTGGTGCGCCTGAACGGCGTGGCCAAGGCGCTGCGTGATGGCGGCCTGCTCAGCCAGAGCGGGCGCACGACCTCGCTGTTCAAGAAGCTGCAGTCCCACTTCGAGGTGGTGCCCGCTGACAAGCCCGAGTCGGTGCGTTTTCTCGGGGTCTGAGCGGCGTCTGTTTCTGCAGGCGCACGTCTTGTGACGCTGAACATCGACTGGAGCGTGCCCTGGCTTGCGCCTTACCGAGGCGCCGGCGAGGCCATCGACGAGTCGTGGCGCGCCGGCGCCCCGGTGGCCGAGGCGCTCAATGCCGCGCTGGCGCGCCAGCGCGGCATTGACGGCGCACCGGCGTCGGCCGGGGGCATCACCGCGCTGCAGCGCTTCGTGCCGCAAGGTGATTTGCCTGACGGCACAGCCTACGAATCACACATCGCGCGAACCGGCTGCGTGCCCACCCGCGACAACGCGCACGACTTGTTCAACGGCCTGGTGTGGCTGGCCTTTCCGGCGCTGAAGGGCCGCCTCAACGCGCTGCACGCTACGCAGATCGAGCGCGACGGCGTGGGCGCGCAGCGCGGTGCGGCGCGCGATGCGCTCACGCTGTTCGACGAGAACGCCGCGCTGTGGCAGGCCCCGCCGGTGCTGGTCGAGGCATTGCGACGGCGCGACTGGGCCGCGCTTTTCGTTACCCACCGAGCGCTGTGGAGTGAGTGCAAGCTCACGCTGATCGGGCACGCCTTGCTGGAAAAGCTGCTGCAGCCGCGCAAGGGCATCACGGCCCATGTGTGGGTCATGACGCCGGGGACTGATCTGTCAGCGGTGCCCGATGCCGTGCTGCGCACCCGGCGCGGTTGGTTGGCGCTGCCGGTGCTCGGCGTGCCCGGTTGGTGGAACCCCAACGGGCAAATCGGGTTCTATGACGATGCCTCGGTGTTTCGTGTGGCGGCGGCAACTCTTGAAAATCAGGGCGCCGGCGCCACAACCGCACCAACCACCCGCTGATCGCATCAGCCCGTTGAAAGGAAGTACGCCGTGAAACGCATTGCCCTGTTCTTGTTGACCAACGTTGCCGTGATGGTGGTGCTGGGCATCGCCGTGAACCTGCTCGGGTTGAACCACTTCCTGTCGGCCAGTGGCATCGATCTGGGATCGCTGCTGGGCTTTTCGCTGGTGATGGGCTTTGGCGGCGCGATCATTTCGCTGCTGATGAGCAAGCCGATGGCCAAGATGTCGACCGGCGCGCAGGTCATCAATGATTCGCCCGACGCGACCCATCAGTGGCTGGTCCACACCGTGGCCCGCTTCGCTCAAAGCGCGGGCATCGCGATGCCCGAGGTGGCGATCTACGAAGGCGCGCCCAACGCCTTCGCCACCGGCGCGTTCAAGAACTCGGCGCTGGTCGCGGTGTCGACCGGGCTGGTGCAATCGATGACCCGCGAGGAGGTCGAGGCGGTGATCGGCCACGAAGTGGCGCACGTGGCCAACGGCGACATGGTCACGATGACGCTGATCCAGGGCGTGATGAACACCTTCGTGGTGTTCCTGTCACGGGTGATCGGCTACGTGGTGGATCGCATCATCTTGCGCAACGACCGCGAAGGCCCGGGCATCGGCTACCTGATCACCACCATCGTGATGGACCTGCTGCTCGGCGTGCTGGCCGCGATCATCGTGGCGTGGTTTTCACGTCAGCGCGAGTTCCGCGCCGATGCGGGCGCGGCCGGCCTGATGGGACGCAAGCAGCCGATGATCAATGCGCTGGCCCGTCTGGGCGGGCTCGACCCCGGCGAAATGCCCAAGGCCATGCAGGCCA
The DNA here is from genome assembly GCA_002281415.1 of Burkholderiales bacterium 28-67-8. GTDB lineage: Bacteria > Pseudomonadota > Gammaproteobacteria > Burkholderiales > Burkholderiaceae_C > PBB1. The sequence goes on along the minus strand of NCFZ01000175.1, from coordinate 1,429 downwards.
TGGGCATCAGCTCGCGCCCGAGCGGCCTGATGGCTCTGTTTTCGACCCACCCGCCGATGGAAGAGCGCATTGCCCGCCTTCGCGAGTCGGCCTGAGCAACGCAGCGGCGTCGGCATTGCATTGCTGCCCAAAGGCCACCTTCCGGACAACTTCTCGGAAAACTGGCTGCTTTGGGCATGCTGCTAAATAAGTACCTTGAGTGGTTCGCGCTGTCCTACGAGCCCAAACGGGGTTGCGTGACCTACTGCGGTGCTATCGGCGGCGAAGTCAGATCCGTTTCGCTCGGCGAATAACAACCGGCCGCGGCATCCATAGAGTTGCAACTGGATTGAGTAGTTTGTGTAGCCGCGCTACAGCCTAGTCTTAACTCAGACGTACACCTAGGACATGCCTTGCTCGGTCGCGAATCTCGGTGATGCGTTGATCTGGCACAGCGAAATAGTTGGTGCATCGCCTGGGGTAGGCGTGGCTTTCCAGAAACCCCTCGCAGCTCAACCCCGGCCCGTTGTGAGCCAATCGATTCGGGACAAAGATCGAGTAGCCGTGCTCGGTCAGGAATGAATACATTCCTTCCCTCGTGTAGCCCAGCCCATCGTCCGAAGGAGGGCCACTCTCGAACATGATGACCGGCAGACAGCTGCCAATCAGATTAACGCTGCCAAGCAGAACGCCCAACTCAGCCCCCTCGACGTCGATCTTGATGACATCCACGTCGCCGTCCTTAACGACATCGTCGAGCCTGACTACCGGCACGCGGATTTCGACCACCGACGCCTCGTGGCCTTTGCCTGTGGCCCTCGATAGTCCGCTGTAGCCAGATTGTTTGGAGTCGATGAAGAACGAAGCCTCACCAGAAACATCTCCTGCCGCGCAGCAGTGAACTCTGACGCTAGGAAAAGAGCGCCTCAGAGCGTCGGCCTTCTCCGGTATCGCTTCGAAAGCGATGACCTTGGTTGTGGGGCTGGCTGCCAGCACCTCGGCGATGATCGAGCCAATATGCGCTCCAACGTCAATGAAAGTCTTGTTGGGCTCGGCGATCGCAGTAACCAATTTGCCAGCCAGGATGTCATTCGACAGAGTTCCGAGTGCCTCATGGTTAGTGCGCGCCGCCCCGAGCAGAGCTATTTGGTCTCGAAGCGCGAGGCTCAGCCTTCCGATGGGCGACCGCAAAAGCAGTTGTTTCATTGCGCGATACCAAAAAATTTCGTTGGTGGTGAGGATACATGTGCTGCTTTTTGGCCTATTTCGGTAATCGGCTTGAAAACGAGCGCGCCCTTCGGACAGATTCAGGCTGGATGGGACAATCGATGCGTGAAGCAAGCCAGACCGTCGCTGGTGCAAGGTCCCGAAAGGGCGCACTGGAGGAAGGTCCGGACTGCACAGGGCAGCGCAGCAGCTAACGGCTGTCCACCGCGAGGTGAGGATCAGA
>NCFZ01000174.1 GCA_002281415.1 Burkholderiales bacterium 28-67-8 | reverse complement strand
AGGCGAGGGCGCATCGCGAAGTCGCGGGTGGGCAGGTAATCGACGGAACGCTGCGTGGCCACGCAGCCCAAAACGATTCCGACCAGACCCATGTCGTGGTAGTACGGCAGCCATGAGCAAAAGCGGTCGAGCGGCGTCAGGCAAAAGCCATGATTGAAGATGCCTTTGAGGTTCGCCATCACCGCCGACTGCGTGATCATCGTGCCGCGCGGAAAGCGGGTGCTGCCTGAGGTGTACTGCAGGTAGGCCAACTCGTCGGGCATCGGGCGCACGGGCGCTTCGTCGGCAGCCGGGAGCGCCAGAAAATCATCCAGCGTGCCCGCCAGTGTCAGCGGCAGGCCCGCGCCGGCTTCGCGCAGGAAGCCCATGAACTCCGGCGGAGCAAACGCTGCGACGGCTCGACAGTCGCTCATCAACTGGCGCAGGTGGCGGCTGTAGGCCTCACGTCCGCCCAGATGCACGGCCGCAGGCAACGGCACTGGCACCAGACCGGCGTACTGGCAAGCGTAGAACATCACGGCGAAATCGGGGTGGGTGTGCGCCACCAGCGCGAGACGCTGACCGCGGCCCAGTGGGGAGAGATGACGCGCCATCTCGAGTGCGCGCGCGCGCAAATCCCGGTAAGGCAGCACGGCGATCAGCGCGCCTCGACCATCGTAGTAGTTGAAGCCCGAGTCGCCGGTTGCTGCGTAGTCGAGCGCATCAGCCAGAGTCGGGAAATCCGCGCTGAGCAACTCAACGCCGCTCGCGGTAGGGGTCGGGCTGGTCAGGGAAGGTTCGGTCACGTTCACTCGACGCGCCCCTGTCGGCCATTACGGCCTCGCAAGTAAGCTTTCAACCCTCACCCTTTTTTCTGCAATATGTCGACTGGCCGGGACTGTAGAACGGGCGACATGGCGTTGCCATCAAAGCGTCATTTTACGGAAAATATCTCGGGCTGGACCGGGAAAACAGACTCTCGCAGAGCTCGAATTTTCCGACCGTCATGCGCTCACGCGCCGGCGGCATCGAGAAAGTCGGCGAGCCGCTCGAGCGTCGGGTACTCGAACAGGTCCGTCACCTCGATGCGTTGTGGGTACTCGCGGTCGATCGCCTCGTGGATGCGCGCCAGATTCAGCGAGTTGAGGTTGATTTCCAGCAAGTTGGTCTGCGGCGTGAGCTTGCGGTCGAGGATAAATGCAGCGCAGATGTCTTGCAGGCGGCGGGTCGTCGGCGTTCCGTCTTGCCCATCGGACTGGGTATCGAGGTTGACACCGAGCAGCTCGGCGAGTTCGGCCAGCGGGCCATCGAACTCGCCTCGCTCGAACGCCTCGGCCAGCGCATAGCGCTGCAGCTTGCCGCTGCTGGTCTTGGGGATGTTGCGCACCGGCACGACATGCGTCGCCTCGAGCCCGGTTTGCTGGGCGATGGTGCGGCGCAGTTCCAGCACCAGCGGCACGAATTCAGCGAGCGCGCCGCGGTGCAGGACGAATACAGCCAGCGACTCGGTGTCGTCCGTGGGGCTGCGCACGCCAGCCGCCGCCACACGATTGGCCTCGATGCCCACGGTCTGCTGGGCGATGCGCTCAAGGTCGTGCGGGTAGTGGTTCTGGCCATTGACGATGATCAGGTCCTTGGCCCGGCCGGTGATGATGAGCTGCCCGTCCCACAGCAAGCCGAGGTCGCCGGTGTCGAACCAGCCGTCGGCCGAGCGCAACTCGGCCGTGCGTTTGGCATTCTTGTAGTAGCCCTGCGTCACGTTGTCGCCGCGGATGTGCACATGGCCCAGAACGCGTTCCCGCAACACCGCGCCGGATTCGTCCGCGATGCGGAGCTCGACGCCGGGAAGCGGCGGACCGAGCTTGACGAATTCGACGGACCGGCCGCTGTGCGCCACGGCTTCGAGCACCGGCTCACCCGCGTGCAGTCTCGCGGGATCGAGCCGGACCGTTTCAATCGGCACTTCGAGGCGGGGAACGCTCACCGCGAGGGTCGCCTCGGCCAGGCCGTAGACGGTGAACATGGTGTGCGGCTTCAGGCCGTGCGGCGCCATGGTGCTGACGAAACGGCGGCACACATCGGCCGAGATGGGCTCGGCGCCGTTCATGATCATCCGGATGGACGACAGATCGAGCCCCTGCGGTGACTTGATGGCGTACTGCCTGAGGTAGTGCTGAAAGCCGAAGTTCGGCGAGCACAGCACCGTCGATCGCCGCTGGCTGGCCAGTTCCAGCCACAGCAGGGGCCGCCGGGCGAACAGCTCGGTGCGCATGATCGCGTGGCTCGCACCGGCCGACAGCAAGGTCAGGTGGAAACCGATCAGGCCCATGTCGTGTGACAAAGGCATCCAACTGAGGACCGAATCACGCTCCGTGTAGCCCGCACCCGCAGCGAGTTGCGCGGTGTTGATGGTCAGGTTGCGGTGCGTGAGCATCACGCCCTTGGGATCGCCGGTCGAGCCGGACGAATACTGGATGAAGGCGATGTCGCTGGGGTCCGGCTGAACCGGCTCGCCCGGCTCGCCGGCGATGTCAAGGCCGCCCACCATCACAGCTCGCGCGCGCAGCACGGCGCCCTCGGCACTCAGACCTTGCGCGGTGACGAACGCGTCGAAGCGCTCGAGTGCAGGCGCGTCGATGCACACCGAAGCCCGGTCGAGTTGCGCAAACACGCGCAGCAGCTTGCGCCAATGCTCGTCGTTGCTGCCAGGAGCCAGCGGCACCGGCACGATGCCGCCGAGCAGGCACGCCCAGAACATCTCGATGAAACGCTCGTTGTCGCCCAGGTACAGGATCATGGTGTCGCCGCGAGAAATCCCGCGGCGCTGCAGCGCACCGAGCGCGCCCAGAGCGCGCTGCCGTAGCCGCCTGAAGCTCAGCGTGCGCTGGTCACGTTCGCCATCGATGAAGGTGATGTGACGATCCTCGCGCACATCGGCAGCCAGCATCTCGTTGAGGGTCTCGAATCGGGACATGGATCTCTTTGTTCAGCGCGCCACGAGACGCATGTGAATGTCCTGCTTCGTGCGCAGGTTGATCTGGAACTCGGCTTGCGGCGGTTCGCTGCCCGTGTATTGCAGCTGAAAGCGTCGCGCCACCATGCTCAGGTGCATCGTCATCTCCGCCATCGAGAAGGTGGTGCCGATGCAGAACCGGGGGCCCGCTGAAAACGGCAGGTAGGCAAACCGGTCGCGAGCTTCCACGGCCGCTGGTGCGAAACGCTCGGGATCGAAGGCCTCGGGCCGGTCCCAGTGCGCCTCGTGCCGGTGCAGCAGGTAAGGGCAGATGAAGATCTCCGTACCCGCCGGCACATGAAAGCCGCCCAGTTGGTCGTCGCCCAGGGCCCGCCGGCTGAGCAACCAGCCCGCGGGGTACAGGCGCATGGATTCCTGCAGCACCTGCTCGACGTAGGCGCATTCCGCGGGCGGCTCGTTCGCAAGAGCAGGCTTCGTCTCGGCGATGGCCGCGTGCAGCCGCGATTCGACCTTGGGGTTTTGCGACAGCAAATACCAGGTCCAGTTGAGCGTGCTGGCCGTGGTTTCATGCCCGGCGACGATCAGGGTCATGATCTCGTCGACCAGGGCGCGGTCGGGCATGGCCTCGCCGCTGTCCTTGTCGCGCGCTTCCATCAGGATGGACAGCAGGTCCATCTCGATGCGCTGCTCCTTACGGCGCGAGTCGATCATCGCGCGCACCAGGTGCGCCAAAGCCCGGAATTTCGCGGCGAAAGCCAGATCGCGGCGGGTTTCCTTCGTCAACAAATCAAAAGGACTGCTCCCCTCGGCATCGATCAACAGTTCGAAGTCGGTGCTGAACAAGGCGCGCAGCACGATGTTGAGCGCCAGTTCACTGAGGTCGTGGGTCAGGTTGACCGGCTCGCCACGCTCGGCTTCGGCCGCCCAGCGTTCGATGAGGTCGGCATTGGCCCGTCGCATCAACGGTGCAAAGCCACGAATCACCTGGGTCTGGAAGGCCGGTTGCACCATGCGACGCTGCCTGACCCACAACTCGCCTTCGCTGGCCATCAGCCCGTTGCCGAGCAGGACGCGCACGCGGTTCAGGGCCATACCCTTGACGTAGTTGCCGCGGTTGCCCAGCAGCACATGGCGGATGTCGTCGGTGTTGTGGATCACCACGCTGTCATGGTCACCGCCCGGCGATGTCACGCGGCAGGTGTCGCCAAAGCGCTGCATCAGGTCTTGCAGCAGGGGCAGACTTTCGTCGTTGGCATCGACGTCGTAGCGCTGTTGCGGGCCGGGGGCCGACACTTGCTGAACCATAATGAATTTCTCTTGACAGCCAAAGAGTGTCTCACGCGCCGGCAGGGCGCAGCGTCCATGTCCGTCTCGGTTTTGATCGCATCGGAGTTCGCCGTATCGCCCGGGCTCGAGGCCCGATGGATGGCCGATCTGCCGCCATCGCGGCGAGCCGAAATCGGCGGCTGGAACAGCCCGAGGGATAGGCAGCTGTCTCTGCTTGGCACTCGCTTGCTGGCGAGTGGTCTGCAGCGGCTGGGCTGTCCGGCCGAGGTGCTTGCGACGCTGAGCCACCCGGCTCAGGCCCGCCCCACGCTGGACCTTCCGTTCGACTTCAGCATTTCGCATGGCGACGGACGCGTCGTGTGCGCGTTGTCGACGTGCGGGCCGGTCGGCATTGATGTCGAAGCCTTGGGGCCACTGGTGGCCAAAGACTTTCACCTCTATCTCAGTCCGGCCGAACGGGACTGGGCGGGCCGCAGCGCGCGGCGCTTTTATGCCGTGTGGACGCGCAAGGAGGCGGTCGCCAAGGCGGCCGGCGGCGGTTTGCGTGACCTGGCCCGGGTCGACACGACCGTCGCGGCAGCGCTTTGCGAACTGGATGGGCGGCTGTGGCACACGCGCCCGGTCCCGGTCGGCCGGGCCCACGTGGCTCATCTGGCGATGGCTGGGGATCTGGCACACGTGACGTTCAAGCGCTTGAGCCGGCAGGCGCTGGAATGCGGCAGCCCCTCCGACGATCGCGCCGTGTTCGCCATGAAAATTCCCACAGGCGAGTAACCTCCCACGCCGAAAACCTTGAATTGAAAGTCTGCAACATGTCCACACCCCAACGCGCGCTCATTCTCGGCGCCGGCCAAGGCAGCCGCCTGCTGCCGCTGACCGAGAAGATGCCCAAGTGCCTGCTCGATCTGTGCGGACGCAGCATGCTCGAATGGCAGTTGCGGGGGCTGGCCGAGAACGGTGTTCCCGAGGTGGTGGTGGTGACAGGTTTTCACCCTGAGCTGGTCGAGGCTGAACTGAGCCGCGTGGCGCCGCCCCACATGCGGGTGCGCACGCTCTACAACCCTTTCTACAAGCTGGCGGACAACCTGGCGA
>NCFZ01000007.1 GCA_002281415.1 Burkholderiales bacterium 28-67-8 | reverse complement strand
TTCTGCTCAGACATGCTGGAAAACTCCATGGATGTGTTGGGTGTGACAGCAGCAGAGTCGCTGTGATTCAAGTGAACGCTGGGGGTCGTCATGTTACGGAGTCTTCGCACCAATGGCGGCTCAGGACGAGCCCCTGAGCGGCCGGGGCGACAAGCCAGCGGTGCATGGTGTTGCAAGGGTGTTCGACGCCGCTTCGCATGAGTTCAGCTCGGCAGCCAGCCGGCTGTGCGGTACCACGCGACCGCATCTGCAAAGCCGTTGTCCAGGCTGAACTCGGGCGCCCAGCCTGTCGGTTGCGTCCGCTCCGACATCGGCACCGACCAGTCCGCATGGCGCAACTCACGCAGCTTCTGCGAACTCAGCATGCTCGCCGAGCCCATCAGCCGCGCGATGTCGCCCAGCAGTGCCGCCCCGCTGAGCAGACTTTGCGGTGCCTGAATGAAACGCGGCGTCGGATTGCCGACAGCGCGCGCCGCAGCGCCGAGCAGTTCGTCCCACCGGTAGCCTTCGGGATGGCCGTCGGCCGCGCACCGCACACCGCCGCTCGGCGAGTTAGAGGCCAGCGCGGCGATCAGCCGCACCAGATCCCTGACGTGGATCATCGCGATCCGGGCGTCCTGCCCCCCGAGCAACGGCACGCGGCGCAGCCGTGCCAGCTGGAAGAAAAGCAGGGTCTCGCGGTCGCCTGGTCCGTACACCGCTGGGGGACGAAGAACGCTCGCGCGCGAACCCAGGGTACTCAGTACCGCAGCCTCGCCGGCTCGCTTGCTGGCAGCGTAATCGGACAGCAAGGGCTCGCGCGCAGCCAGGCTCGATACCGCGATGAAATGCGCCGCGGGCGCGATCCGTCGGGTCGTTTGCGCGAGCGTCGCTGAGGCGTCGCGGTTGACCCTGAAGAAGTCCGCCTGCCGGGCCGCCTTGATGAGGCCGGCCAGGTGGATCACGACGTCGGCTCCTTCGACGAGCCGCGACAACGCGGCTGCGTCACCAAGCGAGCCCGCCACGACTTGCGGCCGCACACCGCGCCACTGCGCCTCATCGGGCTCGCTGCGCAGCAGCAAACGGGTGCGCCAGCCGGCGTCGGCCAGGGTCCTGACAAGATGTCGCCCGATGAATCCGCTGGCGCCTGTCACGGCGGCAAGTCGCCCCTCTGGAGAAGCGGACACGGGTACTTGCTGGGAAAACGACCCTCTGCAGGTTCCTGATATGAGTCGTTTCGCTGTCGTCACCACCTGCCACGCCGCAGGCTTCGAGGAGTACGGACGGCTCATGGTGGAGACCTTCGTGAAGCACTGGCCCGCCGAGGTGCCGCTGTTGCTCTATCACGAAGGATTCGAGCCTCCGCTGAATCCGGGGCGTATCGAGCCGCATGACTTGATCGAGACCTGTCCGGAACTGGCGTCTTTCAAGTCACGCCACGCGCTCAACCCACGCGCCCGAGGCGAGTTGTTGCCATGGAGCCGGCTGCGCCTCGGGCCGTTGTCGCTGCCGCTGCCGGTGCGCACGCGCAAGGGCAAATACCGTTGGGATGCGATTCGTTTCGCGCACAAGACCTTCGCGATTTTTGATGCGGCCCGGCGCACCGGGGCGGACGCGCTGATCTGGATCGATGCCGACACGCGGTTCTTTGCCGACGTGAGCCTCGATGAGCTCGAGGCACTGACGCCGGCGAACAGCGCAGCGTCGTGCCTGAAACGACCCGTCTTCAGTGAGTGCGGCTTTGTGGTCTACAACCTTCGGCATCCGCAAACGCGCCAGCTGCTCGACGAGTTCGAGGCCATGTACACCGGCGATCTGCTGTTCGCCGAGCGCGAGTATCACGACTCCTACCTGTTCGATGTGGTGTGCAAGCGCGCGCAGGCGCGCGGTGCGTACATCCACGACATCGCCGAGGGCGCAGGGCGCTACGCCAAGCATGTGCTCATCAACTCGCGACTCGGGCGTTTCATGGACCACATGAAGGGCAACCGCAAGGTCGATGGGCGCAGTCGGGATGACGATCTCGTGGTCAAGCGCGACGAGGCCTACTGGCAGCAACCCGAGTAGGCCGAGGACGTCCGGGGGAACCTGCGCCTTGCAACGACCAGCGCGTGCGCCACGCAGACGCCGACGATCATGAGCCGTCGATCAAGGCGTTGATGCGGGTCAAGGTGACTTGACGTTCGCGCTCGGCGAGTTCCTGAGGGTTGCCGGTGCCGTCGAACATCCCGGCGTTTTCGAGGGCGCGATGCAGCATGCTCAGATCGCGCGCTGCAGCGAGCAATCCTGACGCGACTGCCGCGTCGAAGCTGCGCCCGACGATCGACGCCGGAGCGCGCTCGGCTGCCAGGCGCCATGCCGTGGCCGCGCGCCTGATCCAGTCGGGGTGTCGGCTCAGTGGACAAAGGCTGACCGGCCGGCCGGTCAGGAGCGCTTCGGTCACCATCGAGGCGCTGTCCTCGGTGACGATGAAGCGGTCCCCTGAGTTCAGCAGCGCGCGATACAAGGGCTTGCCGTCGCGCCAACTCACGGTGGTCGATGGCACCTCGAGCCCCTGCTTGATCACCGCCATGGCGCTCGCGGGCGTGCGCGGACTGTCCACGATCCAGGCACTGCCACCCGAGCGACGAACCTGTTCGTTGACCATCGAGGCCAGCGATGCCGCGGTTGAATCACACAGCCGCATGGGCCGGCTGTTGCCGCCAACGAGTACCACCGTCCACGGACGTGGCAGCGTGCGCGCGGCATCGGGCAGCACCGATGCGGCGGGCTCCTCCACCGTCGGCGGCAGGAAGGGCATCAGGTTGGACAGCACGTTGGGCCGAGCGGGCAGGGCGTACTGTGGCGTGGTGATGATCAGATCGAACCACGACATCGGTGACCAGGGGCGGTTCACGCTGATCAGCCGCGTGCGGCCGGCGGACTGACGCTGGATCCATCTTGCGGCCGGCACGGCCCGACGGCCGGCGGCCAGCACGACCCGCGGCCAGGGTGGCGCGAGCGGTTCTTCGCTGCGCCAACTCAGCCGGCTCGTGCCCAGCAGCGCTGGCGGCAGCATGGATGCAGGATTGAACCGCAGCGCGATCACTCGAAACGGCCGGTTCAGTGCCTCGGCAATGGCCAGCAGCTGCTGGTTGTCGCCATGCCACTTGCCCAGCAGAACCCAGACCGGGGCGTCACTCGTTTCGGATTGCAAGGGTTGTGTACTTTCGACGGGAAGAGCCTAGCGGCCGTGATCCTCGCCCTGTGTGCCGGGCAAGGTCAGTGGATGTGGCGGCGCGATCGGCAAGTGGCACCAACGCCGGTGGTGCCAGCTCCAGAACTGAGGCGTGCGCAATATCTGGTTCTCGGTCCAACGAGTCATGCGCTCGACATCGGCCTCCAGAGAGCCGCTGCCCAGGGGAATTGGCGGCTGGATCTCGAATTTCCAGACGGGGGCCGCTACTTTCATGGCCACCGGCAAGACCGGGGCGCGCGACGCGCGCGCCAGTTGCGCCGGACCGGCGGACATCGACATGTCCTTGCCGAGAAAGCGATGCACCATGCCGTTCTCGGCCGTTCCAATGCCCTGGTCGAGCATCACGCAGACGATGCGGCCCTGCTTGAGCGCCGTCAGCATCTGGGCGTAGGCGCGAATGCCCGAATTTGCCAGGATGGCCTGGACGCCGTATTGCTCCAGCCCGCTTTGCAGGAAGCCGGCCGACATCATCTTGGCGTCGCGGTAAACGACGCTGACGGGCCAGCCTGCCTGCATGAGCTGGATCGTCACCAGTGCCATGTTGCCCATGTGGGCGCCCAGCAGGATGGCACCACGCCCCCCGGACATCGCCTCGCGCACGTTCTCGAGACCGTCGAGCTCGCAGCTCGCGGCGAGTTGGTCCACACTCTGCCGGCGGTCAAGCATCGACATGATTTCCAGCACCGCGCCGTTGTTCACCCGGTAGGCCTCGCGCAACAAGGCACTCACAGAGGGATCATCGGTGCGGCGGCCCAGCGCCAGTGCGATGTCGCGTTGCAGGCTGTTTCGCAAACGCCAGCCCACACGGAACTGCAACTCGCCCAACCAGGTGCCGATCGTGTGCGCTCTCGAGAAGCCGGCGGCGCGCAGCAGCGTGCGCACACCCAGAAACATCATGCGGCGCCAGAAGCGCCGCGGTTGCCAATGCCCCCCCTTCACACGGGCACCGGAAGGTTTTCGGTATCGCCGTGCCGCGGCACCACGCTGACGTGTCCACCGGCCAGTCGGCAGATCTGGTCTGCAGCCTCGATCAACAGCCCCTGATGCGCAACCGCCAGGATGGTCAGACTGCCCTTCAGGTGCCTGACGGTCTCGATCACCGCCGCCTGGGCCTCGGGGTCAAGGTGGCTGGTGGCTTCGTCGAGGATGAGCAGGCGTGGCTCGTGCACCAGCGCGCGTGCGATCGCGAGGCGCTGACGCTGGCCGCCCGACAGGCGCGAGCCGCCTTCGCCGACGCGCGTGTGGATCCCTTCGGGCATGGCCTCGACAAACCCCAGCGCATCGGCGGCACGCAGTGCGGCGCGGATCTTGTCTTCGCCGAGGCCGGTCTCGCCGAGCGTGACGTTGTAAGCCACCGATTCGTCGACCATCACCGATTCCTGGGGCACGTAGCCGATCTGCCGGCGCCACTGCCGCAGGTTCAGATCGGACATTGGCACGCCGTCGACGCGGATCGTGCCGGCATCCGGTTGCAGCAAGCCGACCAGCAAGTCGAGCAGCGTGGTCTTGCCCGCGCCTGACGGTCCGATGATCACCGTCAGCTGCTGGGCCGGCACCGTGAACGACCCGTGCTCGACGATCGCACGGTGCTTGTCGCGGCTGAAGGAGACGTCCTCGAAGCGGATGCCCTCGACGAGCCGCACGGTCTGATCGCCACCGCTGGGTTCGGCTTGTTCACGTGCGGCCGCGATGCCGTCGATCAGCGACCAGTAGGCGCTCTCGCGCAGCACGATCTGCTGATAGGCGCGCTGCGCCTTCGACAGGTAACTGACCGTGCGGGCGAGCAGGAACAGCATCACCAGCACCGCAGGCATGGGCATCTTCAGCACGACCAGACCGAAAAAGAACCCCATGGCGACCAGGATCGCCAGAAGCGGCTCCTGCAGCGCGCTCATCGCCTCCTTGCTGATCACCTGCTGGCGCAACGCGCGGCGCAGCGAGCGCGTCTGGTCGGTCATCAGCGCATCCATGTGGTCTTCACGGGCCATCGCCTTGAGCGCCTTGGCAGCGGCCAGCTGCCCGCCCATCACGGTGAGCAGCGACTTGAGCAAGTCGGTTTGTTGCCGGCCGGCCCGCAGAGAGCTTCGAACGAGCGATTGAAGCAACACGAGGATGGCGCCGCCCGCCACGGCCGTCGCAGCCCCCGCCTGCCACGAAATCGCCAGGGCGATGCACAGGAAGATCACCGAGTTGAGCAACATCGCCGCCATCTCGGCGCTGTGCTGGAAGGCTTCGGATGCGCGCTGCGCCTCGGTGGCCACCGCGTTGGACAAGCGCCCGACCGACTGCTGCAGGTAGTGTGACCAACGCGCTGAGATGACCGAGCGGATCAGCGCCAGACGCAGATCGGTCGCGGTGTTGGCCACGGTGTAGCCGACCTGCCGGTTGCCAAGGAGCGACAACGCTGCCTTGCTGGCGATCAGCAGCACCGCCAGCATCAGCAGCACCGGCGCGCTGGGCTCGAGGCCGACAAACTCGGCCGCCCGCAAGGCGAACTTCTCGGGCATCGAGGGCACATGATCCGCCGTGCGATTGGCAAAGGACAGCATCGACAACAGCATCGACATGCCCAGACCGTCCATCAGGCCCGCCGCAAAAACCGCAGCGAGCGCCGCGGCGCTGCGAGCCGGGTAGGCGCGTACCAGAGACGCGATCATGAGCAGCGTGCGGTTGCGCACGGCCGTGGACTGGGGGGCAGCGGCAGCGTTCATGGGCAGACAAAGCGCAGGCGCGGGCCCGCTGTGATCGTGACGGGCCGAGCCGGATCGGTATCGAACGCCTCGCCGTCCAGCGAATAGCCAGCCAGACCGGTGACGCTCAGGTGCTCGCAGCGGCCGCTGAGATAGCCGGCCTCGGTGGTCATCGACGCCGAGTAGCGCCCGGTCAGCAGCCTGGGCAGCGAACGCCAGAAATGTGGCGCAGCGTGACTCACCGCGGTCATGCGCACCTTGCCCGCACCGCGCGAGGCGTACGGATTGAAGATCCCCTTGCGATGCAGCAGTGTCGTCACCAGCAGCAAGCGCACCAGGCCTTGCTGGGTTCCGCAGCCACCCGCGTCGATCTGCAACGAAGGGCAGGTCAGTCCGGAGCGACCGAACAAGGCGAGCACGCCGAGCCGGATCACGTAGCCCACGGTGCTCAGCCCCGTGGCCAGGGTGCTGTGATCCGAGCGGTGCTGGTGGCACTGGCGGATCGCGCTGTCGATCAGCGCTGCAGCCACAAAGAATCCGTGGCGTGCCGGCGCGGGTGACTGCTCGATGCGCAATGGGCAGCGCTCCTCGACGGCAGCGTCCCAGCGTCCCTCACGCGCCAGCAGCAGCGCACGCTTCATGGTCGCCAGCGCAGCGCCTCCCGGAACGAGATCGGCGGCGGTCAGGTTGCTGCGACCACCGGGCAACACCAGCAAATCGGGAATCCAGGCGCCCTGCGGCAAGCTGCACAACTGGTCGACGATGGCGCACACCGTGCCGTCACCGGCCAGCACCATGACGTGCTGCTGGCGGCGCGCGAGGATCGATTCAACCGCGGCGATCGTGGACGCAGGCCCATCGACCACCACCACCTCGGCGTTGTGTGAGCGCGCGAGCGCCGTCGCCTGCACCGCAAGACCTCGCGAGGCGCTGAAGCTGCGTGGGTTGACGATCAGGCACGGCGGCGTGGTGGCTTCGGCAACGACCCCGGCGTCTGGCGCCACGAGAACGGACACGAGGGCGTTCAAGAGCGACCGGCGCCCCGCGACCACGCACGCATCGACGAGTGCTGCGGCGAGGTCTGGCTGGCCGAGCGCCACAACTGCGCGACGGCGGCAAAGAAGCTGTTGCGATTGGCGACCCGGTAGGGCGAATCGGCAGGCAGACCCGCCATGAGACGCCGGTGTGCCTCGCCCATGCGGTGGTAGGGCAGGGCGGGAAACATGTGGTGCAGCGCGTGGTAGCGCAGCCCGACGGGAAACAGCGCCACGGTGAGCCAAGTCTGGCCCGTGATGTTGATGGAGTCGGCCACCTGCTCGGACATCGTCATGCGCGAGCCGTCATTGCCGTAGCGGTGCGCCGCCAGATTGCGAAACCAGTTCAGGCCCAGCGTGAAGGCCAGCAGCGAGTAGCCCATGAGGAAGTGCCAGGCGCTGATCGCCTCTTGCCACAGCAAGGCGGCAATCACCGCGAGGTAGACGAAGCACAGCGCCTCGACCGTGCGCAGATGCGCCTCGTCGCGCTTGGGAAAACGCTGGCTGTAGTACGGGTTGGACACCGCAGCCGAAGCCCGGGTCAGCACCCATTCGCGCAGTCCGGAGTGCAGCCACGACAGCGGACCCAGCACGCCAAAACGCACCAGCATGAACAGCGGCAGCAGCGGAGCCTGCACCATGTACTTCAAGGTCTCGATCAGCGGCGACGAGGCGAGCGGCAGGTACTCGCCATCAGCGGGCGTACCGAACCGCGTGTGGTTGTGGTGCCCGGTGTGGTTGCGGTAGATGATCCAGGGCATCAGCAACGGGATGCCAACCAGCAGGTTCCATGCACGCTTGAACCACACCATCTGGGTGCTGGGCATGTGCACGATCTCGTGGATGAAGGTGCCCACGCGAAAGAACAGCACGGCAGCCACAACGAAAGCGGCGATCTGCATCCCGCTCCACGCGGGCGCCGTGAAGTAGACGACCGTCAGCATCCAGGCCACACCGGAACTCAGCAGCATGTCGGTCCAGTAGGTGGCCGCAGAGCGGCTGAACAGGTCTGCGATCAGTGCGCGAGCACCTTCTTGCGAAGCCGACTCATCCACCACGGCAGGCGAGTCGGCAGCGGCGAAGTCGGTCTCGGGTGCAAATGCGGTGGCGTTCACGGTGATGCGAGCGAGGAGGGATAAAACGGTTGTGAAGGATACCCGCTGACGCAGGCGCCGAATTGCCCAAGCGGGGCGCGGATCGGCCCACACCGCGGTGTGGCTACCGGTGTTTCTTGCGCGGTACGGCTGGCGCTGTGAATGCCCCGATGTGGCGGCTATGACTTGCGTCGGTAGTCACCGTGCAGGTTGTTGAAGCCGAATTGGCTGCAGTGATCGAGGAACGCCTGATCCGCGGCGTGCAGGTGCTCCGGGGCACGCCGTGAATCGGTCTCGCGTTGTGCGACCTGCCAGGCCATCGATGGCCGCACGTAGCCGTGTTCAAGCGAAAAATCGACTGCCTCGCGGCTGACCGCACCGGTATCCAGACCGCTGTAGAGCGCCTCGAACCACACCGCTTCGAAGGGATGGCCCCGGCAGATCCAGGGTTGGGTCGATTTCTTCGTGTAGTGCACCAACCCGGTTCGGCCGGGCTCAAGGTAGTCAAATGAATTCCAGTACCTCGGCAGCGACCCCTTGAGCCAGATCTTCCTCAGCTTCATCAGGTCGGCGTAGCTGTAACGCCCGGCATCCAACTCATCGGCGATGCGCTGCGGCTCCCAGTCGCGCAGACGCGCGCAATCCAGCAGCATGGCGCTGGAGCCTCGCATCTTCACGCGGCCATCCGGACCCATCGAGGTTCGCCGCAGCACCTTTTGTCCGAACCTCATCGGTCGGTCATACAACTCGGCGATGTCCTTGAGCACGACCTTGTCGGAGTCCAGGTAAATGGCGCGCCCCTGCCAGCCGGCGAGCATCGGCACTGCAAAACGCTGGAATGAAAACGGCGTGTTCGGCAGGTTCTCAGGACGCTTGGGCATGGCCAGAGAGTCCCCCACCAGGTCGCCAATCGACAGCACCTCCACGCTGCGGCGGGTATGACGCTGAATGGACCAACGCAGCACTTCAACAAACAGCCGGTGCGAATGGACAGCACCGACGAAGACACGAATAGGATCAGAGGTCATTGTTGGAGATCAGGTTGTTGGAAGTGCCATCAGCCGGTCGAGCAGCCGATGGACGCTGTCCGTGTCCACTGAAAAATCCGCGCTCTTGTCAAAGGATTCGCCCACCACGAAGCCGTAGCGAACGCCCAGGATGTCGCACAGTTCCTTGTGGTGACAGTTAAAGCGGCGGGGTGGCTGAATCACCAGCATCGATCCCCCGTCGGCGATCGAAATCAGACCATTGTTGAGCTGACTGCCCTCCACGCCGATCACCACGCGCGCATTGGCGCACTGCCTCATGACGTCCTGAGGGCTGGATTTGGCCACGTCGACCACGCGGATTCCCCGCTCGCTCAAGGACGCTGCGAGTTCCATCTCGTTGCGCAAGACACGCCGTTGACCGCCGGAACCACGCACCAGGAAAACGCCCTCGTGGCTCGGCGATGGACAGGCTGTCCACACGCGTTTGCGGATCTCAAGGAGGCGGTCTTTCTTGTGGCTGTTTTCGGCATGCCAGTCATCGACGAAGTAAAGCTCCTTGAACCTCACGGAGTCGCAGCGCGTGATCTCCAGGCCAATGGCCTGCAGGTAGGCCGACTGATGACCGAAGGATCCAGTCTGCGGAGAGACAAGTGGCCCCATGTCCTGTACGGCCAGGCACATGGGCAGGTCGTCGTGCAGCCAATGAGCGAAGTACCTGAGCCCCAGTTTCGAATTGGCCAGGGCCCCGATGTCGCATTCAAACTGGTCGCCGGTGGCTATCCAGGGCATGCGCGCCTGATGCTCCCAGCGCCTGATCATGTCGGGAAACAGCAGGTGGCCGCTCAGCATCTGCACATCACGCAGCCGGTACATCACCGTGGGATTGATCGTTTTCGGACCGCCCTGGATGCGGCGCAGCTCCCGGTCACGGTTGGTACCGTAGCCCACCACGCGGTCCATGTCCGACGCATCAAAGTACGCCGGCGGCGCATTGAAGGATTCGGCCGGATGCAACTCATAGCTGCGCTCGGCCACCTCGCTCAGGTGTGGCGGCTTGCCGAGAAGCCTGCGCAAATGCAACTGTGCCGGGCGGGTGCTGAACCGGGGAGTGTGGATTTTCTCGAAGATCATGGGGGGGGGAATACGGGCACGTTGCGAACTGGTTGGGCTGCCGCGCTCGCAAATTCTCGTGGTTCATGGCGGCTTGCCGTCGAACGAACTCGCACGTCCGTGTCGGCACGGTGGACACCGGCGGTCCGCCGTTGGTTCCCCAGGACTCTATAGCGCGGACACAGACCGCTCCCCCGGCCCCGGGCACCGGACCACAATCCGTCATTCCCCGCGTGTTTCCGCCCCACCCGCCGATGAGTTGTCAGCACCCTTCAGAACCGCAGCTTGTGCCTCACCGCCTGTCCGTCGCGCCCATGATGGACTGGACCGATCGTCACTGCCGCTATTTCCATCGGCTGATCACGCGGCGCGCCTTGCTCTACACCGAGATGGTCACCACCGGCGCGTTGATCCATGGCGACGTGAAGCGGCACCTCGAGTTCAACGCCGAGGAGCATCACGTGGCGCTGCAACTCGGCGGCAGCGAGCCGGCCGATCTGGCGCACTGCGCCAAGCTGGCGCAGGACTGGGGCTATGACGAGGTCAACCTGAACTGCGGCTGCCCGAGCGAGCGCGTGCAGCGTGGCGCGTTCGGCGCGTGCCTGATGGCCGAGCCGGCGCTGGTGGCCGATGGCGTGAAGGCCATGCTCGATGCGGTGAGCATCCCGGTGACGGTCAAGCACCGCATCGGCATCGACCGCGTCGAGAGCTACGAGTTCGTGCGCGACTTCGTGGGCACGCTGGCCGATGCGGGCTGCCAGGTGTTCATCGTGCATGCGCGCAACGCGTGGCTGCAGGGCCTGAGCCCGAAGGCCAACCGCGAGGTGCCGCCGCTGCGCTATGAGCTGGTCCATCGGCTCAAGCGCGACTTCCCGGCGCTCACCATCGCCATCAACGGCGGCATCGTGGGTGACGAGGCGATTGCGGCGCAGCTCGAGCATGTCGACGGCGTGATGATCGGCCGCGATGCCTATCACCAGCCGTGGCACCTGGCCGACTGGGACCGCCGCTTTCTGGGCGCGACGGCCAACCCGGCCGATGACCGCCTCACGGTCGAATCCGCGCTGGTGGACTACATGGAAGCGCAAGCCGCGCAAGGCGTGGCCTGGAGCCACGTGGCGCGCCACATGCTCGGGCTGTGGCACGGCACGCCCGGTGCGCGCCGCTGGCGCCAGGTGTGGTCGGATCACCACCTCAAGGGCCTCGGCGCCCGCGAGGTGTTCGCGCTGGCCACGCGGCAGCGGCTGCATGCCGAACCGAAACCCTCCGACCAGACTGAAGCAGCACTGGTGTTGCCATGAAGGTCCACGGCCAGCCCTCGCGCACGATCTGGCCCGAACCCGCGCGTGATGCGGTGCAGGTCATCGACCAGCGTGCGCTGCCGCACCGGCTGGGCTTCGAGCGGCTGGGCAGCGTCGAGGCGGTTCATGTCGCCATCCGTGAGATGTGGGTGCGCGGCGCGCCGCTGATCGGCGCCACTGCGGCGTACGGCGTGGCGCTGCAGACCAATCACGACGCCAGCGACGACGCGCTCGAGCGCTGCGCCCAGCGGCTGGTCAGCGCCCGGCCCACCGCGGTGAACCTGGCGTGGGCGGTGCAACGCATGCTGCGCCGGCTGCGCGCGTGCCCTACGGCACAACGCCGACAAGCCGCCTGGGACGAGGCCGATGCCATCGCCGAGGCCGATGTCCAGACGAACGAGGCCATCGGCCGCCACGGGATGGCTCTGCTGCGCGAGCTGGCAGCGCGCAAGTCGGGGCCGCTGCAGGTGCTCACGCATTGCAACGCCGGCTGGCTGGCCACGGTCGACTGGGGCACGGCCACTTCGCCGATCTATCAGGCGCACGCGGCCGGGTTGGCGCTGCATGTGTGGGTCGACGAAACCCGCCCGCGCAACCAGGGCGCGAGCCTCACCGCCTGGGAGCTCGGCCACGAAGGCGTGCCGCACACGGTGATCGCCGACAACGCCGGTGGCCATTTGATGCAGCGCGGTCAGGTCGACGTGGTGATCGTGGGCTGCGACCGCGTGAGCGCGGGTGGCGACGTGTGCAACAAGATCGGCACCTACCTCAAGGCGCTGGCCGCGCACGACAACGGCGTGCCGTTCTACGTGGCGATGCCCACGTCCACGCTCGACCCGACGCTGGCCGATGGCGCGGCGATCCCGATCGAAGAACGCAGCGCGCGCGAGGTCACGCACGTGAGCGGCCGCGCCGCCGACGGCTCGCTGGTCGAAGTGCAACTGGTGCCCGACGGCACTGTCGCAGCCAACCCCGCCTTCGATGTCACGCCGGCCCGGCTGGTGAGTGGTCTGATCACTGAGCACGGCGTGGTCGCGGCCAACGCCACTGCGCTGCGCCAGCTGTGGCTGCGCAACGCGAAGGAAAACCCATGAACGACGAAGCCACCGTGCGCCGCGAACTCGTGTCCGCCCAGCGCCGGCTCGACGCGCTGGGCCTGAACCGCGGCAGCAGCGGCAATCTCAGCCAGCGATTCGGCGGCGGCATGCTGATCACGCCCACCGGCATGGGCGCCGACGATCTGGGTGCCGACGATCTGGTGTGGATGGGCGAAGACGGCGATCTGCGCGGCCACTGGCAGCCATCGTCCGAATGGCATTTCCACCAGGCGCTCTATGCGCAGCGGCCCGAGCTCAACGCCATCGTGCACACGCACTCGGTGCACGCCACGGCGCTGGCCTGCCTGCGGCGCGATCTGCCGAGTTTTCATTACATGGTCGCAGTGGCCGGGGGTGATTCGGTGCGCTGCGCGCCGTACCGGCTGTTCGGCACCGACGCGCTGTCAGCGGTCGTGACCGAGGCGATGCGCGATCGGCTCGCCTGTCTGATGGCCAATCACGGCCTGGTCGCCGCGGGCAGCACGCTGGCTCAGGCCATCAAGGTGGCGCAAGAGATCGAGTCGCTGTGCGAGATGTTCCTCAAGGCACTCGCCGTGGGCGAGCCGGTGTTGCTGGGTGCGGCCGAGATGACCGAGGTGATCGAGCGCTTTCGCAGCTACGTCAAAACGCCGCGGCGTAGCGGGCCATCTCCCACGGGGTGACGTGTCGGGCGTAGTCGGTCCATTCGGCGCGCTTGAGCCGGATGAACTCGCCCGACAGCGTGTCGCCCAGCGCGGCGCAGATCACCGGGCTGGCTTCGAGCGCATCGATGGCCGCAGCCAGGCTTTGCGGCAGATGCGCGATGCCGCGCGCTTGCAGTTGCTCGGGCGAACACTCGAACAGGTCGTCGGTGCACGCGCTGCCAGGGTCGAGCTGGCGGTCGATGCCATCGAGCCCGGCGGCGATCAGCGCGGCGGTGGCCAGATACGGATTGGCTGAGGCGTCCGGCGCGCGCCACTCGAAGCGCCCGGGCAGCGTGCGCACGAGCGCGGTGCGGTTGTTCGGGCCGTGCGTCACGCACGCCGGCGCCCAGGTCGTGCCGGTGATGGAGGTGCCCACCGTGAGCCGCTTGTAGCTGTTGACCGTGGGCGCGCCGATGGCGGTGAGCGCGGCGGCGTGGTGCAGCACGCCGGCGATGAAGTGCCGGCCCAGCGGCGACAGGTCCTGCTCGGCGTCGTCGAACACGCACGCCGCAGCCTGCGCGGTGCCGGGTTCACTCCACAGAGACACATGAAAGTGCATGCCGCTACCGGGCTGGTTGGCGAACGGCTTGGGCATCATCGAAAACACCATGCCGCGCTCTTCGGCCAGCGTGTGCGCGGCCATCTTGAACAGCATGAGGTGATCGGCGCTGGTGAGCGCATCGGCGTGATGGAAGTTCAGCTCGTACTGGCCATGAGCATCTTCGTGATCGATCTGGAACACATCGAGCCCGCAGCGCGCGAGGCCGTCGGCCAAGGCCTGCAAGAACTCGCGCTGACGCGGCAGGCTCTTGAGGTCGTACGACGGCTTGTCGAGCCGGTCGAACGGATCGGCAGGCTCGAAGCCGCCCTCTGTGCGGCGCAGCAGGAAGAACTCGGGCTCGATGCCGGCGCGCAGCGTCCAGCCGCGTTCGGCCAGCCGCGCCACCTGGCGGCGCAGCACCTGGCGCGGGCAGGCGTCGAACGGCAAACCCGCCACGTGGCCGTCGCACACCACGCGGGCGATGCCGGGCAGCCAGGGCAGGGCACGGGCGCTGTCGATCTGGCCGCGGCCGTAGTACTCGGCGCGCGGCCCGGTGCGCGGCAGCCCGGTGCCCCAGATCGACGGGCCGGCAAAGCCCACGCCTTCGGTCATCAGCAGCTCGAGCTGGTTCAAGGGCACCAGCTTGCCGCGTGCCACGCCGTGCACGTCGGTGAACTGCGCGAGCAGGCTGTGCACGCCGGCGGCGGCCAGTTGCTCGATCAGCGCCGAAGGGCTGATGCCGGACGCGGTGGTTTCGGCACGGGTCATGGTGTTTGCGGTCGCATCCGGACGCGAGGACGCGTCAGTCGATGCGCAGCCAGGTGGTTTTCAGTTCGGTGTACTTGTCGAACGCGTGCAGCGACTTGTCGCGACCGTTGCCGCTTTGCTTGTAGCCGCCAAAGGGCACGGTGATGTCGTCTTCGTCGTACTGGTTCACGTGCACGGTGCCCGCGCGCAGGTTGCGCGCCACGCGGTGCGCGCGGTCGAGCTGGTGGCTCCACACGCTGGCTTGCAAGCCGTAGGGCGAATCGTTGGCGATCGCCACCGCCTCGCCCTCGGTGCTGAAGCGAATCACCGACATCACCGGGCCGAAGATCTCCTCGCGGGCGATGCGCATCTGGTTGGTCACGCCGTCGAACACCGTGGGCTCGACGTAGAACCCGCCGGTCTCGGCCAGCGCCTGGCGCCCACCCGCCACCAGCCGCGCGCCTTCGCTGCAACCGGTGTCGATGTAGCCCAGCACGGTGCGCAGCTGCTGGTCGTCGACCAGCGCACCCATGGCGGTGTCGGGGTTGAGCGGATCGGCCGGCTGGTATTTCGGGGCCTGCGCCTGCACCACGGCGATGAACTCGTCGGCCACGCGTTCGTGCACCAGCACCCGCGTGGGCGCATTGCAGCTTTCACCCTGGTTGAAGAACAGGCTGCCGGCGGCGGTGCGTGCGGCGCGGGCGATGTCGTTGCAGTCGTCAAACACCACGAAGGCCGACTTGCCGCCGAGCTCGTTGTAGACGCGCTTGAGGTTGCTGCGACCCGCGTACTCGAGCATCTTGCGGCCCACGCGGGTGCTGCCGGTGAAGCCGATGGCGTCCACGTCCATGTGCAGCGCCAGCGCCTCGCCGGCCTCGTGGCCGTAACCGGGCACGACGTTGAACACACCTTCGGGCAGGCCGGCTTCGATCGCCAGTTCAGCCAGCCGCAGCGCCGTGAGCGGGGCCTTCTCGCTGGGTTTGAGCACCACGCTGTTGCCGGCGGCCAGCGCGGGGCCGAGCTTCCAGGCGGTCATCAGCAGCGGGTAGTTCCACGGCACGATGGCGCCCACCACCCCCATGGGCTCGCGGGTGATGAGCGCGAGCGCACTGCGCGCTGTCGGGGCGATCTCGTCGTAGACCTTGTCGATGGCTTCGCCGTACCAGGCGATGCAGCGCGCGCTCGCGGGCACATCGACGCTCAGGCTGTCGCCGATGGGCTTGCCCATGTCGAGCGTTTCAAGCAGCGCCAACTCATCCTTGGCGCCGAGGATCTTCTCGGCAAAGCGCACCAGGATCTTCTTGCGCACGGCCGGCGGCTTGTGCGCCCAGCGACCGTCATCGAAAGCACGACGCGCCGAGGCCACGGCCGCATCGATGTCTGCCGCCTGGCCCCGCGCCACCTGCGCGATGGTGCGTCCGTCGATCGGCGAGACGCAGCCAAAGGTCTCACCAGCCGCGCTGTCGCGCCGGCGTCCGTCGATGAGCAGCCGCCCGTCGGGGCGGCACCCGGCGGCCAGCGCGTGCCAGTCGCGCGCAGCAGAAGTCATCGTCAGAACGTCACGACGACCGACGCGCCGAACAGCTGGTTGTTCTTCTTGAAGCTGCCCTTGTCGACGTACTCGAAGACCCGGCGGTCGGCGAAGTCGAAGCGGTACTCGAGCTTGAACAGCGTGTATTCGTTGAAGCGGTAGTTGCCGCCCACGCTCAGCGCGTAGCGGTTGGCGCCGTGCTGGCTGGCGCTCTCCTGCCAATCGCCGTTCAAATCCCTGCTGTAGCCCGGGCCGATACCGTTCACGTTGTCACGCCCGAAACCCAGCAGCCCGCCACCGTTCTTGCGGTCGTTGATGTAGTCGGCCCGGATCACGCCTTCGAGCCGGGGCTCGAACTTGTAGGCCGCCAAAGCGGAAAGCCCCCACCACTGGGCATCCTGAAACTCGTCGTTGGCGTTGAGCCCGATGGCGGCGTCGGTCTGCCGCCCGTAGCTCGCCTGGCCCTGCAGCGTCCAGTCTCCGCGTGTGAAGAACCCATCGACCTCGAACAGGTTCAAGCCGGAGTCGGCGCCGCCGTTGGGGTTGTAGGCCTTGCCGTGCACACCCGAAAAGCCGACGCCCGCGTATTCGCTGATCGTGTAATCGGCGCGGTAAGCCAGCACCGGTGCCTTGTCGCCCGACGCCTTCTTGGTCGAGTTCATGTTGGCCACCACGCCCTTGACGACCCAGTCGCCGCGCGTGACTTCCAGGCCGGCACCGGTGTACGTGAATGGCGCGATCAGATCGAACAGCAAGTTGTGCGTGATCAGCTTGTTGTCGACAGAAGGCAGCAGTTCGTAGCCGGACCAGTCGGGGATCTGGCCCACGAGCAAGCGGGTGTTCTCATCGGTCAGCGGGATCGATGCGCTGGCCTCGTGAATGATCGAGCCACCGATGCTCGCGCCAGTGCCGCGGTCGGGCATCAGGGTCAAGCGCAGCTTGGTGCCACCTTCGAATTCCTTCTGGAAGTCGATCGTGGCGTTGCCGAAGAACGAGTTGTCGTAGGCGTAGCCGCCGTTGTCGTTGCCCACGTTGTCGAGCAACTGGAAGCCTGCCCTGTCCTGGGCGCGGTTGTAGATGAACACCGGATCGATGCTGCCGCTGATCACCAGGCCCTTGAACGGCGAGCTGTCGCGCTGGTCTTCGAGCGCATCGACCTTGACCGCCAGGCGGCCGAGCTCGCGGGCCTGATCCGGGGTCATGCCGGCCGACGCCGGCGCAGCCGCCCAGCCAGGCGCTGGCGCGGCAGCCACGGGTGCGCTCGCTGGCTTGGCCGCCTCGGCGGTCTTGAGCTTGTCCTCGAGTTGCGTGACGCGGTCACGCAGCGCGCGCAGCTCCTTGAGCAGCTCGGCGTTCGATTGCGCCGCCGCGCTCAGCGGAAAGGCTGCCGTGATGGCCAGGGCAAGACAGGAAGATCGCCAGATCGTCATGGTGGGTTCCTTTGAGGTGAAGGTGTTGAGCGTGCGAGTGCGGCTAGGCGCGATTGGCCTGTGCCATTTCGAGCGAGCGGTTGCGCTCGGCGCGGGCGATGAAGTAGCTGGCCAGCACCACGCCGATGGCCACCACCACGACGATCACCGTGGCGACGGCGTTCACGGTCGGGTTGAGGCCGAGGCGGGCGCGCGAAAAGATCACCAGCGGCATGGTGGTCGAGCCCGGACCCGACAAGAAGGCCGACAGCACCACGTCGTCAAGCGACAGCGTGAACGTGAGCAGCCACGCCGACATCAGCGACTGCGAAATCATCGGCAGGGTGACCAGCGTGAAGACCTGCCACGGGCGCGCGCCGAGGTCCATCGCGGCTTCTTCGAGCTGGGGGTTGAGCTCTTGCAACCGGGCCTGGATGACCACCGTGGCGTAGGCCATGCCCAGCAGCAAATGGCCCATCCAGATGGTGAGCGTGCCGCGATCGGGGAAGCCCAGCGCGCGTTGCACCGACACCAGCATCAGCAGCAAGGACAGCCCGATGATCACTTCGGGCATCACCAGCGGCGCGTTGACCATGCCCGAGAACAGCGTGCGTCCGGTGAAGCGGTGGTACTTGACCAGCGCGAAAGCGGCCAGCGTGCCCAACAGCACCGAAGAGCAGGCGGTGAAAAACGCAATGCGCATCGACAGCGCGAAGGCGGTGATCATTTCGTCGTCGGCGGCCAGCGCCGCGTACCACTTCAGCGTGAAGCCGCGCCAGGCGTTGGGCACCGGCGAGTCGTTGAACGAATACAGCACCAGCGCCACGATGGGCAGGTACAAGAAGACGAAGCCCGCGGCGAGCCAGCCCTTGCCAAACCAGCGGTGCAGCACCGAGCCGGTCATGGGCTCACCTCGTTGGCTTCAGCCTGGTACTTGCTGAACACGGCCAGCGGCACCAGGATCAGCAGCACCATCACCACCGCCACCGACGAGGCCATCGGCCAGTCGTTGTTGCTGAAGAACTCGTCCCACAGCACGCGGCCGATCATCAGCGTTTGCGGCCCGCCGAGCAGCTCGGGGATCACGAACTCGCCCACGCAAGGGATGAACACCAGCATCGAGCCGGCAATGATCCCGGCCTTGGACAGCGGCACGGTGATCTTCCAGAAGGCCACGAACGGCGTGGCCCCCAGGTCGGTGGCCGCCTCGAGCAGCCGCATGTCCATCTTCGACAGGTTGGAGTACAGCGGCAGGATCATGAACGGCAAGTAGGTGTAGGTCATGCCCAGCACCAGCGAGAACGGCGAGTTCATCAGCTGCCCGGGCGCGGGCACCAGGCCCATCGACGCCATCACCTGATCGAGACCGCTGCCCACCAGCAGGTCGTAGGCCCAGCCGTTTTCACTGAGCAGGCCCTTCCAGGCGTACACGCGCAGCAGGAACGACGTCCAGAACGGCAGCATCACCAGCATCAGCAAGGCGGGTTGCGCCGTGGGCTTGGCACGCGCCATGAAGTAGGCGAACGGGTAGCCGATCAGCAGGCAAAAGATCGTGGTGCAGCCGGCGTACTTCAGGCTCGACAGGTAGGTCTTGAAGTACAGGTCGTCTTCGGTGATGAAGACGTAGTTGCTGAACTTCAGCGTGAGTGACACCGCGCCGTCGGCCACGGTGATCAGGTCCTTGAAGTTCACCGTTTCCATCTCGGACACGCTGATCTTCATCACGATCAGGAACGGGAACAAAAAGAACACCAGCAGCCACGCGTAAGGAATCCCGATGACCGCCGAGCGGCCACCGAACAGCCGTGCGAGCCACGACTTCATGCGGTGAGCACCACGTGGGCGTCAGGCGACCAGCTGGCCCAGGCGGTGTCGCCCCAGGTGAGCTCGTCTTCACGGTGGCGCTCGGTGTTGCTGGCGCTGACCTTGAGCACCATGCCGCTGGCCAGCGTCAGGTGATAGACGGTGAAGCTGCCGAAGTACGACAGGTCCTTGACGGTGCCCTGAGCGCGGTTGAGACCGCCTTCGGGTTCGCCGTGGCTGGGTGGAAGCAGCTCGCGGCCGATGCGAATCTTCTCGGGGCGCAGCGCCACGGTCACGGCCATGCCCTCGGTGCCGGTGATGCCGTGGCCGACGTAGTGCTGACAATCGGCGCAGTCAATCACCACGTGATCGGGCTGATCGACGGTGAGCGTGCCGTCCATCAGGTTGACGTTGCCGATGAAGTCGGCCACAAAGCGCGTGGCAGGCGTCTCGTAGATCTCGCTCGGGGCGCCCACCTGCAGGAAGCGGCCTTCACTCATCACGGCGATGCGCGAGGCCATGGTCATGGCTTCTTCCTGGTCGTGGGTGACCATCACGCAGGTCACGCCGACGTTCTCGATGATGTTGACCAGCTCGATTTGGGTTTCTTCACGCAGCTTCTTGTCGAGCGCGCCCAGCGGCTCGTCGAGCAGCAGCAGCTGCGGCTTCTTGGCCAGGCTGCGCGCCAGCGCCACGCGCTGCTGCTGGCCGCCCGAGAGCTGATGTGGCTTGCGCTGCGCGAACTTGCCCAGTTGCACCAGCTTGAGCATGGCCTCGACCTGCGCGGCGATCTCGTCGCGCGGCAGCCGGGCGCGGCGCAGACCGAAGGCGATGTTCTCCCACACCGTGAGGTGAGGAAACAGCGCGTAGCTCTGGAACATCATGTTCATCGGCCGCTCGTAGGGCGGCATCGACGACAGGTCCTGCCCGTTGAGCACGATGCGCCCGGAGGTCGGCGTCTCGAAGCCGGCCAGCATGCGCAGCAGCGTCGATTTGCCGCAGCCCGATGAGCCGAGCAGCGCAAAGATCTCGCCCTTGGCGATGTCCAGGCTGACGTTGTTCACCGCCTTGTAGCCGTCGAAGTCCTTGACGACATCGCGGATGTGCAGGAACTGCGCGGGATCGGCTGGCGCCGGGGCGACGCGCGTTTCGGAAATGCTCATGAGACGCTCGGGCGAGGGCTCACAGGCCCGTCTTGAAGGACGTGAAGGTGCGCGTCATCAGGCGGCGCAGGTCGTTGCTGAGCGAGTCGGGCGGGGCCATCAGCTTCATGTCGGCGTCCGACAGGAACACCGTGGGGTTGTTGGCCACCTCGGGTTTGACGAACGCGCGCGAAGCCTTGTTGGGGTTGGCGTAGAACACCTTGTTGGTGATGCTGGCGTGGACTTCGGCGCGCAAGATGTAGTCGATGAACTTGTGCGCGTTGCCCGGATGCGGCGCATCGGCGGGAATGGTCATCACGTCGAAGAACAGCACGCCGCCGGTCTTCGGGATCAATGCCTGCAGGTTCTGACCGGTCTTGCCCTCGATGGCGCGCTGGCGCGCGATGTTGATGTCGCCCGACCAGCCCAGCGCCAGGCAGACGCTGCCACTGGCCATGTCGTTGATGTAACCCGACGAGCTGAACAGCGTGACGCTCGGGCGGATCGTCTTGAGCAGCGCGGCGGCTTGCGCGTAGTCGCCCGAGTTCTTGCTGTACGCCGGCTTGCCCAGGTAGTGCAGCGCAGCGGGCACCACTTCAGAGGCCGAGTCGAGGAACGACACGCCGCATGACTTCAGCTTGGAGATGTATTCGGGCTTGAACACCAGATCCCACACGTTGTCAGGCAGGGGCGCGCCGCCCAGTGCCGCCTTGACCTTGTCGACGTTGATGCCCACCGTGGTGTAGCCCCACAGCCAGTCGACCATGAAGTCGTTGCCCGGATCGAGCCGCGCCAGTTGGGCCTGCACCACCGGGTCGAGGTTCTTGAAGTTGGGCAACTGCGACTTGTCGAGCTTTTGCAGCAAGCCGCCATCGGCTTGAAGCTTGGCCCAGTTGGACGACGGCACCACGATGTCGTAGCCGGTCTTGCCCGCCACCAGCTTGGCGTGGACGATTTCGTTGTTGTCGAAATTGTCGTAACGAACCTTGATGCCAGTCTCCTTCTCGAAGTTGGCCAGCGTGTCCGGCGCGATGTAGTCCGACCAGTTGTAGATGTTGAGCACCTTTTCCTCTTGCTGCGCGCTCGCGGGGCTGGCCCACAGCAGGGCGGCTGCGCACAGGGCCGCGCACTTGAACATCGGTGTCAGGGTCGATCGGGTCATGGCAAGGTCTCCAGTCGGCGTTGCGTGATAACAGTCAAATCCAGCCGCGCTGGCGCACATCGGCCAGCGTCAGATCAAAGCAGTAACGGATCAGGCGCATCAGTTCATCGACCTGCTCGCGGGTGATGACCAGCGGCGGGGCGATGATCATGCGGTCGCCAACGGCGCGCATGATGAGGCCGTTCGCAAAGCAGTGGCCGCGGCACACCATGCCCACGGACAGGCTGCTGTCGAAGCATTCGCCGGTGGCCTTGTCCTTGACGATCTGCAGCGCGCCCATCAGGCCGATGGACTGCGCCTCGCCCACCAGCGGGTGCTCAGCCATGATGCGGAACTGCTCGGCCAGGTACGGGCCGGTGTCATCGCGCACCCGCTCGACCAGGTGCTCGCGCTGAATCAGTCGCACGTTGGCCAGCCCCACCGCGCAGGCCACCGGGTGGCCGCTGTAGGTGTAGCCGTGGTTGAACTCGCCACCCTGATCGATGAGCACCCGGGCCACGCGCTCGCCCACCATCACGCCACCCAGCGGGATGTAGCCCGAGGTGACGCCCTTGGCGAAGGTCATGAGGTCGGGCCGAAAGCCCATCGTTTCGCAGCCGAACCAGTTGCCGGTGCGCCCGAAGCCGCAGATCACCTCGTCGGACACCAGCAAGATGCCGTACTTGTCGCAGATGCGCTGAATCTCCGGCCAGTAGGTCGCGGGCGGCACGATGACGCCACCGGCGCCTTGCACCGGCTCGCCTATGAAGGCCGCCACCTTGTCGGCACCGATCTCGAGGATCCTGGCCTCGAGCCAGCCAGCGGCTTCAATCCCGAAGCGATCGCGGCTGGCCTGTTCGGCCTCCGGCGACAGCGGCTGGGGGTTCTCGCCGCGGCCGAGGGCGAACCAGAACGGCTGCTCGATGTGCACGATGCCCGGGATCGGCAAGCCGCCTTGCGCGTGCATGTCGGCCATGCCGCCGAGCGACGCGCCGGCCATGGTGGAGCCGTGATATGCGTTGTGGCGGCTGATGATGACGCTGCGCTGGGGCTGACCGAGCACGTCCCAGTAGCGGCGCACCATGCGCACCACGGTGTCGTTGCCCTCGGAGCCCGAGCCCGAGAAGAACACGTGCTGGAACTGCGGCGGCGTGACCTCGGCCAGCAGCTCGGCCAGCTCGATCGCCGGCGGCGTGGCGGTCTGGAAAAACGAGTTGTAAAAGGGCAGGGTGGTCATCTGCGCCGTGGCCGCATCGACCAGCGCTTGCTGGCCGTAGCCCACGTTGACGCACCACAGGCCCGACATCGCGTCGAAGATCTTGTGGCCCTCGCTGTCCCACAGGTAGATGTTCTCGGCGCGGGTCATGACGCGCGAGCCCTTCGCGGCCAGCGCCTTGAAGTCGGTGAACGGGTGCAGGTAATGCGCCGCATCGGCAGCCTGCCATTCGGCGGTGCTGCGCGTGCCGGCGGTCTGATCGAGGTGCAAGGCGTTGGAAACGTCGTTCATGAGATGAGGGCCCGGCGGATCAGACGTGCAGCAGCAGGTGCTCGCGCTCCCACGGCGAGATGACCTTCATGAACTCGTCGTGCTCGATCTCCTTGACCTCGGAGTACACCGTGATGAACGACTTGCCCAGCACGTCGTGCAGGTCTTTCTCGTCGGCCAGCCAGCCCAGCGCTTCGCTCAGCGAGCGCGGCAGCTGGTACTCGGACAGGTAGGCGTCACCCTTGCATTCGGAGGCCGGCTCGATGCGGTTCTTGATGCCCAGATAGCCGCACGCCAGTGTGGCAGCCAGCGCCACATACGGGTTGGCATCGGCGCCGATCACGCGGTTTTCGATGCGTCGGGCGGCCGGCGTGGCCACCGGCGAGCGGATGCCCACGGTGCGGTTGTCGGTGCCCCACTGGATGTTGATCGGAGCCGCCGTGGACCGGGCGAGCCGCCGGTAGGAGTTGACGTAGGGCGCGAGCAGCGCCATCGCTGCGGGCGTGTACTTCTGCAAGCCGCCGATGTACCAGTAGAACTCCTTCGACGGCGACCCATCGGGGTTGCTGAAGATGTTCTGGCCCGTCTCCTTGTTGAGCAGGCTCTGGTGCACGTGCATGGCGCTGCCGGGCTCGTTGGCCATCGGCTTGGCCATGAAGGTGGCGTACATCTCGTGGCGCAGGGCGGCTTCACGGATGGTGCGCTTGAAGAAGAACACCTCGTCGGCCAGCCCCAGCGGGTGGGCGTGGAAGAAGTTGATCTCCATCTGGCCCGCGCCCACTTCGTGGATCAGCGTGTCCACGTTGAGCTCCATCTTTTCGCAGTAGGCGTAAATGTCCTCAAACAGCGGATCGAACTCGTTCACTGCGTCGATCGAGTACGCCTGACGCGAAGTCTCGGCGCGGCCGCTGCGGCCCTTGGGCGGGCGCAGCGGCGTGTTGGGGTCGGCGTTGCGCTCGATCAGATAGAACTCGAGTTCGGGCGCGACCACCGGCGACCAGCCCTCGGCGTCGTACAGGTCGCAGATGCGGCGCAGCACCGAGCGCGGCGCGAACGGGATCAGCGTGCCGTAGCGATCGAAGCAGTCGTGGATGACCTGCGCGGTGGGATCGACCGCCCACGGCACGATGCGCACGGTGGACGCGTCGGGGCGCAGGTGCATGTCGCGGTCGGTCGCGTGGATGACGTCGTAGTAAGGCCCCTCTTCAGGGAACTCACCGGTCACCCCGATGGCCACGATGGCCTCCGGCAGCCGCATGCCGCGGTCTTCGGTGAACTTCTCGCGCGGCAGGATCTTGCCGCGGGCCACGCCGGTCAGGTCGGGCACGAGGCACTCGATCTCGGTGACCCGGCGCTCGTTGAGCCAGTTCTCGAGATCGCTGAATGTGAAGTCTTTTCGAGCCACCATCTGCATCACCTCATCGGGATCACGCGAGCCTGCGTGTTGGGAGGCACCTCGGTTGCTACCCCACGCAACGTCCGTGCCCAGCGAGATTGTGGTTTGCCGGCCGCTGCATCGGTCAGCGGCCTGAATCGGCGCCACGACGGCCGTCACGATACTGACGGCAGGCCGCGCCGAAGGCCTCGAAGACACGGCTTGACACCGGGTTCTGGCGTGCTTGCCACTCGGGGTGCCACTGCACGCCCAGCGCAAATCCCGCCGAACCGCTGGCCGAGAAAGCCTCGATCAGCCCATCGGGTGCACGAGCCTCGACGCGCAGCCCCGGTGCGAGCCGTTGCACGCCTTGACCGTGCACCGAATTCACCTCGATCGACTCGCGCTGCAGCAAGCCGGCGAGCACACCGCCGGGTGCCAGTGCCAGCGCGTGGGCCATGCCGTAAACCACCTCGGGCGGCGCGTCGTCGGCGCCGCGGTGGTCACGATGCCCGTCGATCTCATGCACCGCCTGGAACAAGCTGCCGCCAAGCGCCACGTTGACTTCCTGAAAGCCACGGCAAATCGCCAGCAACGGGATACCGCGCTCGATGGCCCTGGGGATCAGTGCCAGGGTGGCGGCATCACGCGCCGGATCGAGCGGCAGGGTGGTGTCGTGGACTTCTTCCCCGAAGTGGCTGGGGTGCACGTTGGAGGGCGAGCCGGTCAGCAGCAATCCGTCGGCCAGCTCGAGCAGGTCATCGAGCTCACCGGGGCTGTCGATGCCGGGAAACAGCAGTGGCAGGCAGCCCGCCAGCCTCACAACGTCGGTGTACTTCTTGCCGGCGACGTGGAACGGATGGTCGCCCAGCGTCCGGTTGCACGCGGGTATGAGAACGAGCGGGGGTCGCGTCATGGCATCAACTCTCTAGAGCAGGTCTTTCAGTCGGTAATACGCCATGCCGGCCACCAGTGCGGGCGTGCGCAGCAGCGCACCACCGGGGAAGTTGCGGTGCCGGATGCGGCTGAAGGTGTCGAAGCGGCGAGCATCGCCATCGATGGCTTCGGCCACAAGCCGCCCAGCCATGCCCGTGAGCGCCAGGCCGTGGCCCGAGAACCCCTGGAGGTAGTACACGTTCGACAGCTGCGACCCGTCCGCGCTCATGCGGTCGGACAGCCGGCCGAAATCGGGCGCGCGGTTCATCGAGATGTCGACGAAGCCGCCCCAGGCGTATTCGACGCGGGTGGTCGCGAGTTGCGGAAAAGTCCGGGCCATGCGCCGCTGCATCGCCGCTTCGAGATCGCGCGGCGTGGCGGTGCTGTAGCTCACGCGCCCGCCATAGAGCATGCGGTGATCGCTTGCGATGGCCGCGCCGCCCGAGGGCAGCACCCCGTCGCTCACCGGCCGGAAGTAGTCGAGCACGAAGTTGGTGTCGCACACCGCGGCCCCCGAGGGGATCAGCGACTGAGCGAGTGAGGGTTCGATCGGCTCGGACGTCACGATGTAGGTGCCTACCGGCATGATGCGCGGCTCGAGCACCGGCGCCACGCCTTGCAGATAGACGTTGCCTGCGAGCAGCACCTGCGATGCGCGCACGCTGCCGTTGGCGGTGCGCAAGCGGGCTGCACTGCCCGGTAACGGGCCCACATCGAGGGCGGTGACGGGCGAATCCTCGAACAGCCGCACACCCAGTTGCGCCGCACCACGGGCGAGGCCCAGCGTGTACTTCAGCGGATTCAGATGGCCCGAAAGCGCATCGAACACGCCGCTGTGAAAGCGCGGGCTGGCGATCCACTGCGGCATCTGAGCCGGTGAGATCCATGTGGTGTCGAATCCGTAGTGCTGCTGCATGTGCGATTGCCACGCCTGCAACTCGCGCGACTTGCGCTCGTTGACCGCCAGGCTCAGGTAGCCGGCGCGCCAGCCGCAATCGATGTGGAAGCGCTCGCAGCGTGCGGCGATCAGCGTGATCGCCTCGAGGGTCATGGCCCACACGCGGCGGGCCTCGTCGAGGCCGAGTTGCGACTCGATGGTGTGCTGGTCACACGCCAGCCCCGCCAGCGCCTGTCCGCCATTGCGGCCCGACGCGCCCCAGCCCACTCGCCGGGCCTCGAGCAGCACGACGCGGTGACCACGATCGGCCAGTTCGATGGCGGCCGACAGCCCGGCCAGCCCACCGCCGACGATGGCCACATCGCACTCGATGTCGCCTTCGAGCGCCGCCCCGGGCGCCTCGCGCTCGACGGTGGCGTCGTAGTACGAGTGGCGGGCCAGATCGCGGTCGGTGTCGAGAAAGCTCATGCGTGGCGGCGTCTGAGTGATCGGTGCGCCGTTCGGAACGCCGGCGCCATGGTGCTCAGGCTGCGCGTGTGATGGCCTGCGCCAGCGTGCCGATGATGTGGTCGATGTGGTGCTGCTCGATGATGAGCGGCGGCGACAGCGCGATGGTGTCGCCGGTGTTGCGCACCAGCACGCCGTGCTCCCAGCAGTCTAGGAACACCTGGAACGCTCGCTTGCCGGGCTCGCCCGGAATCGGCGCGAGCTCGATGCCGCCCACCAGCCCCATGTTGCGCACGTCGATGACGTTGGGCAGCCTGGCCAGCGTGTGCACTGCAGCTTCGAAGGTGCTGGCCATGTCGCTCGCGCGGGTCAGCAGGCCTTCTTCGGCGTAGGTGTCCAGCGTGGCCAGTGCGGCCGCGCAAGCCAGCGGGTGGCCCGAATAGGTATAGCCGTGGAAGAACTCGATCAGGTGCTCGGGCCCGTTCATGAAAGCGTCGTGGATGAAGCGCTGCGCGAACGCCGCGCCCATCGGCACGCAGCCGTTGGTCAGTCCCTTGGCCACGGTCATCAGGTCGGGCGTCACGCCCAGATGGTTGGCCGCGAAAGGTGCGCCGAGGCGACCGAACCCGGTGATCACCTCATCGAAGATGAGCAGGATGCCGTGCCGGTCGCAAATGGAGCGCAGGCGCTGCAAATAGCCTTTGGGCGGCACCAGCACGCCGGTCGATCCGGCCAGCGGCTCGACGATGACCGCCGCGATGGTCGAGGCATCGTGCAGCGCGACCAGCCGCTCGAGGTCATCGGCCAGTTCGGCGCCGTGCTCGGGCTGGCCGCGGGTGAACGCGTTGCGTGCCGGGTCGTGGGTGTGGCGCAGGTGGTCGACGCCGCCGAGCATCGGGCCGAACATCTTGCGGTTGGCCACCATGCCACCCACCGAAATGCCGCCGAAATTGACGCCGTGGTATCCGCGCTCACGACCGATCAGCCGGGTGCGCTGGCCCTCGCCACGCACGCGGTGGTAGGCCAGGGCCATCTTGAGTGCGGTTTCCACCGACTCGGAACCCGAGTTGGTGAAGAACACCTTGTCGAGACCCGGCGGGGTCAGTTGCACCAGCCGATCAGCCAGTTCGAACACCTTGGGATGCGCCATCTGAAAGGGCGGCGCGAAGTCGAGCTCGGCCGCCTGAGCCTGTATGGCCTGCACGATGCGCGGCCGCGCATGGCCGGCGTTGACGCACCACAGGCCAGCGACGCCATCGAGCACCTGCCGGCCTTCGGGCGTGGTGAAGTGCATCCCCTCGGCTTTCGACACCAGCCTCGGCGCCGACTTGAACTGCCGGTTGGCGGTGAAAGGCATCCAGTAGGCGTCGAGGGGCGTTGTCATGGGCAAGGCTTTCGGTGGCGGATCGTTCGAGGTTATCCCAGCTTTTTCCGTGCCAGCTGGCCGCACAGGTACGTCCACACGAGCATGGCGGCAGCGTTGCTGGTGAGCTCGGCGTGGTCGTAGGCCGGCGCGACTTCGCAGCAGTCCATGCCGACGAAGGGCAGATCGGCGAGTTCTTCCAGCAAGCTGAGCACCTGGTTGGTGGTCAGTCCGCCCGGCTCGGGTGTGCCGGTGCCCGGCGCAAAGGCCGGGTCGAGGCAATCGATATCGATGGTCAGATAAATCGGTGGGTTGCCGTGCGCGGCCAGCCGCTGCCGGATGCCGTCGATCACGCTGTGCAGCTGCAACGGGCTCTCGAGCCCGCGCAGGTCGCGGGCGGTGTAGATCAGGCCGCCTTGGTCGCGCACGTAGTCGCGAGCCGAGCGCTCGCCCGCCGAGCGAATGCCGATCTGGGTGACGCAAGGCGCCAGCACCAGCCCTTCCTGGATGGCTTCGTAGACCCAGGTGCCGTGCCCGCTGGGTTCGCCGAAGTGGTCGGTCCAGGTGTCGCAGTGGGCGTCGAAGTGCAGCACGGCCAGCGGCTGGCCCAGCCATGCCCGATAGGCGCGCAGCAAGGGCAGGGTGATCGAGTGGTCGCCGCCCAGCCACACCATGTGGTGGTCACGAATGAGCGACTCCACCCGCGGCGCCATCGCCGCGCGCATGCGCTCGAGGCTGGTGTTGGGCAATGCCAGATCACCGGCGTCGGCCAGGTGCCCGAGGGGAGACACATCGAAGTGAGGATGGATCGCGTCGCACAGCATGTGGCTGGCCTGCCGGATGGCGCTCGGCCCGAAGCGTGCGCCAGGTCGGTGCGTGACCGAACCATCCCAGGCGATGCCCGCCACAACGTAGGGCGCCAGGTCGCGTGCCGGCGCGTCGAGGGTTGGCACCTTCAGGAAAGAACTGTTGGACAAGAACGCAAAGGA
>NCFZ01000173.1 GCA_002281415.1 Burkholderiales bacterium 28-67-8 | reverse complement strand
GCGATCAACTCGAAGGCCGGATCGCGGCGATGCTGCCGAGCTGGTCGATGGCCTCCTTGGTGGAGGCCCTGCGAGCCGTACGCGGGATCGATCTGATCTCGTCCGTCATCTTCGTCGCTTCGATCGGCGACCTGACCCGATTCGAGTCTCCCCGTCAGTTGATGGCCTATCTGGGTCTGGTGCCATCGGAACAGTCCAGCGGAACGCGGGTGCGGCGCGGCGGCATCACGCGCCAGCAGGGGTTCACCGAGCACCGCCTCGATCGCCCGGCGAGTGAGCGTGCCGGGGCGCAACAGCACCGGGTGAGTGCGCGAGCAGTCGATGATGGTCGACTCGATGCCCACCGGGCAGTCGCCGCCATCGAGGACCCGCAGACCAGGCTCATCGCCCAGTTCAGCCACCACGTGCGCCGCGCACGTCGGGCTCAGGCGGCCGAAGCGGTTGGCGCTGGGCGCGGCAATGCCCGGCACACCGCGCGCCGCTGCGGCGCGCAGCAGCGCCAGCGCCACCGGATGGTCGGGGCAGCGAAGCCCGACCGTCGGCTGCCCGCCCGTCGATGCGTACGCCACCCCCGCCGCTCGCGGCACGATCACGGTCAAGGGCCCCGGCCAGAACGCCGCGGTCAGGCGCTGCGCCAGCGCCGGCCAGTCGTCGCAAAACCGCGAGGCCAACGCCACGCCGGCCAGATGCACGATCAACGGGTGGTCGGCCGGGCGGCCCTTGGCCTGAAATATCCGCGCCACCGCACGGTCGTCGTCGGCGCGTGCACCCAGGCCGTAGACGGTTTCGGTCGGGAACGCGACCAGCTCACCCGAAGCCAGCGCATCGGCGCAAGCCGCGATCGCCAGCGGGTCGTGGCCGTCGAGCAGCGGTACGTGGTTCAAGTGATCGCGTGCCTCAAAACGCCGGCAGACCGAGTACGGCTGCCACCTGCAGCGCGACACGGTGCGCCTCGGAAGCGCTGGCGGCCGTCACCGTCAGGTGGCCCATCTTGCGAGCGGGCCGGGGCGCGGTCTTGCCGTACAGATGCAGGTGCACGCCGGGCAGCGCCAGCACCCGCGCCCAGTCCGGCTCGCGAGTGGTGTCTGGCGTACTGGTGTCCGCAGGAAACCACAGGTCGCCCAGCAAGTTGAGCATCACCGCCGGCGAATGCAGCCGCGGCGCGACCAGCGGCGCGCCGGTCATCGCGCGCACCTGCAGGTCGAACTGCGACAGCTCGCAGGCATCGACGCTGTAGTGGCCGGAGTTGTGCGGACGCGGCGCCATTTCGTTGGCCACCAGACGCCCGTCTTGCAGCACGAAGAACTCGACGCACAGGACGCCCACGTAGTCGAGCGAATCGGCCACGCGGTGCGCGGCGTCGATCGCCTGCCGCTGCACGGCGGGCGCAACGTCGGGCGCAGGCACCTGGGTGACAGCCAGGATGCCGTCGCGATGCAGGTTTTGCTGCAGCGGGAAGTGCACGATCTCGCCATCGGCGCTGC
The DNA here is from genome assembly GCA_002281415.1 of Burkholderiales bacterium 28-67-8. Taxonomy (GTDB): domain Bacteria; phylum Pseudomonadota; class Gammaproteobacteria; order Burkholderiales; family Burkholderiaceae_C; genus PBB1. The sequence continues at coordinate 3,867 of NCFZ01000173.1, read as the reverse complement.
GCACCACGATCACGCTGACCTCATGCTCGAGCGGCAGTCGCTGCTCGAGCACCGCCGACACGCCACCCAGCGCCGTCCAGGCCGCCGCCAGTTCCGCGCGCGTCGCGACGCGCGCCTGTCCCTTGCCGTCGTAGCCCATGCGGGTCGTCTTCAGGATGCCGGGAAACAGGTGGTCGGGCACCGCATCGAGCTGCGCGGCGGTTTCGATCACGGCGTGTGCCGCGCACGGCACCCCGCAGCTTTCAAAGTGGCGCTTCTCGGCGGCGCGGTCCTGGCACACCGCCACCGCCGCCGCGCCGGGCGATACCGGGCACTGCGTGGCCAGCGCCTTCAATGCGGCGGCCGGCACGTTCTCGAACTCGGTGGTGATGGCCGCGCAGCGCTCGGCGAGCCGGGCCAGACCCTGCTCGTCGAGGTAGCTGGTCTGGATGTGATGGTGTGCGACCAACCCCGCCGGGCTGGCCGGATCGCTGTCGAGCACCGCGGTGAAGTAGCCCATCTGCTGCGCTGCGTGCACGAACATGCGACCGAGCTGGCCGCCGCCCATGACGCCCAAGGTGGCGCCGGGCGCGATGAAAGCGGTCATGTGAGCTGTGAGGTCATCGCGCGGGCCGCTTCGGTCTGGCGCGCGCGGTAGGCCTCGAGCCGCACTCTCAGCGCATCGTCCGCCACGGCGAACATGGCCACCGCGAACAGTGCCGCGTTGGCAGCACCCGCGGTGCCGATGGCGAAGGTCGCCACCGGGATGCCCTTGGGCATCTGAACGATGGAGTGCAGCGAGTCGACACCCTGCAAATGCCGGCTGGCCACCGGAACGCCGAGCACCGGCACGGTGGTCTTGGCGGCGAGCATGCCGGGCAGGTGCGCTGCGCCGCCTGCGCCGGCGATGATGGCCTTGAGGCCCCTCGCGCCGGCCGACTCGGCGTACGCAAACATGTCGTCGGGCATGCGGTGCGCCGACACCACTCGGGCCTCGAAGGGGATGTCAAACTCGGCGAGAATCTCAGTGGCTGCACGCAGGGTTTCCCAGTCACTGCTGGACCCCATCACCACCCCCACCACGGCAGGCGCGTTCATGGCCTCGCTCCGTCTTCTGCAAAGCGTTCAATTGTAGGCGCCGCCGCCCCCCCCCCCAGACGGGCGCAGACCGCTGCGCCACCAAGCACACGACACCATGATCGACATCACCCTCAAGAACCTGCAAGCCGATCTGATCGAAGCCTCGCTCACGCGCCCGGTGCTGCTCGACATCTGGGCGCCCTGGTGCGGGCCGTGCAAGTCGCTCGGGCCGCTGCTCGAAAAGCTCGAGGTCGCCTACGCCGACCGCTTCACGCTGGCCAAACTCGACTCGGACGCCGAGCCCGACATCGCGGGGCAGCTCTCGCAGATGTTCGGCGTGCGCAGCATCCCGTTTTGCGTCATGTTCAAGGATGGCCAGCCGGTCGACGGTTTCGTCGGTGCGCTGCCCGAGGCCGAGATCCGCCAGTTCCTCGACAAGCACGTGCCCTCGCCGGAAGAACTGGCCGCCGAAGAAGACGTCGAAGCCGCTGAAGCCCTGCTGGCCGACGGCCACACCGAAGACGCGATCGCCTTGCTGATGGACGCCGTGGCCGCCAACCCCGGCAACGACACCGCCCGCTTCGATTGCCTGCGCGCGCTGCTGCTGGCCGGTCGCATCGACGAGGCGCGGGTGGTCTTCAACCCTGTGGCGGGTGCCGTGCTGCCCGACGCTCGACTGGTGGCTTGCGGCCACTGGCTGGCGGCCTGCGAAGCGGCGGTCGCATCGCGCTCGCCCGATGTGCTGGCAGCCGCCATCGCAGCCAACCGGCGCGACTTCGAGGCCCGCTTCGAACTGGCGCAACTGCACTTTGCCGCCCAGCGCTTCACCGAAGCGATGGACGAACTGCTCGAGATCGTGATGCGCGACAAGGCCTGGAACGGCGAAGCCGCGCGCAAGACCTACGTCGCGGTGCTCGAGGTGATGAGCAAGCCGGCGGCCAAACCGGAAGCCGCAGCCCCCAAGGGCACGCTCGAAATCGCCGGCAAGATCAACACCACGCCGGCCGACCCGCTGGTCGATCAGTACCGCCGCAAGCTGAGCATGGCGCTGTTCTGAAGCGCGGCCGGCCGCCCGACTCAGGGCGCCGGCAGATCGAGCGCGCGGCCCAAGGTCTCGATGACCGATTGCTGCATGGCGTGCTGTTGCGCCCAGTGATCGCGTGCCAGTTGGCCGTGGTGCTGTGCCGCAGCGTCGTCGGCCAGCGCCGCATACACCTGCGCAAGCCGGCCGCAGGCCACCGCCAGGTCTTCGACGTACATGCCAGGATCGATCAGCGCGGCGGCAGCATCGGCATCGGCGCACGCGCCGGTCACATCACCGGTGTGAAAACGGCACCAGGCCTGATCGGCCACATGCGCTGCGCGCATGTGTGCCAGCCCCTGGCGCCACGCCTCATCCAGATGCGCCGAGTACTGCGCCAGCGCCTTGGCGTGCTCGTTTTGTGCCGACAGCACCAGCGCGCGAAAGATCTGCATGTAGGCGTTTTGAGAAACCGTGCCCACCCACTGATCGAAGTTGCACGAGGCGTCGACCCAGGCCTGTGCGCGGCGCGCTTCGTCGGTGTCGGGCTCGCCGAGGATGGCCGCGTGCAGCGCGTGGTTGCTGCGGTGGCCGGCCATGGTGAAGGTGATGACGCCCAGCGTGGCGTCGTCGGTTTCGGCCATCGCGTGTTCGCGGGCACGCGCGTACCAGGGCTGCGCCAGGTCAAGGCGGTTGGCCCAGTGGTAGGCCGACGCCGCGACCAGCGATGCGCGCGCCTGCGCCGCGTGGTGATCGGGCGAGGCCAGTTGCAGCGCGTTCGCCAGATGGCGCGCCATCGCGTCCATGTCGTCCTGGGTAAAGCAGATGTGCGCCAGCCAGGCAGCGCTGAGCGCCTGCAGATCACGCAGCCCGGCCGCCGCGCTCAGTGCGTGCGCGCGCAGCATCTTGTCGCGCCCGGCCGGCACCCGACCGTTGTAGTGCTCGACCCAGGCCTCGACCACGCAGATCCACGCCGTGACCGGCGCAGCGGGCTGCAAGGCGAACTGGCTGCGCAAGGCGGCCAACTCGGCGCTGGCCTCATCGAAGAAGCCCTGGCGTGCCAGAAAGCCCGCCCGCTCGGCGCGTGCGCAGGCCACATCGACCGGGCGCACTGCCGAGGCCAGCGCGGCATCGAGCCGCGCGAGCATGGGCGATGCCGGGGGTTTCATGCCGTCAGTCGCTGCAAGGCCTCGCGGTACCGCTCGGCCGTGTACGCCACCACTTCGGGCGGCAAGGCGGGTGCGGGTGCCTGCTTGTTCCAGGCAGCACCATCGACCACGGCGTGCTCCAGCCAGTCGCGCACGAACTGCTTGTCGTAGCTCGGCGGATTGAGGCCGGCCTGGAACGCCGCCTCGTAGCCCTCGAGCGGCCAGAAGCGCGACGAGTCGGGCGTGAGCACCTCGTCCATCAGCGTCAGCGTGCCGGCGTCATCGAGGCCGAATTCGAACTTGGTGTCGGCGATGATGATGCCCTTGGTCAGCGCGAACGCGGCAGCGCTGCGGTAGAGCTCGATGGCCACATCGCGCACCTGCACGGCCAGTGGCTCGCCAATGATCTCGACCATGCGATCGAAGGAAATGTTCTCGTCGTGGTCGCCCATGTCGGCCTTGGTGGCCGGCGTGAAGATCGGCTGCGGCAGCTTCGAGGCGTTGGCCAGGCCTTCGGGCAGCTTGACGCCACACACCTCGCGGTTGTGCTGATATTCCTTCCAGCCGCTGCCGGCCAGGTAGCCACGCACCACCGCCTCGACGGGCAGCGGCTTGAGCCGCTTGACCAGCATCGAGCGG
>NCFZ01000172.1 GCA_002281415.1 Burkholderiales bacterium 28-67-8 | reverse complement strand
GCCGACATCGGCGGCAACCCGGTGCTCGATCTGATGGCCGGCGACTACACGCTGACCATCGACGCCGCAGCCGACACCACGGGAAGCTTCGCCTTCCGCTTGCTCGATCTGGCGTCTGCGACACCCATCACCCCGGGCACAGCCACCACCGGTTCACTCAGCCCCGGCAATGAGACCGACCTCTACAAGTTCAGTGCGGCCGCCGGCGACAGTTTTTACTTTGACGCTCAGCTGTTCTCGGCCACCTCGGACGGCTTGTGGCGACTCTACGGTCCGGCAGGCAATGTGGTGTTCGCGAACTACGGCTTTGCCGATCAGGACGTGCTCACCTTGCCCGATGCCGGCACCTACACCCTGGCCATCGAGGGCAGGCGCTACCAGACCGCGGTCAACAACTACCGGGTGCTGGTGCAGCCGCAGACCAACGCGGCGCCGGTGCGCATCACCGCGCTCGAGTCAGTGCCCGGACCGGACCTGACGCCCGCTGCCTTGCAGGTGAGCAGCGCCAGCGGCGCCATCGAAGCCGGCAGCACGGTCACCGTGTCGTGGAGCGACCGCAACGACGGCACGCTGCCGGCCGCCACGAGCTGGCGCGATCGCGTGGTCGTCACGCGCGTGGACACCGGCGAAGTGCTGGCCAGCGCCGTGCTTCCCTTCGACATCGCCACCCTGGGTGAACTGGCCGTCGGCGCCCAGATGGCGCGCTCGGTGCAGATAGCCCTGCCCGAAGGCGCACGCGGTGCTGGAGCACTGCGCCTGACGCTGACGCAGGACATCGACAACGCGCTGGCCGAACAAAACCCCACCGGCGACGCCGAAACCAACAACTCGGCAAGCACGGTCGTCACCTCGGTGCTGCCGACTTATGCCGACCTGCAGCCGAGCTTGCTGGCGGTTCAGCCGGCCAGCGGCTGGAAGGCGGGCGACACGGTCACGGTGACCTGGCGCAGCAGCAACACCGGCACGCGCGACGCGTCGGGCGCCTGGCAGGAAACCCTGCTGGTGCGCAACCTGTCGAACAACCAGACGGTGGCCACGCGCACCGTCACCCACGACGCCAGCACGCTGGCCGCCGGCGGCGCTGGTGTTGACCGCAGCGTGTCGTTCACCTGGCCGGGCGGCACGCTGAGCACCGGCGTGTTCTCGTTCAACGTCACGCTCGACACCACCGATGCCGTCTTCGAAGTCAACGACGCCGGCACCGGCGAGACCAACAACGCGGCCACGATCACCGTGGCTTCAGCACCCGACCTGACGGTCAATTCGCTGGCGCTGGACGCGGGGCCAGTGCTCTCAGGCAGCACGCTCACGCTGCGCTGGAACGACGTCAACGGTGGCGCTGCCGCCGTGACCGGCGGGTACGCCGACCGCATCGTGGTCGTCAACACGCGCACCAACCAGACGGTGGTGAACGCCTCGCTGCTGTACGACGCCGTGGCTGGTGGCGCCATCGCCGCCGGCGACTCGCGTGCACGCGCCTTCAGCTTCACGCTGCCAGCCGGAGCGGCCGGCGTGGGCGGTTTGTCGATCACGGTGTACGCCGACTCGGACGCCAGCGGAAACACCAGCGTGCTCGAGGCGAATCTGGCCGGCACGGCCGAAGGCAACAACAGCGCTTCCATCACCGCCACAGCCACCGCTGCGGCCTACGCCGACCTCAAGGTCAGCGACGTGCAGTTCACCAGCCCGGCGCGCGGCGGCGACAAAGTCACCGTCACCTGGGTGGTCACCAACCAGGGCGGAGCACCAGCCACCGGCAACTGGATCGACCGCGTCGTGCTGTCGGGCGACACCACCTTCGGCAACGGCGACGACAGCGCCACGGCGAACGCGCCGCACACGGGGCCATTGGCGGCCGGCGCCAGCTACACCGGCACCGCCGAGATCACCTTGCCGCTGAACTTCGACGGCACGCGCAACGTGATCGTGCGCACCGACGTGGATCAGGTGGTGCTCGAGCCCGACACCCTGGCCGACAACACCAGCGTGCCGACGCCCATCACGGTGGTGGCGCCGTACAGCGACTTCACCGTCGAGGTCGTCACCGCGCCCGATGCCGCGCTGTCAGGCACCTCGATCGAGATTGCCTGGCGCGTGCGCAACGTGGGTGACACCACGGCGGCCGGCAGCTGGCAAGACCGCGTGGTCATCTCTCAAGATGGCGTGTTCGGCAACGCCGACGACATCGTGCTGGCCACGGTCAACCGCAACGGACCGCTCATTGCGGGCGACGCCTACACGGTTCGCCAGACCTTCGCCCTGCCGTTCGAGGTGACCGGCACCTGGCGCGTGCTGGTCAAGACTGACGTGAACGCGCTGGTCTTCGAAGGTGCGCGAACCGGCAACAACGTGGGGACCCCAACGGCGGCGCTGGCGATCAGCCCGGCACCCGCGGCCAACCTGGTGGCCAGTTCGGTAGTGGGCGCTCCGCAAGCGCTGGCAGGGTCTTCGGTCACCGTCAGCTGGAATGTCACCAATGCGGGCGAAGCCACCGCCACCGGACCGTGGGTCGACTACGTCTACCTGAGCGCCGATGGCCAGCTCGCCGGCGCCACGCTGCTGGGCAGCCGCGCCCGCACCACGTCGCTGGCGCCGACCGAGAGTTACACCGGCAGCCTGCTGGTCAACCCGCCGGCCTGGGCCGACACCGACACCGCCCGCCTGCTGGTCGTGACCGATGCCGGCGGCGCGGTCTACGAATCGCAGCGCGAATCCGACAACGTCGCCAGCGCCGTCCAGCCGTTGCGTCACGTCGATCTGCGTGCCGACACCGTTCAGGCACCGCCCAGCGCCGACTCGGGCAACGCGATCAACGTCAAGCTCAACGTGACGCAGGCCGGCTCGGCCTCGCTGACCGGCAGCTGGGTGGACCGTGTCTACCTCTCGCGTGACAACGTGCTTGACGCCGGCGACCGACTGCTGGGCACACAGGCGGTCAGTGCCACCTTGAACCCGGGCGAGACGGGACACACCGATTTCAGCGTCACCGTGCCTGTCGATGCCGAAGGGGCCTGGTTCCTGCTGGGCGTCACCGATGCCGACAACGCCGTGTCCGAAGTCGGCTCTGAGGCCAACAACGTGAGCAGCACGCCGATCACGGTGGCGCTGTCGCCCTACGCCGACCTGCACACCAGCGACGTCCATGCGCCGCCGCAAACCATCGGTGATCCGGCCCACCTGACGGTGGACTGGACAGTGACCAATCTGGGCACCGGCGTGGGCCTGACCACGGCCTGGGTCGACACCATCGTGGCCTCTCGCGATGGCGTGCTGGGCAACGCCGACGACATCGTGCTGGGCAGCTTCAGCCACGACACGGGGCTGGCGGTCGGCGAGCACTACACCCGCTCTGAGAGCGTGATCGCACCACCTGGCCTGTCGGGCCGCTTCACGCTGTTCGTCAAATCGGATGCGGCCGGCCAGGTGTTCGAGAACGGCAACGAAGCCGACAACGTCGCCAGCACCTCGCCCATCGACGTGATGCCCATCGCGTATGCCGACCTGCAGTTCGCCTCGGCGGGCACCGCCGGCACGGCGCAATCGGGCGGCACGGTGGCGGTGAGCTGGCGTGTGGAGAACCGCGGCATCGGCCGCACCGATCTCTCGTCGTGGAGCGACCGCGTCACCGTGACCCGCAATGCCGACGGCACCGGTGTCGTGGCCACAGGCTCGTTCGACCACCTCGGCGTGCTGGCGGCCGGCACAGGCTATGACCGCAAAGGCAACGTCTCGCTGCCCGAGGGCCTGTCCGGCACCTTCTATGTGTTCATCGATACCGGCAGCCCGTACGAGTTCATCTACGCCGGCGACAACCGCGTGCTGGCGGGCATGGTCGATGTGGCGGTGGCGCCCAGTGCCGATCTGATCGTTCAGGACATCACGGCGCCCACCTCTGCCCACGAGGGTGATGCCATCCAGATCAGCTGGACCGTGCTCAACCAGGGTGATGCGGCGGCTGGCGACAGCATCGGTGACCTGGTGCAGTTGATCAAGCCGGGCGACGCCACGGCGCAACCGATCACGCTGGGCTACTTCAACCACACCGATGGGCTCGAGGCCGGCAAGTTCTACACGCGCACCGAACGCTTTGTGCTGCCGGTGCACATCGAAGGCGGTTGGGTGGTTCGGGTGTCGACCAACGTCGGCGCCCAGGTGTTCGAGCTGGGCACGCGCGCCAACAACAACACCACGCTCGACGACAGCGTGCTGCTGCTGAGCACCAACCCGCGCCCCGACCTGCAGGTCAGCACCATCACCGCGCCCGATTCGGTCACGGCAGGCTCCGGTTTTGCCGTCACCTACCAGGTGGTCAACCGCAGCACGGTCGGCACGTCCGGCCGCTGGAATGACAAGGTCTACCTGTCGCTCGACAACAAGTTGAGCGGCGACGACCTGCTGCTCGACAGCGTGCTCAACCCGCAGGCGCTGGCCGCGCTGGGCGACCGGTACACCAGCGGCACCCGCACGGTGTCGGTGCCCACGCGCCTGGCAGGTCAGGCCTACATCCTGGTGGTGGCCGACGGCGACAACGCGCTCGACGAACACCCGAACGACTTCAACAACGTCACCGCACGCGGGATCACGATCAACGCGTATCCACCCGCCGACCTGGTGACCAGCAACGTCAGCGCGCCGGCGCAAGCGCTGTACGGCAGCGAGATCGAAGTCCACTTCAAGGTCACCAACAACGGCGTCAACGTCACCGACAAGTCCAGCTGGGTCGACTCCATCTGGCTGGCGCGCGACAAGACCCGCCCCACCCCGGGCCTGAAAGACGACAACGGCAACGTCATCGGAAACGGCGGCATCTTCCTGGGCAGTGCGGTGCACACCGGCGCGCTCGCGGTGGGCGAAAGCTACGACGCCGTCATCAAGGTGCGCATCCCCGCCGAGATCGAGTCGGGCAGCTACTTCATCACGCCTTGGACCGACGCCTACGACGCAGTCCTCGAGGACTCGTTTGTCGTCAACCCCGACGACCCGACCGACGCCGACAGCAACAACTTCAAGGCGCGCTCGATCGACATCATCGGCAACCCGCCGGTGCCGCTGCCGGATCTGCAAGTCACCAACGTGGTGGCCGATGCCACTGGCTCCACCGACGCGCCGTTCACCGTCAGCTGGACCGTGCAAAACCGGGACGACGGCACGGCCGACGACTGGGCCGACAGCGTCTATGTGTCCGATCTGCCCTTCGGCTCGGCCGGCGCCAAGACCTGGTTCCTGGGCAGCTTCAGCCGTGTGAAGTCGCTGGCGCGCCTGGAGAGCTACACCAACACGCAAAGCTTCATGCTGTCGCCGGCGGTCAAGGCCGGCTACGTGACGGTGATCGCCGACACCAATCCGCTGATGCCGTTCGTGGTCGAGAGCCACGAGGACAACAACAGCAAGTCGACCACCACGCAGATCGCGCCGCGGCCGGCCGATCTGGTGCCGCTGTCGATGACGTCGA
>NCFZ01000171.1 GCA_002281415.1 Burkholderiales bacterium 28-67-8 | reverse complement strand
CAGTCGCGCGATGCGGCACTGATCCGCGACGCGTAACACCCCCAGCGCTGAGGCCGTTTCCGGCCCCCGGAGAAGTATAGGTTCCGGGTGCCGGCTGGTCCTGATAATCCTTGGCTCTCCCACCCTCCAGTCAAAGGCTGAACATGCCCGTCCAGTGGTTTCCAGGGCACATGCATTCGACGAAGAAAGCGATCGTCGAGCGCGTCAAGGGCATCGACGTGGTCATCGAGATGCTCGATGCGCGGCTGCCAGGTTCCAGCGCCAATCCGCTGCTCGCCGAGCTCACGCGCGGCAAGCTCGCCGTGAAGGTGCTCAACAAGCAGGATCTGGCCGATCCCGAACGCACTGCGCTGTGGCTCGAGCATTTCAATGCGCAGCCGGGCACCCGGGCCATCGGCCTCGACGGGCGGGCCGGAGCGGCGGTCCACCGCATCATCGACGCCTGCCGCGAGCTCGCGCCGCACCGTGGCGGCATGGTCAAGCCGCTGCGCGTGCTGATCTGCGGCATCCCCAACGTGGGCAAGTCCACCGTCATCAATTCGCTGGTGGGTCGTGTCGCGGCGAAGACCGGCGACGAGCCCGGCATCACCAAGACCGAGCAGAAGATCATTCTGGCCAACGACTTCTACCTGTTCGACACGCCCGGCATGCTGTGGCCGCGCATCGTGGTCGAGCAAAGCGGCTATTGCCTCGCGGCCAGCGGCGCGGTGGGACGCAATGCGTTCGACGAGGAAGAAGTGGCGCTGGAGTTGATCGCGATGCTCAACCGCGACTACCCCGGCGCGCTGACGCAGCGCTTCAAGCTGGGGGACCTCGCCGGCCGCACTGAACAGGAGTGGCTCGCTGCCATCGGCCGCCAGCGTGGTGCGGTGATGACGGGCGGGCGCATCAACTTGCAAAAGGCCGCCGAGATCGTGCTGCACGAACTGCGCTCGGGCAGCCTGGGCCGCATCACGCTCGAGACCCCGCAAGACCTGGCACGTTGGCAGGCTGAAGCCATGGTGAAGGAAGCCGAGCGCGATGCCCGCAAGTCGGCCCGCTCGAAGGGGCCGCGAGCGGCTAAGCCGAAGGCGACGCCGACTGAAGATTGAGCCAGCCCGTCTGAGCGAGCGGGCGATCAGGCTTGGTCATCGAGGTGTTCAGCACCCGTGCCAGATCGGCCTTCAGAAGATCGGTCAGCAGTGGTTTGAGCCAGTACTCGCGCACCCCGAGGCTGAGCGCCTTGACGATGTCGATCGAGAACGCCTCGGCCGTGAGCGCGATGACCTGGCACGACCCATCGGCCATGTCGGGCTGCAACGCCCTGACGACGTCCATGCCGCCCATGTCGGGCAGGCTCATGTTGAGCAAGATCAGGTCGGGCATGGCGGAGCGAACCGCCCGGATGCCGCTGTGGCCGTTGACGGCGATGCGCAGGTCGATGCCGGGGTAGGGGGCCAGGGCCGCCTCAAGCATCGCGTGGTTGCCCGGGTCGGCATCGATGCACAGCACGCGGCTGCAGACGTCTCGGCGGTCGGTGTCAGCTTTTTGCATTTGCATGACGTACCCCTTGATCTGAAACGTCGGATCTGAAAACTGCGTGGGCGGATTGTGCGAATCCAAGGTCGCGAAGGCCATTGGTGCTTGCCCGTGAATTCGCGGTGCACGGCCGTTATCCTTGCCGCCCGGTGGCTGTGCGCCTGGCACCGACACACTGGAGTTCGAGCATGACGGCAGGTTTCCTCAAACAGCGGCGGTGCTTGCTGCTGGTCGTGTGGCTGGCCTGCGGGGTATGGCACGCCAGCGGTGCTGCTGAACTGCCCGCGATCGTGGCGGCTCCGGCGGCCATCAGCCACGCTGCTCAGCACATCGAGCAGCGGCGGGTCTTCATGCAGGAGCTGCGCGACGACCCTGCGGCCGCGCTCGCATCAGCCGGCAAAGGGGTCCAGCGCGCCAAGTCGCTGGCGCTGGATGACCCCCGCCGCGCCGACGCGATGGAGCTGCTGTGTCTGGCTCATCTCGAGGTCGCGGCCTTCGACAAGGCGCTGCCGCTGGCCGCCGAGGTCGTGCGCGTGCGTCTGACAGCACGACCGCTCGAGCCGCAGTTGCTGGCGCTCGCGCTTGGCACACACGCAGCGGTGCTGTTTGGGTCGGGACGCAGCGCCGATGCCGATCAAGCCCATACGCAGTCGATGGAGGCCTGGCACCGTGCCTACGCTGCCGACGATGTGGACCTCGCCCCTTGGCTCGAGGCGCAGGCCGACGGCGTGGCGCGCGGCTGGGGCCGCCCGCAATGGGCCATCGGGCTGCTGCGCGAGGCGGTTCGCTTGCGTGCGTTGCATCCCGAACTGTCCGGCGGTCGGCTCGCCCAGACGCTGGAAGATCTGGCGATCCACGAAATGCGCCTGACGCAGTTTGGCGAAGCGGACGCCCATCTCGACGCCGCCGCCAGGTTGCTGGCCATCGAATCGCAAAGCGACCCGGCGCGCGAGGAGTTGAAGGCCGCCGTGGCGCAGATCCTCATGATGCGAGCCGGCATCGCCGGTGCGCTGGGGAACAAGGCACAGGTGAGAGAACTGGCCGGGCAGGCGTGGGCGGTCAGCCTCACCGATCCGAAGCTGCAGGCCGAGACACAGCTGTTGGCGTCGGCGTCGCTGGCGGCGGTACTGCGAGGTCTTGGCGACCTTGAAGGTGCCATCGCTGCGCAACGGCGCTCGATCGCGGTGTTTGAGCACCACCAGGATCTGCTCGACAGCGGCGCCCTTGAGCGCGACCTGCTGGGCGGCACGCTCACCTCGCTGGGAAGTCTGTACCTTGAGCACCAGGAGCAAGGCCCCGCGCGTCAGGTGCTGAGGGCCGCACGCATGGCGCTGGGCGACACGCCCGAAGTCCTGTTCGCACTGACCGAGCTCGAGCGGCAAAGTGGCGATCTTCCTCTGGCGCTCTCGCTTTACGAGACCGCTTTGCGCAAGCGCGAAGGTTCGTCCGGCGAAGTGACGGTCCTGTTTGGCAGCAGCGCTCCAGCCTTGGCCGCCGGTGTCGCGGTGGGCTCGGCGCCGGAGGCCGCCGGCGGCCTGTCGTGGGGCCAGGCGGCGGTGCAGGTGCCCAAGCTGAAGCCGTCGGGCGAGGCCGCGCCGGCCGTGATGCGCACCGTGCCCTTGCCGCCGGGGATTGCCAGCACCGACACCCCGCTGCTGATTCGCTCGCAGCGCGTGCTCGACATCGCCCCATGGCGTGCCGAGGCCAAAGCGCTCACTGCACGCGCGCGGCGTCAGGCCAAGTCGGCGCTGGTGTTCGTGCCGGGCTTCAACGTGTCGTTCGACGCCGCCGTGCAGCAAGCCGCGCAGTTGGCGAGCGACATCGACTTCGACGGTTCGGTGTTCGTGTACGCGTGGTCGTCTCCCGGTGTGGTGCATCGCCTCGCCGCCGATGCACCGGCCGCCGAGCGCGCCACGGCCGGGCTGGTCGAGTTTGCCGACCAGATCGCGCGCAGCAGCGGCGCCGACAAGATCCACCTGATCGCCAACGGCATGGGCAATCAGGTGCTGCTGCCGGCGCTGGCGCGCATCGCGGCCGATCCCTCCAGCCCGTTGCGCACGTCGCTGCGCGAGGTCGTGTTGCTGGCACCCACCATGCCCGTCGACGAATTCACGACCGGACTCGATGCGTTGGCTCGCCTCGGCCCGGCGTTCGGTCGGATCACGCTGTACGCCCACTCGCCCGACCCCGCGCTGTGGGCGGCCTGGCAACGCGGGGGGGCGACGTCGCTGGCCGGCGCGGCCTCAGCCGGCGTGCCGCTGCTGCACCCGCGCGTGCAGAGCATCGACCTGACCCGGCTGTCTGAGCCGGGCTTGCTGCAGCTCAACCGTGACCCGTGGCCCGTGAACCCGCTGGTGGCTGAAGACATCCGCGCGTTGTTGCAGACCGGTCCGGTGCGATCCCCCGAGCGGCGCAGCGCGTCGTTCAAGCCGGTGCGCGGCGTCGAGGGCAGCGTGCCGTACTGGTCGTACGAGCCACCGGCCGTTTCGCGACGCTAGTCTTCGCGTGGGGCCACGCCCAGCAGCTGGTGCAGCCGGGTGCTGGTGGTTGTGTACTGCAGCTGAACCGGCCGCTCGGGGCGCACCCGCGCAGCGGCGCCATAGGCGGCCAGCGTGGCTTCGTGAAAGCCACAGACGATCAGCTTTTTCTTGCCCGGGTAGGTGTTGACGTCGCCCACGGCGAAGATGCCCGGCACGCTGGTCTCGAAGGTTTCGGTGTTGACCACCAGCTGCTTGCGTTCGAGCTCCAAGCCCCAGTCGGCGATGGGCCCCAGCCTCGGGCTCAGACCCCACAGCACGGCCAGCACGTCGGCGCGCAGTGACTGCGTGCTGCCATCGGCGGCCGTGACGGTGAGGCCGGTGAGTGCGTCGTCGCTCGATTCCAGCGCGGTCACCTGGCCGGCGATGAAGCGCATCCGGCCGGCCGCACAGGCTGCGCGCAGGCGTTCGACCGTGGCCGGCTCGGCCCGAAAGGCGTCGCGGCGGTGCAGGAGCGTGACGCTGGCCGGGCGCTGCGTCATGGCTGTGGCGTCGCTGACCTCGCGGTGATCATCGGCCAGCGCCAGCGCACAGCCCAACGCCGCGTCGTCGTCGCCGAGCACCACCACGTGGCGCCCGACGGTGGATGGGAGCGTCTCGCCGCTGTGAAAGACCTGCTGCCCGAGGTGGCGTTCGATGCCGTCCAGCACCAGTTGGCGCGGCAGGAACGAGCCCACGCCGCCGGCGATGACGATAGTGCGGGCCACAAACCGTGTGCCCTTTGAGGTGCAGACCTCGAAGCGGCCGTCAGGCTGCGTGGCGATCGCGGTGACCTGCTGCGACAGGTGGAAGGTGGGCGCCATTGGCGCGATCTGCGCCAGCAAGCGCTCGACGAGTTCACGTCCGGTGCACACCGGCACCGCGGGAATGTCGTAGATGGGCTTGTCGGGATAGAGCTCGATGCACTGGCCGCCAGGGGCGCTCAGGGTGTCAACGACGTGGCAGCCGATCTCGAGCAGCCCCAGCTGGAACACCTGGAACAGCCCCGCGGGGCCCGCGCCGATCACCAGCGCATCGGTGCACAGCGCGGCGCTCGGGCGGTCGGACAAGGTGCGAGCCGCGTGACTGATCGATCAGCGGATCAGTTCAGACAGCTTGCCGGTGCGGTCTTTCCAGTCATCGGCATCGGGCAGCGCTGGCTTGCGCTTGGTGATGCTGGGCCAGCCGATGCGGGCCAGATCCGCGTTGAGCTTGATCATGTGCTGCTGGTCGCCGGGCACATCTTCCTCGGGCATGATGGCGTTGACCGGGCACTCGGGGATGCACACGGCGCAGTCGATGCACTCATCGGGATCGATGGTCAGGAAGTTCGGACCTTCGCGAAAGCAATCGACGGGACACACATCCACGCAGTCGGTGTATTTGCAGCGGATGCAGGCTTCGGTGACTACGTGGGTC
>NCFZ01000170.1 GCA_002281415.1 Burkholderiales bacterium 28-67-8 | reverse complement strand
CACGTCGAATATGTCGCGCGGATGTTGCCGATCCATCGCCGCGACGAGCTTGCTGCCATAGAGCTCTGCCGTCGCCAGGACAGGCACGGCGAGGTCCGTCGTGAACAGGCTCTGGCCGCTGCCGACGAGCGAGCGACGTTCAGCGGGAAGCGCAGTGCCCCGAAACACGACGTTCACCTCGACCTTGACCTGCGCCGCACCGTTGCTGACCACGAGCTTGACGTCATCGCCCTGGGCATTGGCGGGCAAGTGGGCGCGGTATCCCCTGAGGGCGAGCGTTGCCTGCACTGCCGCCAGCTCCGAGGCGATGACTTGCAATGCCGTCTCGCGGTCCAGGCGATGATCGACAAACACAAGGTCTATGTCGACCGACAAGCGTGGCATCTCCTGCACGAACAGATTCAGCGCGGTCCCGCCCTTCATCGCGAACCGGCCGGACTCAAAGACAGCCGGTGCAATGGCCAGCAGCAGCCGCACGGTATCGATGTAGTTCTGGTTCATGGCCGCCTCAGATCGAGTCGTTCGCCGGTGCGGCCGACGGCGACCCAGCGCGCTCCACCCCCGATGCGTTCGCTGTGTTGACTGGCGAGCGCAGCCCACGGCAGCTTCATGCTGGATGCGAGCGTGGCCGCCATGCGCACGACCTTGATGCGCGTCGTGTGGCGCAGCAGCTCATCGAGGACCTTGTCGCGCAGGCTGCCCAGCCCCTCAACCAGTTCGCGCGCCTCTGCCAGCGACTGCCCCTTGCCGACATCGCTGAGCAACTCCAGCATGGCCCGCTCCGGGACCGACACCAGAACCCTCGGATCGCCCGCCGGCAGCGGTTGCAAGCCGAAGGCGCCGGGCAAGGTGTGGTCGAACAGTTGCGTGGCCTGGTAGCTCGCCGGGAAAGCACGTGCGAACCACCCGGGCAGGCGCCGGGACGTGTCGCCCCACAGGTTGATGTGTTCTCGGAACGCGACGTTTTGGCGCACGCCCCGCCAGGCCAGAGCGGTCTTGCTGCCGACGTGAAGGCCTGGCACCTGCGCCGACAGGAAAGCCAGGCAGCCGTCGCGCGTGAGCGTGTCGCCCGGCAGCATGTAGGCACCGCGCGCGAGGTGCACCAGCCAGCCACTGCGTGCCAGGGCCGAGGCGCGAAAAGCACTGAGACCCCGCGACTGCAGGCCAGCAGTGCTCAGCGGTTCGCCCCGGGGCAGGGACGCCACCAAAGCTTTGAATGAAATGGGGTCTTCAATTGAATCCACAGATCAACTGTAGAAATCTTTTCATTCAAATGCAAGTCGCCACACCGCATCGACTCATGACAAGCACTCCAGTGGGGAACGGTCGGCCAGCAAGGCACGGCTCGCATTGTCGACAGCAAGGTCGATGCCCGCGCGACAGTACAAGCCGCCGTTGATCTGCGTGGCGTGCATCACCACGCGTCGGAAGCAGGCGAAGAGCTGGGCATCGGGCGGCTCGGGCGTGCGCCAGAAGTCGTCGAGCGCACCCTGAAACGTCAGCCCCGGCAGGTGGTAGATCGCCCCGGCCAGCGCCAGCGTGGGTGTGCCGTGCTCCAGCGCCACCAGCCCGACCGTGCTGTTGACCGTGACCACGCCGAGCGCGTGTCGCGCCAGCGCCGTCAGGTCGCCGTCTTCGAGGTACACCGTGCGCCCCTGCAGCCCGCAGCGCTGTTCGCAAGACTGCACGATGCGCGCGAAGTTCATCAGCCCCATGTCGAGCGGATGGTTCTTGATGACCAGGCACGCATCGCCCGGCGCGTGGCGCGCGAACGAGGCCATCACCTGCTCGATCAACTCGCCCATGTGCGCAAAGCCCGAGTGCTCGCGGATCTGCACGTCGGTGTTGAGCTGCAGCGGCAGCAGGAAGAAAGGCCGCCCCGACGCCACCAGTGCCTGCGCCCGGGATCGCTCTCGCGAGCCGATCAGCCGCAGCGTGGCAAAGCGCCGGATGTAGCCCGCATATTCCAGCGGCGCGCTGATGGGCGCGTGCGTGCGGTAGCCCGCAAACAGCACCGGGTTGAGCAGCCCGGCCACGTGGTACGCCACATCGTGCGCCGCGCGCACCCGAAACGGCGAGGTAAAGCGCACCGGCTGCGCCGGCTCAGGCAGCCGCTGGCCGGTGTCGGCAAACCAGGCAGCGTCGCGCGGCAGCCGCGAATGCGCATTGACGCCGTCGCGCTCGAGCGTGATCCACCACGGCCGGAAGTAGCCTTCCTCGAACACGTGGGTGCGCACCCCGCACGCCGCGCCCTGCCCCACCGCCGGGCGGTGCACTGGCCGCCGGTCGCCAAACAGAACCTGATCGGTGATGCCGTGCTGGCTGTAGATCGCCTTGAGCCGCTCGTCCAACCCTTGAGCACCCCCACGATGGCTCCACGCCGGGCGCGCGCCCCAGCAAGCCCGATCGCCCGCACAGAAGTTGAGCCGGAACACCCCGTGCCCCAGCGATCGCAGCCGATCCGCCAGCCGCCCGAAAAAAGGCGAGGCGGGGCCTTGCAGGAAGAGGAAGTTGCGGCGGGTCAAAGGGGATCCAGCTCGCACGAAACCAGCGCCTCCACCCGCTCGAAGTGCGCCCGCCAGGTCGGCGCCTGAAAGCCCGCCATGCGCTCGATCTGCGCGGCACGTCTGGGGCTGTCGGGTCGGGCGTAGTCAAGGATCAGCTCGCGCCAGCCGGCGCCGTCGATCGGGTCGAGGTAGTCGGGCACGGCGCCGGCAATTTCACGGAAGACGGGCAGGTTGCTGGCCACCACCGGGGTGCCCACCGCCAGCGCCTCAACCAGCGGAATGCCGAAGCCCTCGGCGAACGACGGGAACAGCAGCGCTTGCGCGTGGCCCAGCCAGGTCGACAGCTCGGCGTCAGAGCAGCGCTGGCGCTCGATCACCGCGCCGCGCAATGCCTCGCAACGCTCGAGCAGATCGACCACCTGCTCGCACTCCCAGCCCTTCTGGCCGATCACCACCAGGCGCGGCGCGGCGTGGCCCAACTCGCTCACCAGCGTGCGCCACACGTGCAGCAGCAGCAGGTGGTTCTTGCGTGGCTCGATCGTGCCCAGCACCACGAAGTAGGGGCTGCGTAGCGGGCGCGCCTTGGCAGGCGGCGGCAGCTCGGGCGGGGCGAGCGGCACCACCACCGAGGGCGGCACCGGCAGCCCCAGCGCAGCGGCGTGGGCGACCAGCTCGCGCTGCGTGTCTTGCGAATTGAGCACCAGCGCGCGGCCCACCGACAGCATCGTCTCGAGCCGCAGGCGGTGCTTGTCGGCGTCGCCGGGGCGCACGTATTCGGCGTGGGTGATCGGGATCAGGTCGTGCAAGAAGAACAGCGGGCGCAGATCGAAGCGCCGCACCGTGGCCGCGTAGTCGGGCTCGTGCAGCCCGCTGTGGCCTGCGTTGATCAGCACCGCCCCGCGAGGCAGCCCCCACGACAGCACGAAAGCGCGGCCCACCCACCACACCACACGGCGCGCAAAGCCGTCGGTGGGCGCCAGCAGCGCATCAAACAGACGCCGTGAATCACCCCGCCCCAGCACCACCCACCGCCCGGCAAACCGCACCAGCGCACGCGAGCGATCGCGGTAATGCGCCACGTACGCGAGCGCCACCCGGTCCACGCCCGTCGGCAGCTTGCGGCGCAGCGCGCGCTCTACCAGGCGGGTGACGTCGAGGACGGGGGTGGACATGGGCACATTGTCAATCCCCCCACGAGGGCGCGAAACAGCGCCCACTGGCCAGATAGACTCGCACATCGTTCCGCGTACCCCCCAAGAATGACCCACAGCCTACGTGTTCGCCTTGTTCTGTTGAGCCTTGCCGCAGCGGTGCTGGCGGGTTGCAGCCAGATGCCCACCATCGGCCCGAGCCGCAAGGAAGTGGGCGAGGCCACGGTCAAGCCGGGGGGCCAGGCGATACAGATCGTCGATGTGGACGACGGCATCGCAAGGCGGCTGCAGTCGCAGCGCACGCAGCGGCTGTTTTCTGACAGCCTGGGCCCGGTGGCCAACCCCGCCTTTGGCATCGGCACGGGCGACGCGGTCGAGATCAACCTCTGGGAGGCGCCCCCTGCGGCGCTGTTTGGCAGCGGCGTGCCTGATGCGCGCGGCGTGCCCGGCTCGGTGCGCACCACCACCTTGCCCACGCAGGTGGTCGACCACGATGGCTTCATCAGCGTGCCGTTTGCCGGGCGCATCCATGCTGCCGGCATGACACCGATGGCGCTTGAGGCGCTGATCGTCAAGCGACTCAAAGGCAAGGCCAACCAGCCCGAGGCCATGGTGCGCGTGGTGCAGAACACGTCGTCGAAGGTCACCGTGGTGGGTGAGGTGACCAACAGCCTGCGCATGCCGCTCACGGCCAGCGGCGAGCGGCTGCTCGATGCACTGGCCGCGGCCGGCGGCGTGCGCCAGCCCATCAACAAGATGACGCTGCAAGTCACGCGCGGCGGCGATTTCTATTCGATGCCGCTCGATCTGGTGATCCGCGACCCCAAGCAAAACGTGCCCCTGCGCGCGGGCGATGTGATCACCGCCATCTTCCAGCCGCTGAGCTTCACGGCGCTGGGCTCGACCGGCAAGAACGACGAGGTCAACTTCGAGGCCCAGGGCATCACCCTGGCGCAGGCGCTGGCGCGCTCGGGCGGGCTGGTCGACAGCCGCTCCGACCCCAAGGGCGTGTTCATCTTCCGCATGGAGCAGCCCAACGCGCTCGACTGGCCCAACAAGCCCGTGGCCACCACGCCCGACGGCCTGGTGCCCGTGGTCTACCGCATCGACCTCAAGAACCCCAGCAGCTTTTTCGTGATGCAGTCGTTTGCCATGAACAACAAGGATGTGCTGTTCATCAGCAACGCCCCCAGCGCCGAGTTGCAGAAGTTCTTGAACATGGTGTTCTCGGTGCTGTACCCCGTGCTCAACGTGATCCAGGTCACCAAGTGACCGGTGCGTTGCGGGCGTGATGAAGCCATGAGCACAGACACCGAGTGGGTCAAGTGGGGCCAGCAGGACCCCTACTTCGCCGTCATCACCGAAGACCGGTTTCGCGCCGGCAAACTCAACGACGAGGCCAGGCAGGCTTTCTTTGACAGCGGCCGCTTGCATGCGGGCTATGTGCTTGATGCCTGCCGTCGCTTCATCAACCCGGCTTTCGAGCCGGCTCGCGCGCTTGATTTCGGCTGTGGCGTGGGCCGCGTGGCGGTGCCGCTGGCCGAAAGGGTCGCCGATGTCGTGGGCGTGGATGTATCGCCTGACATGCTGGCCGAAGCGCGCCGCAACTGCGATCTGCACGGCCTGACCAACGTCGAGTTGCTGCCATCTGACGACACCCTGTCGGCGGTGACCGGCAGCTTTGATCTGGTGCACTCGTGCATCACGTTTCAGCACATCGACGTGCCCCGTGGCCGGCGCCTGTTTGCACGGCTGATCGAATTGCTGGCCGGTGACGGCATCGGCGCCATCCAGATCACCTACGCCAAGGCCTATCACCCCGACAGCTACGGCCAGCCCCCGGCGCTGCCACCGGCCGTACCGCCGCTCACCGTCAGGATCGAAAGCCGTGCCCCGTCCTTC
>NCFZ01000006.1 GCA_002281415.1 Burkholderiales bacterium 28-67-8 | reverse complement strand
CTTGGTCAGCAGGTCGTTGGCGCCGGCCTTCATGGCGTCGACCGCCAGCTCGACCGTGCCGTAGCCGGTGATCAGGATGATGTGCACCGACTCGTCGGTGGCGCGCACCTGCTCGATGAAGTCCATGCCGGTGCCGTCGGGCAGCCGGTAGTCGAGCACCAGCACGTCGGGTGAGCGGCTGCGAAACAGCTGCAGCCCGTCGGCCACGGTGGCCGCGGTGGCCACGTCATGGCCGAAGCGCGTGAGGTACTTCGCCAGGTTCTTGGCGAAGGTCACTTCGTCATCGACGATCAGGATGCTGGGCATGGTTCAGGCCTTGGGCAGATCGATGCGCACCGTGGTGCCCACACCGGGCTGGCTGTCGATGGTCATCTGGCCGCCGAAGCCTTCGACGATGCGCTTGGCCAGCGGCAACCCCAACCCCAGCCCCTGCGGCTTGGTGGTGAAAAACGGTCGGAACACATCCTTGAGCACCTCGGGCGTGATGCCCGCGCCACTGTCGCTGACCTCGATGCGGACGGTCTTGCGCGACGCCTCGCTCACGCGGATCTGACATCGCTTGCCATCGGGCATGGCCTCGGACGCATTGGCCAGCACGCTGTGCAAGACCTGCTGCAGCAAGTGGGCGTCCACCGTGCACACGGCCTGGGTGACCTGGCTGTCGAGCACGAGCTCCTGCTGGCGCCGCCGGAACGTGTTCTGGTGATCGGCCACGCAGTCTTGCAGCAACGCGACCATGTCGGTCGGCTGGATGGCCGAAGCGCCCGTTCTCGAAAGGCGCAGCAGCTCGGTGATGCGCGCCGAGATGCGATCGACGTCGCCGATGATGTCGCGCGCGCTTTCGGCGCCGTGGTCTTCGGGCGACTCGAGGCTCAGCTCGGCGGCCGAGCGGATCGAAGCCAGCGGGTTGCGGATGTTGTGCGCCACCGAGGAGGCCAGCTCACCGATGGCGGCCATGGTCTCGGCCTCGAGCAGCTGGGTGTGCTGCTCGCGCATCGTGCGGTCGGCGCGCCGCACCAGCCAGAACAGGCTCAAAAACAGCGCCAGCGCACCCACCACGGCGGCCACGGCCACCTCGCGGTCGCCTTCCTGCACCGCCTGGGTGAGCGCCAGCGGCGCCTTGTACAGCTCGACCACCCCCACCACCTCGCCGGTGCCCGGCAGCGTCACCGGGATGTAGATCTCCATGAAGTAATTGGCCCGTGGCGACAGCCCGGCGTATTCGTCCTTGGGTCGGATTTCGGGCGTGATGCGCCCGGCGTGCACGACCAGTTCGTTCTGGAGCGCGTCGACGAGTTCGTCGTTGTCGTCGAAACGCTGGCCGACCAGGCTCTGGGTGGTCGACCACAGCATGAGCTTGTCGCGCCCGTACACGTTGGTGCGCAGCACGTCGTGCATCTTGCTCAGGTGCTCGATCGACTTGTAGAAGCTGCGCTGCAGCTCGGGGTCGTCGGGATGCGTCAGGTAGTTGATCGAGCCGTCGGACACCAGCACGTTTTGCACGAAGTCGCGCGACACCGCCGCTTCGCGCTGGAACAGGTGGTCGGCCAGAAAGCTCGACACCACCCAGGCGTTGGCCCAGGCGATGAGCACGATGACGATGGCGCTCAGTCCGGCGAACCAGCGGAGAAGCCGAAACGGAGCAATTTGAGAGGTGGGCATCGGAGCAGGGTCGGCAGGTCCATCGGCGAGCGCGATCGTACAAGCGCCGCACCACGACAGATGTGCCGTGGCGGGTGGTGGAGTGCACTCGCCATGCCAACCCGCTCACCCCATATGAATCAACGGCTTGGCCGTGTTCCGCGGCGAAGTGGGGGCTGACTTGGGGGATATGCCCCACCCCTTCGGGGCATATCCCCCGGGTCCGCTGGGCGCCGCTCAGCCCTTGGTGGCCGGCGGCAGCACCCGCGCGAACGCTCGCGCCAGGTCGTCGCGCGTGTAGGGCTTGAGCACGAAGGGCACGCTGCTGTCGGCGGTCGAGTGCTCAGGCAGGTCGGAGTCGGCCCAGCCCGAGGCCATGATGACCTGCATCGCCGGCCAACGGGTTTTCGCGATGGCGGCCAGCGCGTGGCCGCCCATGCTGCCGGGCATCAGCAAGTCGGTGAACAGCACGTCGAACGTCGCTGCGCCCTCCAGCACCGCGAGCGCATCGTCGGCGTTCTCGCACTCGTGCACCTCGTGGCCCAGCGATTCGAGCATCGCGCAGGTGGTCATGCGCACCACGTCGTCGTCTTCGACCAGCAGCACGTGGCAGGCCCGGACCGGTGCGCTGTGGCCGGGCGCGCTGGCGACCGGCAGCGCCGCCATGGCCGCCGGCAGCGTCAGCACGAAGGTGGTGCCGTGACCGCTCTGGCTGCGCACATCGACCTCGCCGCCGAGTTGCGTGATGAACGACTTCACCATCGCCAGGCCCAGGCCCGAGCCGCGCTCTGCGTCCTTGGTGGTGAAGAAGGGCTCGAAGATGCGCGCCATGGTGGCCGTGTCCATGCCGCTGCCGGTGTCGCTGACCTCCACGCACACCCAGGCCCGGCCATCGCGCATCAGCGGCCGGTAGTCGACAGCAATGCGCCCGGAGTGTGCGATCGCATCTTGAGCATTGAGCACCAGATTGAGCAGCGAGGCCTCGAGCTGCACCGCTTCGGCGTCGACCCAGCGTGATTGCGGGTGGTGGCTGATCTCGAGCGTGATGTCGCCTCGAAGCGAGCGTCGCAGCAGCAGTTCGAGTTGGTCCAGAACCGCGCGCAGATCCACCGGCCCGCGTGCCAGCAGCGGGGTGCGTGAAAACGCCATCAGCCGGCGAACCTGGCTGGTGCCGCCTTGCGCGGCAGCGCGGATCGCATCGACCAGCCTGGCCGATTCGGCGTCGTGGCTGACCTTGGAAGCCAGCAACTCGGCCGCGCCGCTGATGGACGTGAGCAGGTTGTTGAAGTCGTGCGCGATGCCGCCGGTCATCTCGCCCACCGCCTTGAGCCGCTGTGCGGCGACCATTTCGCGTTCACGCACCTTGGCCCCTGTGGTTTCGCGCTGCACCGCCACCCAGTAGCGGAACCAGCCCTGGTCATCGGCCACCGGGTTGATGCTCAGCTCGACCCAGAACTCGCTGCCGTCCTTACGGTAGTTGAGCAGCTCGACGCGGATTGGCTGCCACCGCAGCAGCGCCTCGCGGATGCGTGCGCAGGTCTCGAGGCAGGTCTTCGGACCCTGGAGCAAGCGTGGCGTGTGCCCCAGCACGTCATCGGGCGTGTAGCCGGTCATCCGCGTGAACGCCGGGTTCACGTAGACGATGCGCGGTCCCGGCTGGTCGAGCGGCTCGGCTTCGGTGATCAGGACGACGTCCTCGGTGAACTCGCCGATCTGTCCGAGCAGGTCGGCCAGGGTCATGGTCGACGGCGGTACGTGGCTGTTCAGGTCGGGAGTCAAGTGCGTCCTCAGGTCGGCATGTTGCGAAGGCAGCCCTGTTTCGTCTTCGGTGGGTCTGCCGTTCGCGGCACGCCCATTGTGGGCGTCGCGATGCGCGTGTCAGCCCTGGGGCAGGTCGATGCGCACGGTGGTGCCCGCACCGGGCTGGCTGTCGAGGTGCATGCGCCCGCCGAAGCGCTCGACGATGACCCGCGCCAGCGGCAGCCCCAGGCCGAGTCCGGGCAGCTTGGTCGTGAAGAACGGGTTGAACACGTTGGGCAGCGCCTCGGGCGCGACGCCCGAGCCGGTGTCGCTCACCTCGATGCGAATGGCCTGACCGGGCAGCGCGGCCACGCTGACGTGACAGCGCTGTCCGACGACCATGGCTTCCGACGCGTTGGCCAGCACCCGGGTGAGCACCTGTGCCAGCAGCCCGGCGTCAGCCGCGCACAGGGCTTGCGGCACGCTGCTGTCGAACGAGAGCTCCTGCCGCCGACGACCGAACGTGACCTGGTGGTTGGCCACACAGGTCCGCAGCACAGCCACCACGTCGATCGTCCGAATGTCGGGCGCTTGCCCCCGGGGGCTGTCCAGCAACTCGGCGATGCGTGCCGAGATGGCCTCGATCGCGTGAGCGCCGTCGCGCGCCACGGCGGCGGTGCGCTGCTCGTCGGGTGCGGGCTCCGGATGGCGAGTCGATCCGTCGGAGGCTGCCGCACCAGCGCTGCGGGCCACCGACGCCACCAACTGGTCGATGGCGGCCATCGACGCCGACTCCAGCGCCAGGGTCTGCTCGGAGCGCACAGCCTGATCCGAGCGCTGAATCAGCCACAGCAAGCTGAAGTAGAGCGACAGCGCCACGCTGGGCGACCCGCTCCCGTTGGCGGCAGGAAGTTCCCGCTGCACCGACACCCAGTAGCGAAACCAGCCGTTCTGGTCGGCCAGCGGGACGATGGTCAGCTCGACCTCGAACTCGCTGCCGTCCTTGCGGTAGTTGGTCAGCTCGATGCGGATGGGTTGCCACTGCTCCAGCGCCAAGCGGATCTGAGCGCGCGCGGCAGCGCTGGTCTTCGGGCCTTGCAGCACGCGCGGGGTCAGGCCGATCAGTTCGTCGATCGGGTAGCCGCTCATGCGGGTGAATGCCGGGTTGGCGTACACGATGGCCGGACCGGGTTCGTCCACCGATCCGGTGTCAGCGATGAGGATCACCTCGTCGGTGAGCTCGGCGACCTCGACCAGCAGGTTGGCCAGATTCATGGGCGCAGGCGGCGCCGGGTCGGTTCGTTCTGAAGTCATTCGGGCCCCCGAGGGTTTTCAGATCCGTCGTGCGATGTGCACGGCCGTGGCCGAGCCGCTGCCGACCAGCGCACACCATAGCGCAAGCAGCCGGCCCGGCGGCGCTCCGCAGCGCTCGGTGGACTCGTCGCGGTGCTCGCATTCGTCGGCCTGGCACTCGATGAGCATGTCGCGCAGCGCGACGTGCTCGGGCCGGCCCGCCAGCCGGTCGATCTGCTGCTGGTAGTGGTGGTTGACGAAGGTCTCGACCGACGCGATGGTGGCGTAGACCGCGCGCGGGCCGAACAGCGCAGGCAGCGCGCCGGTCAGAAAGCCGGCCGCGCGCCACGGCACCAGCAGCCGGCTGCGGCGTGGCCACGGCAGCACGTCGGCGATGCGCTCGAGGTGACTGCGTTCGGTGTCGCGGTGGCGGCGGGCAAAGTCGCGCACGCCGGCATCGCGCGAGAACGCCAGCACGCCGTGATAGATCCACACCGCGCCGGTTTCGCCGGCGTGGTCGGAGCGCATCTCGGCGATCAGGTCGGCCGGCACCGCCGCCGGCGGCTCGAAAGCGCGCGCCAGCCGCTGCAGCGCCGGGCGCACGCGCAAGAAGCCGCGGTAGGCCAGCTCGAGCAGCGGCGTCACCCCGGGCAGGGCCGCGCCACGGGCCAGCCAGCGCCATCCCGGCAGCGCCGACCACAGCGCGACGAAGGCCCGTGCGCCGCTGAGCACCTCGGTGCCGCCACGCAGCACGTGAAAGCGCGCCAGATAGGCCTCGCGTGTCGCGCCCGCCGGCAGCGCCGTGGCGGGGTCGCTCACGTCGCACCACGCCAGCGGCTGGCGCGCCGCAAGCCCCTGGTAGACCCCGACCTCGCGGCGGCACAGCGGGCAGGCGCCGTCATAAAGCACGGTGAGTGCCGCCGGATCGGCGCACTCGGCAAGGAGGGGTTGAGGTGACGTCATGGTGCTCATGCTGCCAGCAGTGCGCCGCGCTTGCCAGTTGAATGGCGATGACCGGTGACAGGGCGGGGGCTCTTCAGCGGGGGCGAGCGAGGAAATCCAGCAAGGGCACCAGCGAGCGCTCGGGCGCTTCCTCGTGCGGCAGGTGGCCCACGTCGGGCAGCGCGGCCAGCGTCGCGTGGGGCAATGCGGCCAGGTAGTCGGCCGAATTGGCGAACGGGATCATCGCGTCGCGCTCGCCCCAGATCAGCAGCGTGGGGGCCTGGATGCTGTGCAGCAGCGGGCGCGGGTCGACCCGCACGGTTTGCTGCAGGCGGGCGAGCAGCGCCTCGCGGCTGCCGGGCGCGCGCATCAGGTCGTGGTACCGCGTGACGAGCTCCGGGGAGAGTGCGGCCGGGTCGGCGTAGGCGGGCGCCAGGCTGGTGCGCAGCAGCGCGCGGGGCAGCACGTGGCGCATCAGCTGCATGGACACCGGCACGTCGGGTGCCTGGCCGTAGGGCTCGCCCGGGCTGGCAAAACCGTCGGGGGCGATCAGCACCAGCCGGTCGATGCGCTCGGGGTGGCGCGCTGCGAACATCCAGGCAATGCGCCCGCCGATCGAGTGGCCGACCAGCGTGGCGCGCTCGATGCCGCGCTGATCGAGCAGCGCGAGCAGCAGCTGCACGCTGCGCGCGTCGGTGTAATCGCCCGTGGGGTCGGGCTCGCTCAGGCCGCTGCCGGGCAGGTCGAGGCGGATCACCCGGTGCTCGCGTGCGAGCGTGCGCGCCCACGGCTCCCAGGTGTGCAAGCTGGCGCCGAAGCCGTGGATCAGCAGCAGCGCCGGTGCGTCCTTCGGGCCGCTGTCGCGCACGTGCAGCCGCACGCCGGCGACTTCGACCCGATCGGCGGGCGCATCGAGATAGCGCGCCTCGAGCGTGGCGCGGTCGATGTCCGGCGTCCACAGGCACAGGGCGATCAGCAGGGCGATCCACATGGCGGTGGTGGCGAGAGGGGTGGGTTTCAAGGGCGCGTTCGGGGCACGGACGCAAGGTGCGTCACCCCGGCAGCGTAGCCCACGGCCCGCATCATCCGTGCAACAGCCGGCTGAAGACATCTCAAATGGAAACATCGGGTCGCGCCATCCACGCTACGCTCGTGCGACCCGCCTGGCGGGTGCGATGGGGGTGTGGGTGACGATGGACGAATACCTGCTGCCGGGAGGGGCGTTGCTGTTGCTGCTGGTGCTGCTGTGGGTCGTGCGCGGCAGGCAACGCCGGCGGGCACAGCTCGATCAGCCGGCCGAATCCACCGGCGTGGCGCCGAGCCGGTTCAGGTCATGGCGCAAGTCGTCGCGCCTCATGAGCACCCAGTTTTCCGCGCTGCCGGCTGAAGATGAAGCCGCACAGCGCGCCGAACGCGAGGCCGCCGAAGAGGCCGCCCGCATGGCAGGCGACCGCGAGGCCGCCGAGTGGGAGGCGCGTCTGGTCGCCGAACAACTGGCCCACCGGGCCGAGGAACAGGCGCGGCTGGCGGCCGACAGCGAGCTCGACACGCTCACGCCCTTGCAGCTCGCGGCCCAGGCGCAAGCCGCCGCCGAGCGCAGCGAGCGCGAGGCCCTGGATTCGCTGCAGCAGTCCTACGCCGAGGCCGAGGCAGAGGCCGAACGCCGATCTGCAGACCGACGCTCTGCAGACCGACGCTCAGCCGTTCGGCGTGTGGACGCGGTCGACTCCGTGGCGCCCATCCCGGCGCCCGAGCCCGAGCCGATACCCGAGACCGTGCCCGCGCTGGCATCGCCGCCACCGCCTGCCGGCGTCGTGGTGATCGCCGACGCCTCGAAGGTGGTGCGCATCAAGACCAGCCGGCTGCTCGAGCAGCAGGGCTGGCGGGTGCTGCTGGCCACCGACGGCCGGGAGGCCCTCGAACGCATTGCGCTGGATGCGCCGCAAGCGCTGATCACCGGCGCCGAGTTGCCGGGGCTTGACGGCCTGGCGCTCACGCGCCGGCTGCGCGCCGATGAGCGCACGGCGCAGTTGCCCATCGTGATGATTTCGGCCGACGACGGCTCGCTGCGCGAGGCGGCCCGCGAAGCCGGCGTCAGCTTGCTGCTGGGCAAGCCCTATCCGGAAAATGAGCTGATCGCCTTCCTGGCGTCGACCCGCGAGACCGCCGCCGAGGCTTGAACCCGGCGGATCGCGCCGCCAGAATCGATGCGCTCGCGGCGCCGCCCGCCGCTCCCACCGCAGGAGACTCCCGTGGACGACAAGCTCATCGTCAGCCACCGCGCCGCGCTCAAGGCCAAGTACGGCGCGGCCGGTGTCGCGCAGATTCGCAAGGCCGTGCGCGCCCTGATCGCCGCCGACAGGCAGCGCGGCATCCGCAGCCGGCTGGTGTTTCTCGATGACGCGCGCACGATGAGGCAACTCGGCGGCGCACCGGCCACGCTGGCCGGCAGCCCGGCGCAGGCCAAGGCCGCCATCGACGCGGTGTTTCGTGCCGCCGACCCGGCGTATCTGATGATCCTGGGCGCGCCCGACGTGGTGCCGCACCAGGATGTCGCCAACCCGATGCACGCGCCACCGGCCGATCCCGATGTCATCGCCTGGGGTGATCTGCCCTACGCCTGCGAGGCTGCCTATGGCCGCGAGGCGGGCGCCTTCAAGGGCCCCACGCGGGTGGTCGGGCGGCTGCCCGATCTGACCGGCGCGACCGAGCCGTCGCACCTGATCGGCCTGCTCGAAGCCGCCGCCGCGCACGCCACGCGCGATGTGGCCGAGTTCGGCGATTACTTCGGCTTGTCGACCGCCACCTGGCGCGAGTCGACGGCGCTCAGCTTGTTCAACGTGTTCGGCCAGTCCAGGGCGATGAGCGTGTCGCCGCCCTCGCGCGAGGCCATTCCCGCTGCGCGGCTGGCGCCGCTGATGCACTTCATCAACTGCCACGGAGGGCTGGCCGATCCGCGCTTTTATGGCGAGGACGCCGCCGGGCACCAGCCGGTGTCGATGTCGAGCACCGGCATCGCCGGGCGCATCGGCCGCGGCACGGTGGCCGCCGCCGAGTGCTGCTACGGCGGCGAGCTGTACGACTCGGTCACGCTGGGCTTGCCGCTGCCGATCGGCCAGCACTACCTGGCGCAAGGCGCATGCGGTTTTTTCGGCAGCTCGACGATCGCCTACGGCCCGGTCGAGGGCAATGGCTCGGCCGATCTGCTCACGCAGTATTTCCTGCTGGCGGTGCTCGAAGGCGCGTCGATCGGGCGCGCCACGCTGATGGCTCGCCAGCGCTTCGTGCAGCAAACGAGCGAGCTCGATCCGACCGACCTCAAGACCTTGGCGCAGTTCAGCTTGCTGGGCGACCCCTCGCTGCACCCGGCGCGCGTGACGAGCGCCACCGGCGTGCCCCAGGGCCTGGCACCGCTCGACGCGCAGCGCCTGCAGCGGCGCGAGCGGCGTGCCGCACTGCGCTCGACGGGCGAGTTTCTGGATGCGACCAAGCCGGCCACCGCGCAGCCGCAGCCACGCGCCAAGGCCTCGGCGGCGGTGCGCCGCGCGCTGGCCCACATCGCCGATCGCGCCGGGTTGCCGGCCGATCAGGTGTTCGTGGCGTATGCGGTCGAGTCGCCTGCGGGGGCGGCCGCTCCCTCCGCACGCGGCAAGTCGACGACGGCGCCCACGCGCTATCACCTGGCGGTGTCGACACCCGGGGGCGCCTCCCGCCCTTCAGGTGCAGCGCCCTCGGCGGTGGCGGCGCTGGCGCGCGAGGTGGGCGGGCGCATCGTCGGCTACCGGGTCTATGTGCAGCGCTGAATGACGCCGGTGCCGCAGCGTGTCGAGGGGCTGCGCGGCACGGTGCTGCGCGCAGCGCTGGGCAAGGGCAGCAAGAGCGAGCGCGAGGCGATCTGGCTTGACACCGCGTGCGGCCGCTACGTGCTGCGCCGCAAGGACGGCCCGAGCTTTGGCGACAGCGCGCTCGAGATGTGGGTGGGCCGCGAGGTGGCGTGCAGCGGCTTCATCGTCGACTACGTGCTGCTGGCCGAGCACATCGAGGCGATCGACGGCGCGGGCTGATGGCGGCTGCGTTCCAGCGCCACCGACGGCATCAGCCGCCCGAGTGGCTCACCGGTTGAGCCAGCGGCGCGTGGCAAACGACAGCGCATCGACCAGTGCCACCAGCGCCATCATGGCGCCCAGCACCGTGCAGCTCTCGTGCATCTGGAACAGGCCCAGGTGGTAGTACAGCATCTGCCCCAGCCCGCCCGCACCCACCACGCCCAGCACGGCGGCCGCGCGGATGTTGTTCTCCCAGCGGTACAGCGTGTAGGCGATCACCTGCGGCCAGATCTGCGGCAGCGTGGCAAACAGGAACACGCGCAGCGTGCCCACGCCGCGCACGCGCAGCGCGAAGGCAGGCTCGGGCGCGGCGTTCTCGAGACTCTCGGCGAACAACCGCCCGAGCACGCCGGTGGTGTGCAGCGCCAGCGCCAGCGTGCCGGCAAACGGCCCCAGCCCGGCGGCGATCAGCAGCAGCGCGGCCCACACCAGCTCGGGCACCGAGCGCAGCCCATTGAGCACGCTGCGCGTGGCCCCGCGCAGCACCGTGGTGGCCAGCGCAGAGCCGGCGCCTTCATGGCGGCGCGCACTCGCCGGCAGCGCCAGCGCCAATCCACCCAGTGCCGCGAGCAAGGTGCCCAGCAGCGACATCGCGAGTGTTTCCAGCGTGCCGTCGAGCGTGCGCCGCAGGAACGCAGCCGAGGTCTCGGGCGGAAAGAAGCCGGTGGCAAATCGGCCCATCTTGCCCAGCGCATCGGGCGACAGAAAGTCGCCCCAGCGCAGATCCAGCGTGGCGAAGCTCAGCACCACCAGCGTGGCGATGCCCGCAGCCACCCAGCGCGCGGCGCGACGCGCCGGCGGCGGTGCGAGGGACGGCTCGAGCAGCACGGGCGCGCTCATGCCATGGCCCGGCGCAGCACCGCGCTGATGCGATCGGATGCGGCCACCAGCACGATGAACACCAGCAAGATGGTGCAGACCTCGCCGCCCGAGAACATCTTGGCCGCGCTGTCGAG
The DNA here is from genome assembly GCA_002281415.1 of Burkholderiales bacterium 28-67-8. Lineage (GTDB taxonomy): Bacteria > Pseudomonadota > Gammaproteobacteria > Burkholderiales > Burkholderiaceae_C > PBB1. Next base: position 18,288 of record NCFZ01000006.1, on the reverse strand, counting down.
CATCTGGCCCAGACCGCCCGCGCCCACGAAGCCCAGCACCACCGAAGCGCGGATCGCGCATTCCCAGCGGTACACGGTGTAGCTCACCAGCTCGGCCGCGCACTGCGGCAGCGCGCCGAACAGCAGCGCTTGCAGCCGTCCCGCGCCGTTGCGCAGCAGGGCTTGCGTGGGTGCGGGATCGCTGGCCTCGAGGATTTCGGCGTAGACCTTGCCCAGCATGCCGCCGTAGGCGATGCCGATGGCCAGCACGCCGGCGGTCGGCCCGAGGCCCACCACGCGCACGAACAGCAGCGCCCACACCAGCTCGGGCACCGAGCGCAGCACCACCATCGTGGCGCGCAGCACGCTGCGCAGCGCGAGCGGTGCGGTGGCCATCGGCTGCGCCAGCGCGCTGATCGACAGCCGCGCGCTCGCGCCCAGCGCCAGCGGCACCGCGATCAGGCCGGCCAGCGTGAGCCCGGCGGTGGCAATGGCCACGGTGCGCCAGGTTTCATGCAGCAGCAGCCAGAGGAATTCGGCATCGCTGCGCGGCGGCAGGAAGCTCGCCATGAAGCGCAGCGTCGAGCGCACGCTGCGCGCGTCGAACAGCACCGCCGGGTTGAACTCGGTGAGCACCGCCAGCGGCCACAGCAGCACCGCGAGCAGCAGCACGGTGGCCCAGCGGGAAGGCCGCGCCGGGTCGCGCTGCGGCGTGGTGGAAAGCGGGGTCACGGGATCAGCGGCAAATCAGTGGCGCGGTCGCGCGCTCGCCGGGCACGCTGAGCGGCGCGGCCGGTTCGAGCGTGATGTCTTCGAGCGCCGCGCGTGATCCGTAGAGTGCGGCGACCTGCGCATCGGTGAAGTCGGCTGCCGGCCCGTCGTAGACGATCTGGCCGGCGCGCAGCGCGACGATGCGGGCAAAGCAGCGCCGTGCCACTTCGACCTGGTGCAGCGTGCACACCAGGGTGCGGTGGGCGCTGCGCGCGGCAGCGGTCAGGCGCTCGATGACCTGTTCGGCGCGCGCCGGGTCGAGCGCCGACAGCGGCTCGTCGATCAGCCACAGCTCGGCATCGGCCACCAGCGCACGCGCCAGACCCACGCGCTGGCGCTCGCCGCCCGACAGCCGGTCGACACGCTCCCACAGCTTGTCGCCGAGATCGAGCGCGGCCAATGCGGCATGCGCCACGCCGGCTTCGCTCGGGTGCCACAGCGCGCGCACGCTGGCGACCAGAGATTGCCGCGGCAGCCGTCCGGCGAGCACGGCGGTGACCACGCGCTGGCGTGGCGGCAGCGGCGGCACCTGGGGTGCCAGAAACAGCCGCCCGCGCAGGTGTTGGCGATCGCGTGACGACAGCGCCCACGGCGCTTGCCCGAACAGCTCGAGCGAACCCGACAGCGGCGGCACCGCGCATGCCAGCGCGTGCAGCAAGCTGGTCTTGCCAGCGCCCGACGAGCCGATCAGCGCGACCTGCTCGCCTTGGTGCACCTCGAGCGACAGCCCGCGCAGCACCTCGGCGGTGGCCAGCGGCGCGGCCGCGGCGTGCAGACCGCGCAGCGCGACGACGAGCGGGCCGCGAGTGGCCACCGGCCGCACCACGCCCACCGACGCGTCCGAGGTCACTTCAGCAGACCGGCGTTCTCGGCGGCGGCGCGGATGGTGTTGTAGTTCTCGGCCTTGGTCGGGATGAAGCGCGTGGCGCGCTGCAGGCCGAGGATTTCCTTGCCCTGCGGCGTGTTCGCGTCGAGTGCCAGGAAGGCCTGGGTGATCTTGTTGCGCAGCTCGGCGGGCATGTCGGCGTGCACCGACCAGTTGTAGTCGTAGAAGCCCGGCGTTGTGTAGAACACCTTGACCACCGTGGTGTCGACCTTCTTTTCGGCCACCAGCTTGTCCCACACCGAGATGTTCAGCGCGCCGGCATCGACCTTGCCGCTGGCCACGGCGGCCACGGTGGCGTCGTGGGCGCCCGAGAAGCTCACCCGCTTCAAGTCAGCATCGGGGTTGATCTTGGCGGCCAGCAGAAAGCTGCGCGGCATCAGGTGGCCCGAGGTGCTCGATGGCGAGCCGAAGCTCAGCGTCTTGCCCTTGAGGTCTTCGAGCCTGGTGATGCCGCTGTTGGCGTCGGTGATGAACACCGAGCGGAACTTCTCGTCTTCTTCACGCTGCACCAGCGGGATCACGCGGCCTTCGGAGCGCACGCTGGCCTGCACGAAGGTGAAGCCGCCGAACCACGCCAGATCGACCTTCTTGTTGACCAGCGCCTCGACGGCCGCGGCGTAGTCGGTGACCGGCGTCCACTCGACCTTCACGCCCAGCTTGGCCTCGAGGTACTGACCCAGCGGCGCGAACTTGCGCGCGAGTTCGGTCGGTGCCTCGTCCGGGATCGCGGTCACGCGCAGCACCGTTTGCGCCTGGGCGGCCAGGGCCAGCGTGGCGGTGGCGGTGATCAGGCCGAGCGAGCGGGCCCAGCGGGCGAGGGTGCAATTCATGGGGAATCCTGAAACGGGAGCGGCAGCGTGCCGCGGGAAACCCCCAAGCTTAAGGGGCAAATGCCCCCAACGCTCCCGGCTGCGGCGCGGCGGGAGGCTTTTTCCGCTTCAGGTGGCGCCCGGTCGCGCTGCTCGCACGTCAGTCGCCGTGACCGCGGCCGTGCTCCTTGCCTTCCTTGCGGCCATGGCCATGGCCGCGGTCGTCGTCACCGCGGTCCGGTCCCCGGCCTTGCTGACGCCCACGCTCCCAACCCGGGTGCGATTGCTCGTAGCGCTCGCGCACCCAGTCGTCGCGAACGAAGTAGACCGGCTGGCCGCACGCGTTGTAGCGGCCGCAGTAGCGCCGCCAGTCCTGCTGATGCCCGGGCGGCACGTACAGGTAGATCGGACGCCGCTCGACGTACACGGGAGGCTGCGCAATGATCATCGGCTGCGCGTAGACGAGCGCCGGCTGGGGCACGTTGCCGATGTCGATGCGGCCGTACACGCCGGGCTGGTTGATGCCGATCGACACGCCCACCGAGGTTTCGGCGAGTGCCGGGCCCGCGGCCAGTGTGGTCAGAGCGGCCAGCAGCAGGGTCAGGGTCTGGTTGATCTTGTTCATTTGGAATCCTGACCGGCCGCATTGCTGGCCATGTGCAAGGTCTTGCCGTCGACGACCACCTTCGTGCCCACGGCAAAGGGCTGGGCTTGCCGGAAGGTGCCGACGCTGCCGTCGTGCATGCGCACGCTGACGTTGTAGACCGTCTCGCTGCGCACCTTCTTCTCGACCTGATTTCCGGCCAGTCCGCCACCGACGGCGCCGAGCAGCGTCATGGCGGTCTTGCCCTTGCCGCTGCCGAACTGGTTGCCCAGCAGACCCCCGGCCACGCCGCCGGCGACTGCCCCGAGTCCGGTGCCCTGGCCTTCTTGCTCCACCGCGTTCACCGACTCCACCGTGCCGCAATTCGGGCAGGCCGGCACGGCCGCCGTGGCGGCGGGTGTCTTGCGAGCCGGCGGTGTGGCCTTGCCGGAGGTCGCGGTCACGGCGGCTGACGCTGCCGCTTCGCTGGCAGGGGCCGGGGCCGCCGCAGCATCGATCGACCGCGTGATCAGGGCGCCGGCGAGCGCGGCCGTGGCCAGACCGAGCACACCGCCGCCGATCCACAGTGCGCGAGGCACGCCGCCCCGGGTGGCGGCGCTGGCAAGTTGAGGGGATGGGTGGCTCATGAGGGGTCTCCTGAAATCATGGGGATGCTCGGTATAACGCCTGGGAAGCCCGATGGACGACACCGGGCGCCGGACACTTGTTACCGGTTGTGCAGCCTGGGCAGTGTGGGGCTCATTGATAGACTCCGCGCGCCTTTCGCCTAGAAGGGCCTTCGGCTGCGCCGCAGCCACGTTTTCGTCGACACCCCCCTGAGCCTGCCGGAGCCCCCATGGAAGCCTTTCTCGTCTCGACCGGTGTGGTGGCCCTGGGTGAAATGGGCGACAAGACGCAGCTGCTGGCCATGCTGCTGGCCGTCAAGTTCAGGCGGCCGATCCCGATCATCCTGGGCATTTTTGTGGCCACGGTGGCCAACCATGCGATGGCCGGCGCGGTCGGCGACTGGGTGGCCCACGCCATGGGCCCCGATGTGTTGCGGTGGGTGATTGGCGTGTCGTTCATCGCCATGGCCGCCTGGATGCTGATCCCCGACAAGATCGACGAGAACGAGACCGCCCGTGTGCGTTTCGGCGTGTTCGGCACCACGGTGATCACGTTCTTTCTGGCCGAGATGGGCGACAAGACGCAAATCGCCACCGTGGCGCTGGCCGCGCGTTACACCGACCTGGTGGCGGTGGTGGCAGGCACCACGCTGGGCATGATGATCAGCAACGTGCCGGCGGTCTTCATGGGCGAGAAGATCGCGCAGAAGGTGTCGATGAAACTGGTCCACGGCATCGCAGCAGCGATCTTCGTGGTGCTGGGCGTGCTCACGCTGCTCGACGTCGGCAAGTTGCTCTGAAGCCGCGCAGGGCGTCCGCCCTGCGTGCACGTGGCTTGACATGCATCAGTGTCGTTCCCCGGTCGGGGGGCGACCATCCCCATGAAGGAGATGCCCATGTCCATGCCCACCCACCTCACCCCGAGCCAGCGCTCGGAACTGGCCTCGTTGCTGCAGACCACCGTGCAAGCGATCGAGCGCCAATCCACCCTACATCAGGAGGGGCTGTCGCTCGTTGAGCACGCACAGCAAGTGCTGCAACAAGACGGCGACGATGCCCCCCAGCGGGCCGGCGACCGGGAGGTCGACTTCGCCGTGTCCGAGCGCGACGGCCAGCGGCTCGTTGCGCTGCGCCGCGCCCAGTCGCGCTTGAATGACCCCGACTTCGGCCACTGCATCGACTGCGGCGTCCACATCCCGTTCGAACGCCTGCGCATCGAGCTCGAGGCATTGCGCTGCGTGGCCTGCGAATCAACACACGAAAGGAAATTTTGAAATGACGCTTTCTCACGCCGTGGTCTGGACCGACCACCAATCCGCGCAGGTGCTGCAGTTCAACGCCGACACCGTGACAGCCCACAAGGTCAAGTCGCACAGCCACCCGACCGGCCAGCACGGCAGCGCCGTGCGCAGCGAGCATGAATTCTTCGGCGCGGTGTGCGATGCCCTCGAAGGCATCCCCGAAGTGCTGGTGACCGGCTCGCACACCTCGATCGCCGACTTCCGCCATTACGCCGACAAGCACCGGGCGCAAACCGCGCTGCGCATCACCGGCTACGAGGTGGTCGACCACCCGAGCGAAAACCAGCTGGTGGCGCTGGCACGCAAGTATTTCGAGCAACGCAGCTGGGCCGCGCGCGCGCCCAACTGATCCGCCGCAGCCTGATGCCCACGCGGCCGACGTGCCGCCTACCGGAGACCTGTCATGAGCAAGATCGACGTCGTCATCTGTCACCCCGTGCGCACGGCCATCGGCACCTACGCGGGAACGCTCAAGGACCTGTCCGCGCCCACGCTCGGTGCTGCGGCCATCCGCGAGTGCCTCAAGCGCTCGGGACTCGGCGGCGAGCGGGTGCAGTCGGTGGTGATGGGCAACGTCATCCAGGCCGGCGTGCGGATGAACCCGTCGCGCCAGGCCGCCATCGGCGGCGGGTTGCCGGTGGAAGTGCCCGCGATGACGGTCAACCGCGTGTGCGGCTCGGGCGCGCAGGCGATCGCCAGTGCCGCACTCGAGATCTGGTCGGGGCAGATCGACTGCGCGCTGGCCGGCGGCATGGAGAACATGGACCGCGCGCCGTACCTGCTGCCGCAAGGACGCTGGGGCGCGCGCATGGGCGACGTGTCGCTCATCGACAGCATGCTGCACGACGGGCTGAACGATGCGTTCAGCGGCAAGCATTCCGGCTGGCACGCCGAGGATCTGGTGATCCGAAACGGCATCTCGCGCGAAGACCAGGACCGCTGGGCGCTGCGTTCGCAGCAGCGCTTCGCCGCTGCGCAGGCGGCCGGCTGGTTTGCCGCCGAGATCGCGCCCGTCGAGGTGCCGGGGCGCAAGGGATTCGTGGTGTTCGATAAGGACGAGCACAACCGGCCGGAGACCACGGCCGAGTCGCTGGCCCGGCTCAAACCCGCGTTTCGCCCCGAGGGCACGATCACCGCTGGCAACTCGCCGGGTCTCAATTCAGGTGCTTCGGTGATGCTGCTGGCCGAGCGCGGCTGGGCCGAAAAGAACGCGCTGGTGCCTGTGGCGCGCCTGGTGAGTTACGGGCTGGCCGCGGTCGAACCCGACTTCTTCGGCCTCGGTCCGGCGCCGGCGGTGCGCCAGGCGATGGCGCGCGTCGGCTGGTCGCTGGGCGACGTCGACCGTGTCGAGATCAACGAGGCCTTTGCCGCGATTGCGCTGTCGTGCCTGCGCGAGATCGGGCTGGCCGAGGATGTGGTCAACGTCGAGGGCGGTGCGATCGCGCACGGCCACCCGATCGGCGCCAGCGGCGCGGTGCTCACCACGCGGCTGGTGCATTCGATGCAGCGCTCGGGCTGCCGGCGCGGCATCGTGACGCTGTGCATCGGCGGCGGGCAGGGCATCGCGCTGGCGATCGAAATGCTCTGAGGCCGGCTTCCCGGCCCATCGGTTTGAGGGGGCTGCGGCCACAACGTGCATCATCCGGGGTGAGCCGCCTCAATGGGCTCACCAACGTCACGGAGTACGCATGAGAAGAATCGCAGCCACCCTGGCCGCCTGCCTGCTGGCCGGGTGCTCGTCCAATCCGAACATTGGCACGTCAGGCGAAGTGGTGCGCGCCAAGCCGCCGGTCAACTACGCGTCGACCATCAACAACTACATCGACCTGACGGTCAAGGGCGCTCAGACCAGCCGCGAGCTGAACATCGGAATCCCCGAGCGTGGCTCGTGCCCGATGGGCCAGGGCAACAACGGTCACGTGGGTTGGGTGGTTCCCGTGCAGTACAGCGCCCTGAACAAGGACGGCTCGACGGTGACGATCACGAAGTACTTCTTCTGGTTCGCCGATGAAAGGCTCAAGGGCGTCACCCGGCGCATGGAAGTGTGTCCCTGAGCGTGGTGGCCCGGGCGATCGCCAGGATCAGGTGAAGCTGCCCTCGTTGGGCTCGACCTCGCAGGCGGCGATGAGCCATGCCTTGCCCTGCTGCTCCAACCGGTAGGTTGCCAGCCAGCCGTTGCCCCGGGCGTCCGTCAGCTGCACCGGCTGGATCAGTTGGTCGCCTTCGCGCTGCGGCTTGAGAAAGGCGACCGCCGCCGGCCGGTAGATCACCGGATAGCCACGGCGGACCATCGCGATGAAGCGATCGGGCGAGCCGAATCGTTTGCGCAAGGCGTCGGTGCCCAGCAGAAACGCCCGCAGCGAGTCGTCGGCGGCAAAGGCGTCGAGCTGGGCCTGAACCACCGAGCGCGCCTGGCTGGCCTGGGCCTGCGACACCCCGGCGGCCCGAGCGGCATCAGCCAAAAGGCAGCCCGCCAGGGCGATGACACTGCGACGGTGAATGGATGAACTGCTCATGGGAAACCCCCGCAACCGGATGGGCCCCATCATGCCGGGGTTGCGCCCGCAGCGCAGCCGAGGGTCTCCACCAGGGTCACACGGCCGGGTGAAGTGGGACTGTCACGGGGCCGAAAAACTTTTCGATTCGGTCACCGAACCCCCTGAATGAGGGGGGGTCAAAACGGCAGCGATAGCCCAAAATCCGCCGATGCGACAGATTTGTCGCCCGATGGACGCGCACGACGCCCCCGCCCCCGCCACGACTCATGCCACTGACGCACCCCCTTCCAGGCAGCAACCCGCAGGGATCCGCGGTGCCCGCTCGCCTTGATGGTTCGGCACGAGGGTTCAGGCGACGCGACGACCGCGACCCGGTGGCCGACCTGCAGTCGCTGCTCGACCGCGTACCCGGCGTCGTGGCGCGCGTGCACCGCTCGGTGGACGGTCACTGGAGCGTGCCCATCGCGTCCAGCGATTTCGCCCGGCTTTGCGGCATCGGTCTGCCGGCTCTGCGCGAAGACGCTCGTTTGCTGTGCGCTCGCGTTCACGCCGACGATCTGGCCCGTCTGCGGGCCGCCTGGGCGTTGCACGGCGAGTCGCTGCGCAGCATCAAGGAGCGCATCCGTGTGCGCCAGACGGATGGCCAGTGGGCTTTTCTCGACGCCAGCGCCAGCCTCGAGTCAGCGCTCGACGGGGGGCTGCAATGGAACTGCGAGTTCACCGACATCGCCCATGAAGCCGCGCTCGATGAGGACGTGCGCCACCGCCTGACCTTGTGGCAAACGGCCACCGAGGCGGCCGACATCGGCGTGGTGGACATTCATCTGGCCAGCGAATCGTTGCTGCTCGATGCGGTGGCCTGTCGGCACCACGGGCTCGATGCGTCGGCCGCGCCACTGCCGTTCGAGGCCTGGCTGAGCGGCGTGGTGGCGTCCGACCGGCCTGCGGCCCGCGCGTTGCTCGTGGCACCCGCACGGCCCAACGAGCGGGTGCGCCAGGCGCTCGGTTTCGCTGCCGCGGGCAGCCAGGGCGTTCGCACGCTGGAGTTTGTCCTGCAGGCCTCGGCCGATGCCCAACGCCTGATCGGCACCTGCGTGGAGGTGGCCACCCAGCCCGGCGGGTTGGTGCCGCGGCGCGATGCGCCCGAGGCCGACAAGCTGCCGCGCGGCAAGGAATTCATGTCCAGGGTGAGCCACGAGTTGCGCACGCCCCTCAACGGCATCCTGGGTTTCGCGCAATTGATGGCGCTGGACCAGGCGAACCCCCTGGCGCCGCCGCAGTTGCAGCGACTGGAGATCTTGCGCCACTCGGGCGCCCGGCTGCTGTCGCTCATCGATCAGTTGCTGGATGTCTCGCGCATCGAGCAAGGGCGCTTGCGCCTGCGCAGCCGGCCGATCGATCTGCGGCTGCTGGTCGAACGCTGCGCTGTCGAGATCATGCCGCTCGCGCAGCAGCGCGGCATCGAGCTGCGCGTCGAGATCGCGATGTCCGCGCCGGCAGTCAGCGCTGACCCCGAAGCGCTTGAGCAGGTGGTGAGCAGCTTGCTGTCCAACGCGATCAAATACAACCGGTCTCAGGGGCGGGTGCGCATTCGCTTCGAGGCGGCCGATCACATGGGCGTGCTGACCGTGGACGACACCGGCGTGGGCATGTCCGCCGCGCAGGTCGAAAAGCTCTTCGAGCCGTTCAACCGCATCGGCAGCGATGGAGCCGAGGCCTCGGGCAGCGGCCTGGCGCTGGTCATCGCACGCAAGCTCGTGCGCGCCATGGGCGGTGAAATCGAAGCGCTGTCTCACGTCGGCCGCGGGTCTCGCCTCACGGTGTCGCTGCCGATTGCCAAGACCGATGTGACCCGGTCCGTCGAATCGCCAGGCGCAGCCGAGGTGCCATCGGTCTGGGATGCAGGCGCCGAGGCGGTGGTGATGTACGTCGAGCACGACGACGTCAACGCGGCTTTGATGCAGGAAGTCTTCAACACCCGGCCGAACTGGCGCTTGCTGGTGGCCACCAACGGTCCGGAAGCGCTGCGGCTGGCGCAGCAGCACGACCTGTCGCTGGTGCTGCTCGACTTGAACCTGCCCGGGATGTCTGGGTTCGAGGTTCGCGAGCGGCTCAAGTCCGATGCGCGGACCCGTCAGGTGCGTTGCATCGCCTTCAGCGCCGACGTCTCGCCGCAGCAGATCGAGCATGCGCTGGCGCAGGGATTCGACGATTACTGGACCAAGCCGCTGGATCTGGCGGTGCTGGTGGCGAAGCTGAAATACGAATTCCGGGCGCTGGCTGCGTTTCAGGGCTCAAATTCCGGCACTTCTTGCCGATGACCCGAGCAAGCCGGTCTGCATGACAGGCCAACAACCGTCTTCATGAACCCGACTCCCAACACAGAATTGATCGAAGTGTCCGCCCTGCGGCTCGGGATGTTCGTTCATCTCGACGATGGGTGGATGTCACATCCGTTCGCGTTTTCGAGCTTCAAGATCACCTCCGAGGAGCAACTGGCCACGCTGCGCTCGATCGGATTGAGCGTGCTGCGCTGGAGCCCGCGCGACAGCGACCCGGAGTCTTCCGCCCCCGCCAAATCCGAGCCGGGCCAGAGCGCCGCCACCCCCGAGCAGCAGGCGCTGGTCGATGCCCGCCGTGCCCATCGCGAGCTTCTCAATGAACAGAGGCGTGCGCTCGCGGCGTGCGAGCGGCAGTTTGGCGAGGCCACCCGCGCGTCGACATTGGTCTTCAAGAGCGTGGCCGAGCAGCCCGCCGACGCAGGGCAGGCCGCCCAGGTGCTGGTCGGTCAACTGGTCACCAAGATGGTCGGCTCTCAAGACATGTGCATCCGGTTGCTCAGCGAAGGCGCCGGCGACAAGGTCAGCGCCCACGCGGTCAGCGTGAGCGTCATCTGCCTGCTGATGGGGCGCACGCTCGGGCTGGGCGAGGCCGACATGCTCGACCTCGGTATGGGCGCCTTGCTCCACGACGTCGGCAAGATTGACATCCCGTTCCGGTATCACCACCGCGAAGATCACTTCAACGCGTCCGAACACAAGTTCTACGAGAGCCATGTGGCCACCGGCACAGCGCACGCGCGGCGGCTGGGCTTGAGCCCCGGCGCCTCGGTGGTCATCGCCCAGCACCACGAATGCAGCGATGGCAGCGGCTTTCCGCTGGGCATCAACAGTGACCGCACCACTGTGCTGTCGCGCATCGTGGCGCTGGTCAATGCTTACGACAACTTGTGTAATCCGGTCAACCCGGCGCGGGCCGTCACCCCGCACGAGGCGGTGGCTCAGTTGTTTGCCCAAGGCCGCAACCGCTTCGACATGGCCACCCTCGGGGCGTTCATCAAGATGATGGGCGTGTATCCGGCGGGCTCGGTGGTGCAGTTGACTGACGATCGGTTTGCGCTGGTGGTCGGGGTCAATTTCTCGCGCGGGTTGCGACCCCGCGTTCTGGTGCACGACCCCAAGGTGCCGCGCGATGAGGCCGTGATCCTGGACCTGGAGGCCGCCAGCGGCCTGGGCATCCGTCGCAGCCTCAAGCCGACGTCGTTGCCCGAGGCGGCGCTCGGTTACCTGTCGCCGCGGCCGCGTGTGAACTACTTCTTCGAGCCGGCCCGGGTGCTGGAGCCTCAGCTGTGACGCCGCCTGAAATTCCTCCGGTATCGGACATGCGCGGCGTGCGCAAGTCCCAGCGGGTGGCCGGCTTGAACGCTCCCGAGCTGCTGGATGACGACCCGGTTCAGCAGTTGCGGCCTCTCGTCGAAGGGTTGCTCGACGCCGCCTGGCTGGTCGAGCCGGGCAGCTTGCGCTTGCTGGCTGCCAATGCGGCCGCCGAAAACCTGTTCGGCATGTCGGTCGAGGCGCTGTGCCAGACCGACGCGCTGGCACTGGCCGCCACGGCCGAGGACGTGGCGTTCTGGGAGCAGGCCGCCACCGAACTCACGGATCCCGTGGAAGCCCAGACCCTGATCAGCCGGCCCGATGGCCAACTGGTGCAGGTGCAGCGGCGTGTCAGCCTCGTGCGAGCGGGTGCCGGCACGCGCCACGGCATCTATCTGGTGATCCTGCGCGATCGCAGCGACGAGTTGCGCACCCAGGCCGAGCTCGAGGATCGCATCTCCGAGCTGCGCGCCACGCTTGATTCCACCACCGACGGCATTCTGGTCACCGACCTGGCGGGGCGCATCACCAACTTCAATCAGCAATTCGTCAGCCTGTGGGGCGTGCCCGAGCCGCTGATGAAGCAGCGTGACGATGCAGCCGTGTCGGCCTGGATGCTGCGCCGCGTCTCCGACCCGGTCACTTACACGAGGCGACTGCAGGCCTTTGGCGAGTCGGCCACGCTCGACGGCTGCGACATGCTCACCCTGCGTTGCGGCAAGGTGCTCGAGCGGCGCACGCTCGCTCAGTGCAACCGCGGACAGCCGATCGGCCGCGTCTATGCGTTTCGCGACGTCAGCGAGAGCGTCGAGGCCAGCCGCCGCATCGACGCGCTGTCGCACACGGACAACCTCACCGGCCTGCCCAACCGCCGCATGCTGGTCGATCGCATCGAATACGCGCTGGCGCTGGCGCAGCGTGACTCGACGCCATTCGCCTTGATGTACCTGAACCTCGACCGCTTCAAGCCGGTCAACGAAATGCTCGGGCCGGCCATGGGCGACCGGCTTCTGGTCGAAATTGCCGAGCGGCTGACGGCCACCATGCGCCAGGTGGACACGGTGGCTCGTCTGGGTTCCGACGAATTCGTCATCCTGGCTTATCAGGCCGATCTGCAGCGTGCCGAGGGCGCCGCATGCCGGGTGCTCGCGGCCTTGCAGCTGCCCTTCCGTGTCGAGGGGATGACCCTCACCATCACCGGAAGCATTGGCATCGCGCTGTATCCCGGAGACGGCAGCACCCCTGACGAGCTGCTCAAGGCGGCCGATGTCGCCATGAACGACCTCAAGGACAGCGGCGGCGACGGCTACCGCTTCCACCACCTGCGCACCGGCCTGCCGGTCGTCCAGCCGCGCACGCGCATGCAGCTCGATCACGCCATGCGTCAGGCGCTGGCCGCAGGGCGTTTCAGGCTGCACTACCAGCCGCAGGTCGACATCGACAGCGGCGAGATCGTCGGTGTCGAGGCGCTCATGCGCTGGCGCGACCCCGAGTTGGGCGATGTGTCACCGACCGAGTTCATTCCGGTGGCCGAGCGCAGCGGCTTCATCGTGGCGATCGGTGCCTGGGCGCTGCGTCAGGCGGTGCAGCAAGCCGTGCTGTGGCGCGACAAGGGCTACCCGCTGCTGATGTCGGTCAATGTGTCGGCGCTGCAGTTCCAGAAACCTGACTTCGTCGACAGCGTCGCGCAGGCGCTGAGCGATGCCGGGCTGGAGCCGCAATGGCTCGAGCTCGAGCTGACCGAATCGATCCTGGTCAAGGACGCGCAAGAAGCGCTGCAGCGGTTGCAGGAACTGGCGCGGTTGGGCGTCAAGCTGGCGATCGACGACTTCGGCACCGGCTACTCGAGCCTGGCGTACCTCAAGCGCTTCCCGATCGGGCGGCTCAAGATCGACCGCAGCTTCATCAAGGGGCTGCCCAAGGACGAAGTCGACGTGGGCATCGTCAACGCCATCATCAATCTGGGCAAGGCGCTGCGCCTCGAGATGGTGGCTGAAGGCGTCGAGACCGAGGCTCAGCGGCTGTTCATGCTCAAGGCCGGCTGCACCCAGTACCAGGGCACGCTGTTCTCACCGGCCATCGACGCCTTGTCGATGCAAACGCTCCTCGAGCGCAACAGCAGCGCCGCGAAGGACATCGCCGACATCAAGGGCTGGATCGAAACCGAGTCCTGAGCGGCGTCGTCAGAGAAATCGTTCGAGCACCCGGCGCGATCGCCGGTCCAGCGCGCGGCGGTCGCGAACCAGAAACGCGATGCCGTGGCTGTCGGAGATCCACAGCGCGCCATCGGGCAGGCGGCGGATGTCTTCTTCGGCCTTGAGCACGAAGCTGGTCGGGCCGCGGTCGGTCTCCACCTGCCACACGCTGGGCGTCGAGAACGTGGAGACCTCGACGATGCGTTCGATCACCGGCGTGAATTCGCGGCTCGCCAACTCTTCTTCGATCAACCCCCGCAAGCCGGCCGGCACGCTGGCCAGCGAAGGCACCCAGACGACCTCGCGGCCGTCGCCATCCACCATCGACAGGCCTTCTTGCGCCGCGGCGATCGGGAACGCGCGCACCGGCACCACGCCCTCGTGGCGCGTGCCGTCAGCGGCGATCAGCACCAGGCGGCCGTGCGGTTCGCGCTCCAGCTGAAACGGTGCGGCGTCTGACTCGGTGGGGTGGGCTGTCATGCGATCAGGCCTTGGTTTCAACGTTGGCCTTGAGCTCCGAAGGCACCAAAGACTTCAGGCCGCCGAGTTCCAGGCCCGACGACTCTTCGGCATCGGCCTGACGCAGCTGCGCCTCGTACAGCCGCCAGTAGGCGCCCTGGCGTGCGATCAGCTCATCGTGCGGACCCACTTCGACGACCCGGCCGCGGTCCATCACCACCAGCCGGTCGGCCTTGCGCAGCGTGGACAGCCGGTGCGCGATGGCGATCGTGGTGCGACCTTGCACGAGGTTGTCGAGCGCCTTCTGGATTTCCTTTTCGGTTTCGGTGTCGACCGACGAGGTGGCCTCGTCGAGGATCAGGATCTGCGGGTCGATCAGCAAGGCGCGCGCGATGCTGATGCGCTGGCGCTCGCCGCCCGACAGCCCCTGGCCGCGTTCGCCGACCAGTGAGTCATAGGCCTGCGGCAGTCGCAGGATGAATTCGTGCGCGTGGGCTGCGCGTGCCGCCGCGACGATGTCTTCGCGGCTCGCGTCGGGCCGGCCGTAGGCGATGTTCTCGGCGATGGTGCCGAAGAACAGGAAGGGCTCTTGCAGCACCAGGCCGATGTGGCGCCGGTAGTCGGACACGGCATAGCGGCGGATGTCGACGCCGTCGACCTTGATGGCGCCATCGGTCACGTCATAGAAGCGGCAGATCAGGTTGACCAGCGTGCTCTTGCCCGACCCGCTGTGGCCCACCAGGCCGATCATCTCGCCGGGGCGGATCTCGAGGTCGAGCCCGCGGATCACCGAACGGCTGCCATAGCGAAAGCCGATGCCCTGCAGTTCGATGCGGCCCTGCGCGCGTACCAGCGGCTGCGGGTTGACCGGCTCGGGCACGTTGGACACGTGGTCGAGGATGTCGAAGATGCGCTTGGCGCCGGCAGCCGCCTTTTGCGTGACCGAGACGATGCGGCTCATCGAATCTAGCCGGCCGTAGAAGCGCCCGATGTAGGCGATGAAGGCGGTCAGCACGCCCACCGTGATCTGGTGCTTGGACACCTGCCAAACGCCAAACGCCCAGACCACCAGCAGGCCGATCTCGGTGAGCAGCGACACCGAGGGCGTGAACAGCGACCAGGTCCGGTTGATCCGGTCGTTGACTTGCAGGTTGCTCTGGTTGGCCGCGCGAAAACGCTGCAACTCGCGGCCTTCCTGGGCGAACGCCTTGACCACGCGGATGCCGGGAATGGTGTCGGCCAGCACGTTGGTCACCTCCGACCACACGCGGTCGATCTTCTCGAAGCCGGTGCGCAGCCGGTCGCGCACCGTGTGGATCATCCAGCCGATGAACGGCAGCGGCAGCAGCGTGACCACCGCCAGCCACGGATTGATCGAAAACAGGATCGCCGCGGTCATCACGATCATCAGCACGTCGGTGGCGAAGTCGAGCGCGTGCAGCGACAGGAAGACGCAGATGCGGTCGGTCTCGCTGCCGATGCGCGACATCAGGTCGCCGGTGCGCTTGCCGCCGAAGAAATCGAGCGACAACTGCAGCAGGTGCTCGAAGGTCGCCGTGCGCAAATCGGCGCCGATGCGCTCGCTCACCAGCGCCAGCAAGTAGGTGCGCGCCCAGCCCAGTCCCCAGGCCAGCAGCGCGGCCAGCAGCAAGCCGCCCAGGTACATCAGCACCAGCATCGGGTCGATGGCCTTGCCGTTCTGGAACGGGATCAGGATGTCGTCCATCAGCGGGATCGACAGGTAGGGCGGCACCAGCGTGGCGGCCGTCGACGCCAGCGTCAGGCCGAATCCCGCGGCCAGCTGCTTTTGATAAGGCCGTGCAAAGCGCCACAGCCGCAGCAGCACCCAGGTCGAGGGCACTTCGTGGTGCTCGCGGGTGCACACGCTGCACTCATCGCTGTCGGGGGGCAACGGGGCCTTGCAAGACGGACACAACGCCGATTCGTCGACCATCGCATCGAGCGCGGCCGCACCCGGGCGCCAGGGCCGGCGCGCCTGCTGCTGCTCGAACAGGTTCAACAAGCGCAGCGCGTGGATGTCTTGCGCCAGCGTGAAGCGCCACACCGCCAGACGGCGCTGATCGTCGTGCAGCTCGAGCGTGCCCACACCACCGTGGTCGGTGTGGCGCAGGCTCAGGCGATCGGCAGCAGGCTCGTCGAGCACCCATTCGGCGACGGGGGGCGAACCGGCGCTCTCACCGCAAGACAGCAGCCGGCGCTCGGTGAGGATCAGCTGGCTGGCGGCAAACGTCAGCCGCTCGCCCAGGTCCACCGCCAGCACAGCCAGCGCGCTTTCGCCGCAGGGCAGGTTCAGCGTGGCGGCCATCGGCGCCGCAACGGCTTTTTCTTCGGGGTCGGGATGAGAATGCTGCATGGGTTCGGGCTCGATTCTCGCCGAGCACTGCCCCTTGTTATCCTGCGTTCCCGCAAGCCACTCGCTCACGACATGAACCCATCAAGACGTCGCATCACTGCAGCCGGACTGTTGGGGCTCGCGGGATCCGTGCCTTGGGGCGCCGCCGCACAAGGCGAAGGTGACAAGGTGTACCGGTTCTCGCCGGTCAATCAGTACGGCATCGAGCTCACGGCCCGCTACTGGAATCCGATCATCGATTACGTGTCGTCCAGAAGCGGCGTCAAGATCGAGCTGAAGATCGGCCGAACCTCGGCCGACACCACCGCCTATGTGCTGGCCAACGAGGTCGAGTTCGTGTTTTCCAACCATCTGTTCAGCCCCGAACGCGACAAGCTCGGCTGGAAGGTGTTTGGTCGCCGCAACACGCCGCCGCTGTTCAGCCAGATCGTGGTGCTCGCTGACTCGCCCGCGCGCAAGCTCGAAGACCTGGCTGACCAGCCGGTCGGCTTTCCCGGGCCCGAGGCGCTGGTGGCCTACAAGTTTCCATACGCGCAGCTGCTGCGGCGCCGTGTTGGCGTTCAGGTGGTCTTCGCCGGCAACATGGACGGCGCTTTCGCCCAGTTGCTCAGCGGTCGGGTCAAGGCCGTCGGCGCCAACTCCCAACTCACTGATGGCTGGTCGCAGCGCGAGAACCAGGCGGTGCGCGTTCTCTGGCAGTCCGACCCGCTCAACGATCTGGCACTGATGGCTTCCAAGTCAGTGCGGCCCCGGACGCTCGATGCGGTCAAGCGGGCCTTTCTGGGCATGCGGCAGGACCCGCTCGGAAAGACCGTGCTGGCCAGCGCCGGCGAACTGATCAAGTTGTCGCCGGATGCCGGGTTCATCGCCGCTGACGGATCGGAGTACGCCGCCTACCGGCAGTTCTACGCCACCGCACCCGTGGAGCTTCGCTGAGGCATGCGCCCGGCATTGACGCCGTTGCTGGGCCAGGCCGCGAGCCGGTTGGTCCCCGGCTCGCTCACCAGCCGGGTCTTTGCGGTCTATGGCATCACGCTGACGCTTTTCTTCAGCGTGGCGCTGGGCTTGTTCTTCGTGCACGAATACCGCCTGCAGGTCGACACCACCCAGATGAACTCGGTGATGCTGATCGAGGTGGTGAACCAGGCGGTGCAAGACAGCGTGGTCATCGGCGACTACGACAGCGTGCGCAAGACCCTCGACAAGGCCGTGCAGGGCTCGGTGTTTGCGACCGCTTCGTTCATCGACATGCAAGGCGGCAAGATCGTGGTGGACAGCCGCGGTGCCGTGGAGGGGCCGGCACCTGACTGGCTCGAGCGCAAGCTCCGCGCGCAGTTGCAGGACGTCAACCGCGTCGTGTCGGTCGGCGGCAAGGACTACGGCATCGTGCGGCTTAGTTTCGACGTGCCCAGGGTGGCGTCCGACCTGTGGGCGCTCATGACGTTTGCGGCCGGTGTGGCACTGGTGATGCTGGTTCTCGGCCTGGTGCCCATCCGGCTGCTGCTGCGCCGCTGGCTGGCCAGCCTGGATCGCCTGCAGGCTTTCGAGGCGGCGATGGCGGACGGCAACTTCGACTCGGCCCAGTTCGCCGACGACAGCGCGCCTGCCGAGATCAGCCGCCTCGTGGACATGCTGCGCCGTACCGCGGAGCTGGTGCGTGAACGTGAAACCAGCCGGCGCGCGCTCGACAACCAGAAGTTCGCGCTCGATCAGCACGCCATCGTCAGCATCACCGACCTTGAAGGCAATATCACCTACGCCAACGACCGCTTCTGCGAGATCACCGGGTACGCGCGCGAAGAGCTGCTGGGCTGCAACCACCGCGTCATCAATTCAAGCCATCAGCCCAGGGAGTTCTTCGACAACCTGTGGAGCACGATCAGCAGCGGCGGGGTGTGGCACGGCGAGATCTGCAACCGCAAGCGCACCGGCGAGCTTTACTGGGTCAATGCCACCATCCTTGCGCTGATGGGCGATGACGGCAAACCCGAGCAGTACATCGCGATTCGCACCGACATCACCGACCGCAAGGCGGCCGAGTCCTTGCTGCAGCAGGCCAAGGAATCTGCCGAGCAGGCGAACCAGGCGAAGAGTCAGTTTTTGGCGAACATGAGCCACGAGATACGCACGCCGCTGAATGCGGTGCTGGGGATG
>NCFZ01000169.1 GCA_002281415.1 Burkholderiales bacterium 28-67-8 | reverse complement strand
GTCGGTGCACATCATCCTGATCACCGGCTACGGCACGGTCGAGCTGGCGGTCGACGCCATGAAGGCCGGCGCCAACGACCTGCTGACCAAGCCGGTGTCTCTCAACGAATTGCGCGAGCGCATCGATGCGATGACGCAGCAGCAGCGCACCTCGAGCCGGCTGCGCTACTTCGAGTCGCGTGAGCGCGAGGCCAGCCACTCCATCCTCGGCCAGTCGCCGGCCATCAAGGCGCTCACGCAGCGCATCGAACGCATGGCGTCGGTGGACGCCGAAGGCATGCTGCCGCCCATCCTGATCACGGGTGAAACCGGCACCGGCAAGGAGCTGGTGGCGCGCGCATGCCACTTCCTGAGTGCGCGGCGCGACCGTCCATTCATCGAAATCAACTGCGCCGCGATGCCGCCCAACCTGCTCGAGACCGAGCTGTTCGGCCACGAGCGCGGCGCCTTCACCGACGCCAAGGAACGCAAGATCGGCCTGCTCGAAGCGGCCGACGGCGGCACGCTGTTCCTCGACGAGGTGGGCGACATGGACCTCACGCTGCAGGCCAAGCTGCTCAAGATCATCGAAGACGGGCGCTTCCGGCGCATCGGCGCGGTGCAGGAGCAGCAGGTCTACGTGCGCATCGTGGCGGCCACCAACCACGACCTGCAAGCGCGCGTGGATGAGGGCGCGTTTCGCGCCGACCTGTACTTCCGGCTGCGCGTGCTGCAGCTGTCGGTGCCGCCCTTGCGCGATCGCGAGGACGACGCCACCTACCTGGCGCAGCAGTTCTGCCAGCAGATGGGGCTGCGCTACCGGCGCGAGCGCATCCACCTCGGGCCGCAGGCGCTCGCGGCCATTGCCGCGCACCGCTGGCCGGGCAATGTGCGCGAGCTGCGCAACGTGATCGAGCAGGCGGTGCTGCTGGCCACCACCGACACCATCGAGGCCCACGAGCTGATGCTGCCCGCGCTGCGCGGCACCACGACCAGCGAGGCGTCAGGCGCCGGCGAAAGCGGCTCGGCGCTCGACCGCAGCGAGCGCGAACTGCTGGTCAAGGCGCTGGCCGAGTCGAATCACAACGTCTCGCAAGCCGCCCGCATCCTGGGCATCAGCCGCGACACGCTGCGCTACCGGCTTGAAAAGCACGCGCTGAAGATGTGACGCCAGCGGGCCGCGCTGCCCGCTCGGTCAGTCAGGGCACGGCCTATTGCGGCGTGGACATGCGCAGACGGCGTGCGGCTTCCTCGGCGCGCGCGTCGTCGATCTCGCGCATCACGCCGCCCACATCGACGGTGCCGGTGGGCTGCACGAACACACCGGTCAGGCGCGTCTCGGGCGTGAGCACGCCGCGTTCGTAGAGCTCCCAGATCTCGGGGCCGTGGTCGGTGGTCAGCAACGCGGGCTCGAAGCGACCGAAGAAGTCGCGCAGGTTCTCGACGTCGCGCAGCAGCATGCGCTTGGCGTGGTTGTTGCCGGCCGCGTCCACAGCCTGCGGCAAGTCGATGATGACCGGCCCGTCGGCGGCCAGCAGGATGTTGAATTCCGACAGGTCGCCGTGCACGACGCCGGCACACAGCATGCGCACCACCTCGGTCAACAAGCTCGCGTGGTGGGCCATCGCCTGCCCGGGCGTGAAGGCCACGTCGTTGAGGCGCGGTGCGGCATCGCCGTGCTCGTCGGTCACCAGCTCCATGAGCAGCACGCCTTCGTGAAAGTTGTACGGCTTGGGCACGCGCACGCCGGCGCCGGCCAGCCGGTACAGCGCATCGACCTCGGCGCTTTGCCAGGCGGCCTCCTGCGACTCGCGCCCGTAGCGCGAGCCCTTGGCCATGGCGCGCGCCTGGCGGGTGTTCTTGACCTTGCGGTTTTCGGTGTAGTCCACCGCCTGCCTGAAGCTGCGGTGGGTGGCTTCCTTGTAGACCTTGGCGCAACGCGTGTCGTCGCCGCAGCGCACCACGAACACCATGGCTTCCTTGCCGCTCATGAGCTGGCGCACGACGGTGTCGATCAGCCCTTCATCGATCAGGCTCTGAAGCCGGGGGGGTGCTTTCATCGGGGGATTCTGCGCGCTGTGTCGGCACGCGGTGTCGGCCCCGGCGCGATGGTGATGACCGCGACAGCTCTGGCGCTAGAGATGGCGCCCGCGAACCTCAGGCGCCCTCATGGCCCTTGCCCGCACCCAGCAGGGCATCGACAGCCACGCCGATGGCCGCACCTGCACATTGCGCGAGCACGAAGCCCGGCACGCTGGCCGGTTCGATGCCCGCAAAGCTGTTGGAGAACATGCGCCCGAATGCGGCAGCCGGATTGGCGAACGAGGTGGAGGCGGTGAACCAGTAGGCCGCTCCGATGTAGCACGCCACCATCGCCGCCACCCGTGCCGGCGGCGCGCGCAGGATCACCAGCAGCAACCCGGCCGTGGCCACCGCCTCGGCGATCCACTGCCCGGTGCCGCTGCGCACATGGGTCGAGAACTGCCAGATGGGCAGGTCGAACATGGCGTGCGCGAGCCAGGCGCCGAGCACCGACCCCGCCAGCTGCGCCACGATGTAGGGCAACAGCAGCGCCCACGCCAAGTCGCCGCGAAACGCCATGACCGCGCTCACGGCCGGGTTGAAGTGGGCGCCACTGACAGGTCCGAACACCTCGATCAGGATGTACAGCCCGCCCACCGTGGCCAGCGTGTTGGCCAGCAGGGCCACCGCGACATTGCCACCGGCCAGGCGCTCGGCCATGATGCCCGAGCCGATCACGATGGCCAGCAGCAGCGCGGTGCCCAGCGCCTCGGCGAACACACGCCGTGTGGTGAGCGCACCCATCAGCTGCGCCCGATCAGATCGAGCGCGCGTTGCAGCTCGGCACGCGCGGCGGGGTCGGCAACACCACAGGCACCTCCGAGCGAATGCAGCAACTCGAGCAACTGCAGCATGCGGTAGCCGATGGCCTGGCGGGTCAGTTCAAAGGCGCGGCGCTTTGCGTCATCGCCACCCTCGGCATTCGACGGATCGGGGTAGCCCCAGTGGGTCTTGATCGGCTGCGTGGCGCCGCCGAAGAACACCGGGCAGGCCTCGGCCGCGGCGCTGTCGCACACGGTGATCACCACCGACAGCGGCGGTGCGCCGGCACCGGTGAATTCATCCCAGCTCTTGCTGCGAAACCCGCTCGTGGCGATGCCCACGCCACTCAGCGCCTGCAACGCGAACGGGTTGACGCGCCCGCCCGGCGCGCTGCCCGCACTGTGCGCGCGCACCGGCCGGCCCAGCCGCTGCGCCCAGTGGTTGAGCATGCCCTCGGCCAGCACGCTGCGCGCCGAGTTGTGGGTGCACAGGATGAGCACGTGGACAAAGTCGTTGTTCATGAGGACAGCGGGCGTTTCAGCAGTTGAAGCAGTTGGAGGATGAGCCCCGCGCCGCGCCGAGCTCGCAGGGCTCGCCCTGGCAGCAGTGCGCGGTGAGGTAGTCGAGCAGCGCGCTCATGTGGTCGAGCTGCGGGCGGTAGATCAGGCTGCGTCCGCTGCGCTCCTGGGTCACCAGCTGCGAATGCAGCAACTCCCGCAGGTGGAACGACAGGGTCGACGCCGGCACACCCAACGTGGCCGACAAGGCCCCTGGCGTCAGCCCCAGCGGCGCAGCGCCCACCAGAGCGCGGAACACACGCAATCGCATGGGCTGGGCCAAAGCGGCCAGCGCGGTGACGGCGGTCTTTTCTTCCATCTTTCCATTTTCATGGAATCAAGTGACGGGCTTGTGACCGTGGGGTTTGATCCTGCGCGGGGCGCTTGCGGGGCGTTTGCTTGCGCGGGGTATCTGCCGGGTCCGCGCAGTGGCAGGGCCGGCCGGCGCCCTCATGCTGCCCAACGCGCAGAAATCGGGCGTCAGCCGGCCCCGCCGCTGCGCTCAGTTCGGACTTGGCGAGAGAGTCAAGCCGCGCGCCATCCGGCGTCGTCGCGGCGCGCGCGACCGAGGGCTTCCAGCGTGTCAAGGATGACCGGCAGCCGCTCGCGCCAGCGACCGCGAGCGGTGAATCGAGCCTCGAGGTCGGCGAGCCCTTGGGCCGATGGCGTTTGCGTCAACACGTCAGCCACCGCCTTGATCTGCTCGGGCAGGCCAGCCGGCCACGGCCGCTTGGCGACGGCTGCCACCGCCGCGACTGGCGCCGTCGCACTGACCGCCTCCGCTTCTTCCTCACCCGTCTCGATGCTCGCCTGCTCGCCGCCACGCTGCCGCAACTGAAACTCCGGCCGCAGCCAGCGCACGGTGCCGGCCGCTTCTTCTG
Organism: Burkholderiales bacterium 28-67-8; assembly: GCA_002281415.1. GTDB lineage: Bacteria > Pseudomonadota > Gammaproteobacteria > Burkholderiales > Burkholderiaceae_C > PBB1. The sequence goes on along the minus strand of NCFZ01000169.1, from coordinate 1,333 downwards.
CGGCGCGCTTAGCGTTCAGCGCGACCAGCCGCTCCAGCAGCGCCTCCACCGCCGCCGCCCTGGCCTCGGCCGCGGCCGGCGTGTGGTCGGCCAGCGCCACGCGCAGATCGCCCCAGCCATAGGCGTCAAGCACCGCGGCATCGAGGTCGTCGTGCAGCGTGCGCAACACGCTGACCAGCGCCTGCTCGTGAATCAACTTGTCCTTGGCCGTCAACGCCTCGCCACTGCGCAGCTTGTCGAGCACGTTGTACATGCCGGTCAGCGTGACCGCCTCATGCGCCGCCTGCCGCGCCTTGCGATGCGCATCGAGCTGCTCGGCGAGCTGGCGGATGCGGCCCGTTAGCGCGGGGGTAAGGCCGGTGTCGTGGGAGGGGAAGGGGTAGGACTCGAAGCAAGCGGACTTGATGTACCGAGGCCGATCCTCCAAGGTACTTCCTGTGTGCGCGGCCCAAGCACCATGCACCTTGCTCGAAAGCACTCCGAGAGCCAGCGCATCTGCCAGTCCGATGCACATCAGGGCGTCGTCCGCGAGAACTCCCAAATCGAGCAGCTGAAACGTCCGGTGTTTCGCCGTGACGGGCGTGGCGATGTATCGCTCTAATTGCATAAGCATGGGTCGCAATTCAGATCGCGGCTCTCCGAATGTCCACCACTGTTCCCGGTAGGTAGCGCGGTTGTTCTGCTCACGCTCGGGCCTTACCCGCTCCAGAACCCACTGGTAAACAGCCGGAAACCTCTTGCGGGTCTCATCGGCGGTCAATCCAAAAAGGTCGATCACCAGCACATCGCGGCCAGTGGAAGTGAGATCGCGTCCGTTGCGGTATTCGCGAATGTGCTGCTCCAACCCACGCACCGAACCAAGTCCGAGCGATGCAGCTTCTGCTCGCGTCACGATGAAGCCAGCGCCGTGCAGCTTGACTCCGGGCGACGACAAGCCTGCATTGGCCCGCAGGGCCACCACCGCAGCGACATTGGCGCCCGTTCGCAAATTGGCGTGGATCAGTCCAGAACGCTCATCGAGTTGAACTGCGACCTCGCCGCTCAGGGTCGAGTGCTCGCCCTGAACGGTCAGCAGGCGGCCCACGCCGCTGTCGCCCATGCGCGCGCCAACGGTCATGGCGATGCGAACCGCGGCCCCTTGCGCGCTGTCGACCCACGGATGATCGGGAATCGCAAAAGCGAGCGACAGCGGCGGCTTCGCGGCCATGTGCCGCTCGATCACTCGCCGGTTGAACGTCTGGCGCAGGCTGTTGGTGGTGATCAAGCCCATGCGCCGCGTGTGCCCCGCAGCCACCTGCGCGGCGGCGTGGTGCCACCAGAACATCACAAAGTC
>NCFZ01000168.1 GCA_002281415.1 Burkholderiales bacterium 28-67-8 | reverse complement strand
CATCCCCAGCACCGCATTCAGCGGCGTGCGTATCTCGTGGCTCATGTTCGCCAAAAACTGACTCTTCGCCTGGTTCGCCTGCTCGGCAGATTCCTTGGCTTCGCGGAACCTGCGCAGGTTGCCCTCGCGTTCGCCGATCAGCTGCTCGATCAGAGCCGACACCGCGGTGAGGTCCTTGGCGTCATCGTGCCCCGGTCGCACAGCCGCGGCAGACAGGTCGGGCGGCATGGCGATCAGCGCCGTAGCGCCCGGTGGCGGTCCGGGCATTTGCGATTGCATCTGCGCGGCCGTCTGGCGCAGTACCGCAAAGGCATCGGCGCGACTCTGATTGGCCATCTGGAGGTTGTCCGACAGCCGGTTGAAGCTGTCCACCAAGGCCAGCACCTCGCCGGAGGATTTCACCTCGACGCGGCTGGCCAGCTGACCGCGCGACAGCCGGGCTGCGGCATTGGCCAGCTCGATGATGGGTGTCGAGAAATTGCGTGCCACCAGATAGGCCAGCACCAGCACCGCCAGCGCCGAGAGCGCCAGCACCACCGAGAAGAAATACAGGGCGGACTCGAAGTCCTTGTAAAGCAGCGAGTCGGGCACCGCGTAGGCGATGCGCACGAACGGCTCGCCCGACACGATGGACAGATCCCGGTAGGCCAGCAGCGCGTTATCAAGCCGCTTGAACACCAGGTCCTTCACGAACCCGCCCCCCGCCAGATCCGGACCGATGAGCTGCACCAGCTGTCTGGTCGGCTGCAGCAGGGCGGTGCCCTGGGGGTCGAAAAGCCAGATCGGCTGTTCGTCGAACAGCGTGACCGCCTTGAGCCGTGCGATGAAGGCGTCGAGCCGCACGCGGATCACGATGACGCCGCTGAACGCACCGTTGTCGAAGTCCAGCGAGGGCAGCCCCGCGAGCACCGTCAGCCGGCCCGCCTCGTCGGTGAAGGGCCCCTCGATGGTGACCTCGCGCGGCGGCATGAACCACTCCATGTTGCCGGCCGACAGCAGCGACGGCGTGGTGCGGATGCGCTTGAAGAGCTGGTCGAAGTGGACCCGGGTGGGCAGCTTCTGCTCGCGCTGCCGGGCCACCGATTCAGCCGACAGGGTGTCGGCCGAGGCGCTGCGCTTGCGGTCCTCGACGCTGGCAATCATGTTGCCCTCGGCGTCGGCGTAGTAGATGCCGGAGTAGCTGTCGTAGTCGGACTGCATCCTCAGGAAGCTCGACTCGAGCGCCTTGGCGTTGACGTTGCGCTCGTCCTGCGACGACGACAGGAACAGCGCCACCGACTCCGACGCGGTGATCTGCTTGAGCGATCGCTGCAGGCCGAGGCCGAACTCCTGCTCGAAATTGGCCGCGATGATGGCGATCTGCTGGGTGATGCTCTGCTCGGTGCGCAGCCTCGCCGAATCCTTGCTGAACTCGAAGGAAACATAGATCAGCGGCGCGCTGATGATCGCGCCCACGGCCAGAAACGCCAGCAGCAGTCGATGGAAGATCGGCATCTTCGAAGTGCCCCTCAGCCGCCGCAGCGGCTCGCGGTTCGGGGGCTCATGGTCCGAGCGCCAGTGATTTCTCGACCACTTCGTCGATCAGGTACATGGCGTCTTCGAGCGAGATGCCGAGCGCCTTGGCGCGGTTGCGGTTGACCAGGTACGGGCCGCGCTCGGGTGTGCGAACGGCCATGCGCGCCGGGCTCAAGCCCTTGTCGAGGATGCCGTGCGCCATCTCCATGGCCAGGTAGCCCTGGTTGAAGCCCGAGTCATTGGCCGTCAGCAGCATGCCCTCGAAGACGAACTGGTCCTCGTGCGACGCCTCGGGTATGCGGATGTTGTTGAGGTACCAGCGGCCCACCTCGAGCATGTCGACGTGGTTGCCCTTGGCGTCGCGCAAGGTGTCGTGGTTGAGCACGAAGAAGGCATCGACCTTCTTCGACAGTTCGAGCGCACGCGACTTGAACTCCTCAAGCGAGTTGGTCATGACCTTGTCGACCAGCTTGAGCGGCAAGGCACCGCGCTGCGCGAGCTGCTCGATCATCTTCGCGTTGGGCCGCGACGATTCGGAATCACAGGCCAGGATCGCGAAGGTCTTGGCCTTGGGCACCAGCCGCTTGAGCAGGTCGAGGCTTTCCCTGTGATAGCCCTGCTGCCACACGCCGGTGACGTTGCGCCCCGGCGTGTCCATGCTGTCGACCAGACCGTACTTGAGCGGCAGGCCGTTGATGCCCCAGAACACCACCGGCGTCGCCGAATCGAGCAACTGCCCGCCGATGAACCTGGCCGCGTTGTCGTCGCCCAGCAGCACCACGTCGGGCTTGAAGGCGCGGATGTCACCCATGATGCGCGCGGTGGCGCTGGCCATCTCGGGGCCGCTGTCGCGCCGCTTGGTGTCCATCCACACCTTGCCGATCACCGCGCGGCTGGTCTCGACAGTGTTGCCCTTAACCAGCGCATCGGCCTGTGTATCGTTGTCGAGGTAGCCGAACTTGCGCATCGCCGCATTCACGCCCTTTTGCGTGGACTGCGACCAGATGTACTCCCGGTGGTAGCTGCTGACGATGAAGATGCGTTTTTTCTTCGTCGGCGTGGCTTGCGCCAGCGCCTCGCCGGCACACAGGGCAGCGATCGGCAGGCCCAGCACGGCCCGGCGCTGGATGAGCGACATGGGGTTTCCTTTCACCGCTCAGACCTTGCGCAGGCCTTGCCACTTCTTGTAGATCTCGGCCACCTGGCCCGAGTACAGGTCCATCGAGGCTTCGGGCGTGAGACGGCCCGAAGCCGCATCGGCAAACATGCGCGGCACGATCCACTCCTTCCAGATCTCGTCGACCGCCGCATTGGCGTAGCCGGGGTAACCCACCGGCACGGTCCACTTGCTGGCATCGGAAAAGATGGCGTACTTGTCGCTCGGCGTGGCCTTGGGGTCGTTGGCCACCAACTGCTGCAGGTCGGGCACCAGCTGCGGGAACGTCGGGAAGTTGTAGAAACCGCTGGCCATGAAGGCATCGCGCGAGTGGCCGGCAAGATCGACCAGGAACTTCTTGGCCCCGCTGATGTTGCGCGCGAAGTTCCAGATCACGTAGGCGTTCATCAGGTGCATGACGCCCAACTGCGCGGCAGGGCCTCGGGCCGGACGGCCGAGCATGATCTTGCTGGCCACCGGAATCTTTTCGCTCTCGCCGGTGCGCGTGATGGAAATGGCGTTGAGCGTGAGCGAGCCCTTGCCCGCGAGCATCAGCCGGTTGTTCGACGAGGCGTCCCACGAAAAGATCTCGTCGGTCATCGTCTCGGTGTAGAGCGCCCGGGCGTACTTGAGCGCTTCGAGCGTTTGCCGCGACTTCAGGCTGGCACGGCCATCGGCATCTTGCACACCCCCGCCGAACGACAGCAGCATCGAGCGCAGCGCCATGCTGCTGTCGAGCTCGTTGGACATGCCGAGGCCCACCGGAATGCCGTGCTTTTCCTTGATCTTGCGGCCGCCATCGCGGATGGCGTCCCAGCTGTCGGGCTTGACCCCGACGTCGTCCCACAGGTCCTGGCGGTAGTTGACCGGGTCGGGCACGTAGCTGTCGGAAAAACCAAAGTACTTCTGGGTGACCGGGTTGTAGGTGCTCTTGATGGCGATGTCGAGCGGCTTGCCGTACTTCTTCTCGCACTCGGCGTAGACCTCGGCGTGGTCGATCACCTGGTCTTCATAGGATGCCGGCGGGCTCAGGAACATGCACAGGTCGTGGCCTTGCTTCTTGCCGATCTCGGCTGCAGCGCGGCTGTCCAGGCTGGTCATGCCCACGTTGGTGACGACCACCTCGGTGTTGTTCTGCTCGCCCCACTCCTTGGTGAAGCTCTTGTTGAACCACTCGTCGAAGGCCGGCACGAAGTGGTTCCACTGCATGATCTTCAGCACCTTGGGCGCCGCATTGGCGCTGCGCAGCAAGGGCGGCGCCACCGAGGCGGCAAGACCCAGCGCGCCTGCCGTGCGGATGAAGCCGCGGCGGTTCTTGCTGGTGATCGCGGGGGGCGTTTGATCGCTCATGGGTACTCCTTGATGCAGGCCATCCAACAGCTCCTCAGCGTTGCGCGCAAGAGCCCCGAGCCCGTTTCAAATGTTCGGAAAATTCCGGGTGGAATGCTACCGCCGTGTGGACGGGCACCGCATTTTGTTACAGAGCTGTCGCAATATGGATTGCTCCCCACGACCTGCCTCACGAGGGCAACTCGCGCAGCCAGTGTTCACACAGCACCAACGCCCGATCGAAGTCCAGCGCATCCACCGCGGCCTCGAGTTCCAGCCACTGCGGCAGGGGTCGCAGCGCAGGGTCGCCGCGCAGCGGTTCCAGCAGATCCAGCGCGTGCATGTCCGACTGGCGCAGCGCACCGAGCAGCGCCTGCAGGCTTGCCCGCAGCGGCAGCGCAGAGGCCGAGGGCGGCACGCTCGACGGAGTCGCATCAAGCGCGAAACCGGCCGCCCATGGGCCGACTTGCGTGCGCAACGACTCGGCCAGGCCGCGCACGCGGGCCATCAACTCGCGCGCCACGCCCTCGGGCGGCGCACGCCTGAACGTCGCTTCAGCCAGGGCCGCTGCGGACTGCAACTCCCGCGCGCCGATCGTCGCGGCCAGGCCCTTGAGCGTGTGCATCGACATCGACGCCGCCGCCCAATCCGTCGCCAGGGCCTGCTGCTCGGCTTGGTCCAGATGCTGAGGCAGATCCTTCAGGAAGCTGCGCAACATGCGGGCGTACACCGGTGCATTGCCACCGAGCCGGCGGATCGCCGCCGAGACCTCGAGACCGCCAAGCTCGCGCTCATCGGGCAGACCGATCGGTGGCGCCGGCTCCGTCGGCAGCGGCGCTGCCTGCGCAGCCGGGCGGCCGGTGTGCAGCAGCAGCGCCGACACCAGATCGTTGAGGTCGAAGGGCTTGCCCACGTGGCTGCTCATGCCGGCGTCCAGACAGGCCTGACGGTCGGCGGCCATGACGTTGGCGGTCATCGCGATGATGGGCAGGGCCTCGAACTCGGCGCGCTCGCGAATGCGTGCGGTGGCGGTGAAGCCGTCCATCACCGGCATCTGGATGTCCATCAGCACCGCGTCGAAAGGCGGGGTGGCTTCGAACACGGCGCGCACGCCTTCCTCCCCGTTTTCGGCCAGCGCCACCTCGGCCCCCTCGGCCATCAGCAGTTCCTGCGCCACTTGCCGGTTGTTGGCGTTGTCCTCGACGATGAGCAGGCGCAGCCCTTCGAGGCAGCCGGTGGCTGCGTCGGGTTCACTGCGCCGGCGACGTTCGCCGCCACCGCCCTGCCGGGCATCGGCCACCGCGTCGATCAGCATCGAAGCCGTCACCGGCTTGACCACGAAGCGTTGCCGCGTGCGCGGCTTGGACCGGCGGCTCGCCCCTGCGTCAGTGCTGCGTCGCTCGTGGCTGCTCTGCGTCAGCGCCTCGCGACCGTGGGCGTTCACCACCATCACCACGGCAGGCTGCGGCCCGAACCCTGCGCGCGAACTCTGGCTGGCGGACCATTCGTCGATGCCTTGCAACTGGCCGTCGATGAACACCACGTCGTACACCTCGCCGGCCGCCTCGCGCTGGCCCGTCATCGCAATGGCCTGCGCCACATCGCCCGCCACATCCACCTGCCAG
>NCFZ01000167.1 GCA_002281415.1 Burkholderiales bacterium 28-67-8 | reverse complement strand
GCTGGCAGCCCGCGTTCATCGACTGCTTCGTGGTCTACCTGGCCGGTCACAACCGTCCCGTCCACGAAGTCCTGTTCCCGAAAATCAAGCTTCTGGAGCCCACGTTCACGAACGAGTTTGCAGGCATGACACTCGACATGGTCGAACTGGGCTCACTCGAGCGGACTCAATTGCGTGTGCTCCAAGAACTGCCGCAGCAATTGACCCGGGCGCATCGGGACTTCCTTCTTTCGCTGGTTCGGGGTGATCCTGATTGGGCGCTGATGCCGATGCAGCACCTGTGCGAACTGCCGGCGACTCAATGGAAACTGATGAACCTGTCCAGGCTGAAAAAGAACAATCCCGCGAGCTTCGCTGCCCAGCACCATGTGTTGGCGCAGCGTCTGGAGTCCTTGTCATGAGTCAATGCGTGCTGATCACGGGAGCCACCGGCGGCATCGGCGGCGCGCTGGCCGAGGCCTACGCGGCGCCCGGCGTCACGCTGATCCTGCAAGGGCGCAAGGCCGAACGGCTGGCCGAGCTGGCCGCGCAGTGCGAGTCGCGTGGTGCGCGCGTGCTCACCCAGGTGCTCGATGTGCGCGACCGCGTGGCGTTGGCCACCTGGCTGCGCGCGGTGAGCGCGGCCGAGGCACCCGACCTGGTGATCGTGAACGCCGGCGTCAACACCAACATCGGCCCCGACGGCGGTGGCGAGCCGTGGGACGAGGTCGAAGCGCTCATCGAGGTCAACGTGCTGGCCGCGCTGGCCACGGTCGATGCGGTGCTGCCCGCGATGCGCGCGCGCGGCCACGGGCAGATCGCGCTGATCAGCTCGCTGGCCGCCTGGTTCGGCCTGCCGGTCACGCCCAGTTATTGCGCGAGCAAGGCGGCGGTCAAGGCCTACGGCGAGGCGCTGCGCGGCTGGCTGGCACCCGAAGGCATCCGCGTGAACGTGGTGATGCCGGGTTATGTCGAGTCGGCCATGTGCCGCGCGATGCCGGGTCCGAAGCCGATGACGTGGTCGCCCGAGCGCGCAGCCCGCACCATCCGCCGCCGGCTGGCGCGCAACAGTGCGCGCATCACGTTTCCGTTTCCGCTCGACTGGGGCACCTGGTGGCTGACGGTGCTGCCGGCGGCCATTTCGACCCGCATCGTGGGCTGGATCGGCTACCGTGACTGACGCCTGGGCGGTGTGGCTGGCCTTCGCGTGCTCTCTGGCGCTGTCGGCCGGCATCGAGCGCGCGATGACGCCGCAGCCGCCGTGGCGCAGGCCCCGGGGCAGTTGGGCCATTCAGGCCGGTGTGTTCGGGCTGGCGCACGGCGCGCTGGTGCTGCTGCTGGGCCGCCCATGGTTTGCCGCTGCGGTGGTGTGCGCGCTGATGCTGGTGGTGGTGGTGGTGAACAACGCCAAGGTGCGTGCGCTGCGCGAGCCCTTCGTGTTCGCCGACTACGAGTACTTCACCGATGCCATTCGCCACCCGCGGCTGTTCGTGCCGTTTCTCGGCTGGGGCAATGCGCTGGCCATCGCCGTGGGCGTGGTGGCCGCGGTGGCGCTGGGGCTGTGGGTGGAGCCGGCGCCGGCGCAGCGCTGGGCGCTGTCGGGGCAGCTCGGCGCAATGCTCGGGCTGATCGCCGCGGGGGCGCTGTGCCTGGCCGCGGGTGCGCGCCAGGCGGTTGGCCTGAGCTTCGATCCCGAGCGCGATCTGGTTGGGCTGGGCCTCGTGGCCAGCCTGTGGCACGGCGCGATGGCCTCGCGCCGGCCACCACCGGTGCTGGCCTCGCCGTTCGATGAGCCGCCAGTAGATCAGTCGCTGAGCCACACCGCAGATCCGCTGTTGAATCCACCGCCGTCGCTGCCACACCTGGTGGCGGTGCAAAGCGAATCGTTCTTCGATCCGCGCCCGGTGTGCGCGGGCATCCGCAGTGACGTGCTGGCCGAGTTCGACCGCATGGCCGCGTCGGCCCTGATGCACGGCGCGCTGCAGGTGCCGGCCTGGGGCGCCAACACCGTGCGCAGCGAGTTCGCGTTTGTCTCGGGGCTGGACGACGCGCTGCTCGGCGCCCACCGCTTCAACCCGTATCACGCGGTGGCCGCAGGCTGGCCGGTGCCGACGCTCGCGGGTTTTCTCAAGCGCCGGGGCTACCGCACGGTGTGCATCCACCCGTATCCCGCGAGCTTCTACCGGCGCGACCGCGTGTATCCGCTGCTGGGGTTTGACGAGTTCATCGACATCCGGGGCTTTACCGACGCCGATCGCTGCGGGCCGTTCGTGGGTGACGCCGCGGTGGCCGCGAAGATCGCCGAGATCGTCGAGGCATCGAGCGTGCCGGTGTTCGTGTTCGCCATCACGATGGAAAACCACGGCCCGCTGCACCTCGAGAAGGTGGCGCCCACCGATGTGGCCGATCTGTACACCGATGCGCCGCCGCCCGGTTGCGACGACCTCACGATCTACCTGCGTCACCTGCGCAACGCCGACCGCATGATCGGCGCGCTGCGCCACAGCCTCGGCCGCAGCCAGCGGCCTGCCAGCCTGTGCTGGTTTGGCGACCACGTGCCCAGCATGCCGGGCGTCTACGACACGCTGGGCGCGCCTGCCGGGCCTACTGCCTTCGCGCTGTGGTCCACGCGCGAGACACGCCACACCGAACCGGTGCCGCTGGCCGCTCACCAGCTGGCCGTCGAATGGCTGCGCGCCGTGGGGCTGCTGGGCGAGATCTGCGCTTGAGGGCGTCCGGGCGCAGTTCTCACTGCTCGCCCATCTCCAGCCGGTTGCGCCCGGATCGCTTGGCCCGGTAAAGGGCCGCGTCGGCGGTGCGGATGAGGTCCTGCGGTGCGCGGTCGTGGGGCGCCATCAGGCCGGCGCCGACGCTCAGGGTGACGTGCGGTGCCGCGCGCGAGCCGGCGTGGGGGATGCCCAGTGTGGCCACGGCAGCGACGATGGCTTCACCGAGGGTGCGCGCGTCCGCGCTCGAGCAGTTGGGCAGCAGCACCGCGAACTCCTCCCCGCCATAGCGCGCCACCAGATCGCCCGCGCGCCGTGTGTGGCGAAGCAACTCCGCGGCCACGTCGTGCAGACACGCATCGCCTGCCAGGTGGCCGTAGCTGTCGTTGAACTGCTTGAAGTCGTCGATGTCGCACATCAGCAAGGCGATGGGCTCGCCGCTGCGCCGCGCGCGCGCCCATTCGCGGTTCAGCGCGATATCGAAGGCGCGCCGGTTGGCCACGCCGGTCAGGCCGTCGACGGTGCTCAATTGGCGCAACTGGTCGCGTTGCCGCTTGAGCGCGAGGTAGTTACGCACCCGCGCCCTGACGACGGCGGCGTTCACCGGCTTCGGGATGAAATCGATGGCGCCGGCCGTCAGCGCCAGCGCCTCGATCTGCGCATCGCCGTGGCCGGTGACGAACAGCACCAGCGTGTCGTGCAGGTCGGGGTGTGCCTTGATCTGCTCGCACACCAAAATGCCGCTGATGTCGGGCATTTCGATGTCGAGCAGGACCAGATCGGGGCGGCTCTCGATGGCCAGACGCAGCGCGTCGGTGCCGCACGTGGTCGACTGCGTGATGGCGATGTCTTCGAGCAGGTGAGACAGCACGAGCGTGGTCCCGCGATCGTCGTCGACGATCAGGATGCGCGGCCTGGGCGGCAAGGTCGGGGTCGAGTTCATGGCTGTTGTCCTGTTGCGGGGACGCCCGCCAGATGTGCGCGGATGGCCGCCGCGAGTTCGGTGACGCCCTTTTCGATGGGCTGCAGATCTACCGCGGGCGGCGGCTGGTCGGTGCTGCGCAGCCTGGCCTCGGCCTGCTCGGCCAGCGGCAGCAAGGCGTGCGCCCCCAGATTGCCCAGCATGCCGCGCAGGGCGTGCATGCGAGCGGCGGCTTCGGCGCGGTCGTCGCGCTCCAGAGCCGATCGTGCTGCGAGGATCGCGGCGTCGCACGACGTGCCCGACTCGACCAGCAGACGGCGAAACAGCACGGCGTTGCCCAGCAAGCGTCGCGCCGCGTCGGCGCTGTCGATGCCGCTGATCTCGGGGAACGAATCGGCCCCGGACGTGCCGCCGGCCGCAGACTGGTCGCGGCTCGGCACGGCCCTGGGCGGAATCCATTTGAGCAACTCGGCCAGCAGCGCCGGCGGTTCGATCGGCTTGCCGACGATGCCTCTCATGCCGACGGCCTCGCAGGCTTGCCGGTCGTGGTCGAGCACCGCGGCGGTCATCGCCAGCACGGGCAGATCGGCCAGTTCATCGCGCTCGCGGATGCGCCGCGTGGCCTCGATGCCGTCCATCAGCGGCATCTGCAAATCCATCAGCACGAGGTCGAAGGTGGTTTTTTCCAGCAGCTGCAGGGCCTGTTCACCGTGACCGGCCACCGTCACGCGCAGTCCCATGCGTTCGAGCATGTCGCGCGCCACCCACTGGTTGTCGGCGAGGTCTTCGACCACCAGCACATGTGCGCCGTGGATGGGTGTGGCGCGCTCGAACAGGCCTTCGAGCGGGTCACCGCCGGGGGGCTTGGCAGGATGCACCTTGCCCAGGTTGAGCAGCGTGTCACGCACACCGGCGGCGAGAAACGGCTTGCTCAGGATGCCGTCGAGATGCACGCTGCGAGACTCGGCGAGCAGTGCGTCCTGATCGAAGACGGTCGCCATGACCACGACCGCCATCTTGCCCAGGCTGCCGGCGGCGACGGCCTCGTGGATCCAGCGCACCACCTTCAGCCCGTCCATCTCGGGCATGCGCCAGTCGATCAGCGCCACGTCGAAGGCCTGACCCAGGTCAGGCCTTGAACGCGCAATGCGCTGCAGTGCATCCTGCCCCGACGTGGCTTCGGTGACCAAGACCCCCCACCCCATCAGGATGTCGCACAGCGTGCGCCGGGCGCAGCCGTTGTCGTCGACCACCAGCATGCGCTTGCCGCGCAATTGCCCGGTCTGCGCCAGCGCGCTCATCGGCCGCGCCACGGGCAGCGCCAGCACCGAGCTGAAGATGCTGCCCTGGCCCGGTTTGCTGTCGATGGCGATCTGAGCGCCCATCAGCTCGAGCAGCCGCTGGCTGATGACCAGCCCAAGCCCCGAGCCGCCGAAGCGCCGCGAGATCGACACGTCGGCCTGCGTGAACGGCTTGAAGAGCTGTGCGATGTCGGTTTGCGAAATGCCGATGCCGGTGTCTTCGACCGCCAGCCGCAGCCTGACCATCGAAGGCGCATCACCCGGCTGCAGCGGGGAAACACCGGCGTGCAGACAGATGTGGCCCGACTCGGTGAACTTCACCGCATTGCCCACCAGGTTGTTGAGCACCTGGCCCAGACGCAGTGGATCGCCCACGACCCGTTCGGGCAGGCCGGGGTCGAGCGACAGGATCAGCTCGACGTTCTTTTCATGGGCGCCGAGTGCGAACAGGTTGACCGTTTCGTTGAGCAGTTCGGTCACGCTGAACTCCACCTGCTCGAGAACCACCCGCTCGGCGTCGAGCTTCGAGTAGGCCAGGATGTCGTTGATGATCGACAGCAGCGCCTTGGCCGAGGTGTGGATGCGGTTGAGGTACTCGGTGGCCTTGGATGGCAGGTCGGGCAGGCCCAGGCCGAGCGCCGACAGGCCGGTCACCGCATTCATCGGCGTGCGGATTTCGTGGCTCATGTTGGCCAGGAA
>NCFZ01000166.1 GCA_002281415.1 Burkholderiales bacterium 28-67-8 | reverse complement strand
GACAGACAGTTGCAAAAGGACGGCTATTGGCTTCACGGTTCTGGCTACGGGTATGGGTATCCGATGTACGGCTATGGCCACGCTTATGGTGAAGAGCGACTCGCAGCATCCTCGACGCCCAAGACCAGCGGCTACTGGCGGGCACGGCCGGACGATGAAGTCCGTACCCTGTTGGCGTCGGCCAACATCCTCGCGCAACGTGGCGACCAGCAGGCCTGCGAGAGTCTGCTTGGGTCGGCGCGCGACACCCACACGACCTACGCTGCCGATCTTCGCAGTGGCTAGGTGCCACCGGTGGACGTGTCGGTCTGGCGCCGCCAGCAGATCGCCACGGCCGTCGCCGTCACCGATTCGGACTTCGCATTCCGGTCCGATCAGTTGGTCGGCACCGGGGTGGTCAATGACGGGGGAGACGACCTTGGGAGCGTGGACGACATCGTGATGGATCCCCAGAGCTTCAAGGTCGCCTATCTGGTGATCGCGCGCGTTGGCATTTTCGGCTTCGGCTAGAAGTACGTCCCGGTGCCCTGGCTGGACTTCAGGGCAACGCCAGGCAACACGTTGATGGTGCTGGCCATCACGAAGGCGGCCATGGACGCTGCGCCGCAGGTCAAGGAGGATCAGCACTTTCAGCAAGACGAATTCGCCGCCCAGAGTCAGAAGGTGAATGCCTACTGGGCTTCCCATCTGACCCTGTGAGCGAGGCCAGGAGCCGGGCATGGACAGCGTTTTGATCAGTCGCCCTTGCGTCTGTGCACATCCGAACGACCCCGACAAGCGGCTGTGGCTGATTGCCACCGGTGTGGCGGGCGGTATCGCGACGCTGGCCACCGCAGTGCCTTTCGTTGCCAGCTTCGCTCCGAGCGAACGCGCCAAGGCGACTGGCGGTGCGGTGGAGGTGAACCTGTCTGACATTCCCCCCGGTGGCAGCAAGACGGTGGAGTGGCGCGGCAAGCCGGTGTGGGCACCGACGCCGCGGGGTGAACGTCCATTGACATGCCGAAAGCGGCCCTGGCCGGCATGGCCGACCCGGGCTGTGCAGCGAGTTGCCGCGGCGAGACCTCAGGGCACGGCGCCGAGCAGGCTGCAAGCGCGTGCACAAGGTTGGCGCTGGATGGCTTTTCGAGGACCCATGAGAGCACTGCTGCTGAAATACTGGGATCGACTTCGATCCAGTTTCTGGTTTGTGCCGGCGGGCATGGCCTGCCTAGCTGCAGCGATGGCCCTGGCCGCCGTCGCGCTGGACAGGGCAGCCGCTGCCGACGGTTGGTTGCAGCGCCTGGGCTGGATTCATACCGGCGGGGCCGAGGGTGCCAGCCTGTTGCTGGGCGCCGTGGCCGGATCGATGATCTCCATTGCCGGGACCGTGTTCTCGATGACGCTGGTGGCGCTGTCACTCGCCTCGTCCCAGTTGGGACCCCGCCTGCTGCGCAACTTCATGCGCGATGCCGCCAACCAGGTGGCGCTGGGCACCTTCGTGGCCACGTTCGTGTACTGCCTGCTCGTGCTGCGCACCATCCGGCGCGCCGACGAGGTGGCTTTCGTGCCGCACCTGTCGGTCAGCATTGGGGTGCTGCTGGCCATGGCCAGCATCGGTGTGTTGATCTACTTCATCCATCACGTTTCGGTCTCGATCCAGGCCGATGAGGTGGTGGCACGTGTGTCCAGGGAACTGGAGCACGGGATCGACAGGCTGTTTCCCAGCCACTTGGGCAACGCGGCCCCCGCGAATTCGAAGGCGCCGGGTGACGTCGATCTGCCCGCGGCTTTTGCGCGCGAAGCCCGCCCCGTGGGTGCCCTCGAAGACGGCTACCTCCAGCTGATCGAGGTCGAAGCACTGATGACCTTGGCCAGCCAGGAAGATCTGCTGCTGCAGCTGCAGCGCCGGCCTGGACACTACCTCGTCAAAGGTCAGGTGATGCTGATGGTCTGGCCGGGTGAGCGTGTCACGGAATCCCTGGTGGAAAAGATCAACGCTGCTTTCGTGCTTGGCGATCAACGCACCGCCGCTCAGGACATCGAGTTTTCCTTCCATCAGTTGGTCGAGATCGCCGTGCGGGCACTTTCACCGGGCATCAATGACCCGTTCACGGCGATCGCCTGCGTGGATCGGCTGGCGTCTGCCCTCAGTCGCCTGGCCCGACGCGACGTGCCATCGCCCCTTCGATTCGACGCTCAAGGGCGGCTGCGGCTGGTGGCGCCGGGATCTTCGTTTGCGGGGATCGTGGACACGGCGTTCAACCAGATCAGGCAAAACGCGCGTTCGAACCCGGCCGTGGCCATCCGCATGCTCGACGCCATCGCCCAGATCGCAGCCCACGTGCGATCTGCTCAGGACGCGTCCTGCCTCCGGCACCACGCCGACATGATCGTCAGAGGCGCGCGACAAGCGGTGCCGGAAGCAGACGATCTGGCCGCCGTCGAGGCCGGCTTCACGGCGGCGACACAGGCACTGAGCGTGACTCGCGGATGACGCGACGACGGCCCTAGCCGTGCGCCACTCGAGTCGGGCCGCTCGCGCCTGCTGCGCGTGCGCTGGCACACAGACGAACTCGCGCGAGCTGGGCACACTAGTCGATGTGTTGGGACTGCCTGTGGGTTGCCGTCCCGGCCAGCGGGAATGCGGCACGCCGAGGTCGTTGCAGGCCCCCGACAGATATCACCGGAGTGCGACCCGTCGAACCCGGTCGCGCTCGCCACCGGGCCAAAGAAGCACGATCGAAGGGAAACGACATGAAGACCACGCACACAGCCCATGCACTGACACCAACCAGCCTCGCCGAAATATTGTCATTTCAGGGGCGGCCCTGCCTGTCGCTGTACCAGCCGACCCATCGGCGCCACCCAGACAACCAGCAGGACCCGATCCGGTTTCGCCATCTGGTGAAGGCTCTGGCGACATCGCTGCGAGAGCAACACGGCGCCGATATCGACAAGGCTCAGCTCGAGCCGTTCGAAGCCCTGGCACAGGACCATGATTTCTGGAACCACACGCTCGACGGCCTGGCCGTGCTGGGTGCGCCGGGTCTGTTCCGCGTGTTCTTGCTGCAGCGGCCGGTGGTCGAGTTGGCGGTCGTGGCCGACACCTTCCACACCAAGCCGCTGCGCCAGTTTCTTCAGTCGACTGGGCGCTACCAGGTGCTGGCGCTGAGCCTGCACAAGATCCAGTTCTTCGAAGGTGATCGCAACGCGCTTGAGCCCGTCGCGCTGGCGGCCGGTGTGCCGCAGACCATGAACGCGGCACTGGGCGAAGAGCACACCGAGCCGCACAGCACCGTGACCTCGTACGGCGGCATCGGTGGCGGCCACATGGCCATGCACCATGGCCAAGGCGGCAGGAAGGACGAGATCGAAGGTGATGCCGAGCGCTTCTTCCGTGCGGTGGATCGTGCCGTGCTGGAACACCACTCGCGCCCTTCGGGCCTGCCCTTGATGCTGGCGGCCTTGCCCGAGCACCACCACCTGTTCCGCCAGGTCAGCCACAACCCGTTCCTGATGGCCAGCGGGCTGATGATCGACCCACAAGGCCTGGCGCAAGACGAGTTACTAAAGCGCGCCTGGGACGTGGCTGCGCCGCAGCAGCTGGCGCAGCAGGCCGCATGGGGCGAGGCCTACGCGGCCGCCGCAGCCCAGGGGCTGGGCAGCGAGGATTTGTCGCAGGTCGCCCATGCCGCGGTGGCAGGGCGCGTGGCCACGCTGCTGATCGAGGCCGAGCGCCAGATAGCCGGCCGCATCGACGAGTCGACCGGGCGCATCGACGCCGCGGCACTTGGCAACCCGCGCGTGGATGACGTGCTCGACGACCTGGGTGCTCTGGTCGAAAAGCTGGGTGGCGAGGTCCACGTTCTTTCGGCGGCTCGCATGCCTTCGCGCTCCGGCGTCGCGGCGAGCTTTCGTCACTGAACCCGGGTGCGTCCCAACCCCTGCAGGAGAAGACCATGAAGATCCAACTCAACACAGATGTCCATATCGATGGCACCGAGGCGCTGGCCGCGCAAGTGACCGCCACGCTCGACCACGCGCTGGATCGCTTTAGCGAACATGTCACCCGTGTGGAAGTTCATCTGAGCGACGAGAACGGCGGCAAGAGCGGGCAGCACGACAAGCGCTGCATGCTCGAGGCCCGTCTCGAAGGCCGGCAGCCGGTGGCGGTGACGGAGCACGCCGCGACGATCGAGCAGGCGGTGCAAGGTGCCGTGCAGAAGCTGGCACATCTGCTTGACAGCACGCTCGTACGCCAGATACCAAGCCTTGAGGGCGTTCTTCGTCGGATAGCCGAGCTGACGAATGGTCAGGCCGATCCGCTTACCCAGCTTGATGTAGAGCTGCACGGCTCGAAGCCGATCCTCGTATGAAAACATGAACTACTCCTTCAGGTAGTCCAAGAAATCGTCCGCACCTCCGGGGGTCAGTTTGTCGTGTCGCCTGACATCGTGTGCTGCCGGTCGTATGGAATTGGCCACGAAATGTGGCGCCATCAAATGACTTAAGTCCTTGTCATGGATGGTTTATTTCCTACTTTTTTTACCGTCACCCACGAAGACAGTGCCATCAAGATGTTGGCACGGACGCTGAATTGACCCATACGCCAACATCGCGGTGGAGCACCTACTCAACGTCTCGTTAAAGCGCGATATGGCTCACCGCTTGGTTTCCTTGTGCTCAGTCGGTGATGGTCATGTGCCTCGAATGACACTAGCGGCAACACGCAATGACTGGGGCCGCCGAGTTTGTCGTGTGCGGGTGCGTAAAAACAAGACCGCCGCAGCCAATCTTGTCATAAACCTATCAGACTGATAAGATTCAGCCGAATTCTTATCATCATGATGAGATTGAAGCCCAATCTCCTCAGACAAGGTTCATTGCTCCATGATCACTCCTGCGCTGTCACCCCGTCACGATGCGTTGCTGCGCTTGGTGCGGGCCGCCACGGGGCCCGTGCAGCCAGGTGCACTGAAGCAAGCCCTCAAGGTGTCCCGACCCACCATCAACCGGGCCCTGCGAGAGCTCCTGGCATCCGGCTTTCTGGAGAAGCTGGGGAACGGCCGGTCCACGCGCTACGTGGCGACAGAGGCGGCCAAGGCTGCACTGGGGGCCTTGCCTTCCACCGCACCCACTGCAGAGCACGGCCTAATGCAGTGGTCGCCGGCGGCCCTGCCCCTGATCGAATCTCTTCGCGCACCGCTGGGAACGCGCGCCCCGACGGGCTATGAAAGCAGTTTCGTAGACAGCTACATCCCCAACCAGTCCAGCTTGCTGCCACAACAACTGGCCACGGAGTTGTTCAACGCCGGCCGCAGCCGCGACCAGCTACCCGCAGGAACCTATGCCCGCGAGGTGCTGGAGCAGTTGCTCATCGACCTGTCGTGGTCGTCATCGCGCCTGGAGGGCAATAACAAGAGCCTGCTCGACACCAAGGCGCTGTTTGAGCTCGGCGAGCAAGCAGCCCCCTTCGACGAAGACACGCTGATGCTGTTGAACCACAAGAGCGCCATTGAGTTCATGGTCGACGCTGTGCCGACAGAGGGGATCACGGTGCCCGTCATAGTTGACCTGCAAGCCAAGTTGATGAAGGACCTGCTGAAAGACTCGCGCGACATCGGCAGCATCCGCCGGCGCGTGGTGAACATCGCCGGCTCGGTCTACTCGCCAAGCAACGTCCCCACCGTGCTGGAAGAAACGCTGACGTCCATCATC
>NCFZ01000165.1 GCA_002281415.1 Burkholderiales bacterium 28-67-8 | reverse complement strand
ACCGCGAACCAGCCGCGCTCATCGACCCAGTGCTCGCTGCGCTGAAAGCCGGCATCGCGCAGCAGCGCCGAGAAGCTCTCGACGCTGTACTTGTACGAGTTCTCGGTGTGCAGCCGCTCGCCCGCCGCGAAGCGCCGTTCGCCGCCGGGCCAGCTCACGGTGAGGGCGTGGCGCGCTTCGAGGTGCATCTCGATGCGCGACTCGGTGCGGTTGAAAAACGCCACATGGCGCCACTCGCGCGGGCTGAAGTCGCTGCCGATGAGGTGGTTGAGGTGGCGCAGCAGGTTCAGGTTGAACGCTGCGGTCACACCCAGCGCGTCGTCATAGGCCGGCTCCAGCACGTCGAGCGGCTTGACCAGATCGACGCCAATCAGCAGGCCGCCGCCCACGGCCTGTCGCTGCACGCCGGCCAGGAAGCGTTGCGCCTCGGCGGGGGTGAAGTTGCCGATGCTCGAGCCGGGATAGAAGAACACCGACCGGCCGAGCAGGCTGCCGCCAGGCAATTCGGGCGAGGCCGAGAAATCAAGGCCGAGGCCGCTCACCTCGAGCGCCGGGAACTGCCGCTGTACCTCATTGATGGCATCGGCCAGAAAGTCGGCCGAGATGTCGACCGCCACGTAGCGCGCCGGGCACAGCGCCGGAATCAGCCGCAGCGCCTTGGCGCAGTTGCCCGCGCCCAGATCGACCAGCGTGTCGATGTCGCCGATGGCCCGCGCCATGTCGACGGCGTGGGCGTTGAAGATGTCCGCTTCGGTGCGCGTGGGGTAGTACTCGGGCAGCTCCGTGATGGCCTCGAACAGCCGCGAGCCGAGGCGGTCGTAGAGGTACTTCGGCGAGGTGTGCGCCGGTGTTGCGAGCAGGCCGCTGATCAATTCGCGGCTCGCATCGACTGAACCGCTGGTAGGGGATGGGGTCACAACGGTTTTCCGGGGCAGGGGTCGTGGCGAGAGGCCTCGACCGTGGCGGCGATTGTGTCGGCTGGGCGGCGACCATAATTCGCGGCGCCTGGAGCGGCCTGTCTTCGAGAACGCGAAACGCCACACACCATGACCGACCCAACCGAACCGCGCGGCGATCTCGACGGCAGGCACATCGTGCTGGGCCTGAGCGGCGGCATCGCCTGCTACAAGGCCGCTGAACTGACCCGAGCGCTGGTGAAGGCGGGCGCCACGGTGCAAGTGGTGATGACGGCCTCGGCCGAGCAGTTCATCACCCCGCTCACGCTGCAGGCGCTGTCGGGGCGGCCGGTGTTCGGCAGCACCTGGGATGCGCGCGAGGTCGATGGCCACGCCAACAACATGGCGCACATCAACCTGACCCGCGGCGCCGATGCGGTGCTGGTGGCGCCGGCCAGCGCCGACTTCATGGCCCGCTTGCTGCACGGCCGCGCCGATGACCTGCTCAGCTTGCTGTGTCTGGCACGCCCGATCGATACCTGCCCGCTGATCATCGCGCCGGCCATGAACCGCGAGATGTGGGCGCATCCGGCGACCCAGCGCAACGTGGCGCAGCTGCGTGCCGACGGCGCGCATTTCTTCGGCCCCGACAGCGGCGAGCAGGCCTGCGGCGAAGTCGGCGAAGGCCGCATGCTCGAACCCGACGATCTGCTCGAAGCGTTGATCGGGTTCTTCCGCCCCAAGCCGCTCGCCGGACGCCGCGTGCTGATCACCGCCGGCCCCACCTTCGAGCCGATCGACCCGGTGCGCGGCATCACCAATTTATCGAGCGGCAAGATGGGCTTTGCCATCGCGCGCGCGGCGATTGAAGCCGGTGCCGAGGTCACGCTGGTGGCCGGCCCGGTGCACCTGCCCACACCGCGTGGCGTGCGCCGCATCGACGTGCAGACCGCGCAGCAGATGTTCGATGCGGTGATGCCGCTGGCACCCGAACAAGACGTGTTCGTCGCCACCGCAGCGGTGGCCGACTGGCGTCCGGCGCACCTGTCCGATCAGAAGATCAAGAAGGACGGCGGCAAGGTCGCGCCGATGTTCGAGCTGACCGAAAACCCCGACATCCTGGCCGCCGTGGCGCAGCACTGCGCGGGCGGACGGCCGTTTTGCGTGGGCTTTGCGGCGGAAAGCCACGACCTGCTGAAGCATTCGCGCGAGAAGCTCGAACGCAAGCGCGTGCCGCTGATCGTGGGCAACCTCGGGCCGGCGACCTTCGGGCGTGACGACAACACGCTGGTGCTGGTCGACGCGCACGGCCACCGCGAGCTGCCGCAGGCCGACAAGCTCACGCTGGCGCGATCGCTGATCGCCGATGTGGCGTTGCGGCTCGAGCCTGCGCCGCACTGACTGGCCGGTTTTTCCGAACCCTCACTTCACGCCCACGCCATGACCACGATCGACCTCAAGGTTCTCGATGCACGTATCGCCGACTCGCTGCCGGCCTACGCCACCCCTGGCAGCGCCGGGTTGGATCTGCGCGCGTGCGTCGACGAGCCGTTGTGCATCGAGCCGGGCCAAACGCGCCTGATCCCGACCGGCTTGTCGGTGCACATCGGCGACCCGGGGCTGGCCGCGATGATCCTGCCGCGCTCGGGGCTGGGCCACAAGCACGGCATCGTGCTGGGCAATCTGGTGGGCCTGATCGACTCGGACTACCAGGGCCCGCTGATGGTGAGCTGCTGGAATCGTGGCGACACGGCCTACACCGTGCAGCCGCTCGAGCGCATCGCGCAGCTCGTCATCGTGCCGGTGGTGCAGGCGACTTTTCGGCGCGTCGACGACTTTGCTGCGTCCGAGCGGGGCACGGGCGGCTTCGGGTCGACCGGAGCGGCCTGAGCCGCCGCCGATTCAGTGCAGGTGCGGCCCGGGCTGCACCGCGTTGAGCACGGTGAACGCGGGCTGGCCGACGGTGGCGGCCTCGGTCTCGTCGAGCGTGGCTTCGCGCACATCGCACACGGTCAGGTGCAGCCGCAAGGCCAGGCCGGCCAGCGGGTGGTTGCCGTCGAGCACCACGTGTGACTCGTACACCTCGGTGACCGTGTAGACCGCCTCGGCGGGCATGTCCGGCGTGACGGCGCCTTCGGGCAGGCCGTCGAACTGCATGCCCACTTCGATGTGTTCGGGGAACACCGAGCGGTCCTCGAAGCACACCAGATCGGCCAAATACTCGCCAAAGGCTTGCTCGGGCTCGAGGTGCAACGAGGCTTCGAAGCCTTCGCCCTGGTCGAGCAGCGCGGCTTCGACCTTTTCGAGCAGGTCGGCACCGCCGTAGAAAAATTCGACCGGTTCCGCGAGTTCGTCGATCAGCTCGCCTTGGGCATCTTCAAGTCGCCACGTGAGTGAGACGACGCAGGGGGATTGGATTTGCATCGGGAAATGATCGCACAGGGCGCGTCGCGCTCGCCAGCGACATCGGCCCCTTGAGTGGTGTCACCCATGGACAATCCCGCCATGACCACCGACACCCCCATCGCCCTGCTGGGCGGGCTCAGCCCGCGTGTTTTCATGCGCCGTCACTGGCAGAAAAAGCCGCTGCTGATCCGTCAGGCGATCTCGGCGGCTGATCTGGCCGTGGACCGTTCCGGCCTGTTTGCGCTGGCCGGGCGCGAGGGCGTCGAGTCGCGCCTGGTCGAGCGGCGCGGCACCGACTGGAAGCTGCGCCACGGCCCCTTCAGCCGCCGGCAGCTGCCACCGCTGTCGCGTGCCGACTGGACGCTGCTGGTGCAAGGCGTTGATCTGCATGCGCCGCAGGTGCACGAGCTGCTGTCGCGCTTTCGCTTCGCGCCGGATGTGCGACTCGATGACGTGATGGTGTCGTTTGCCACCGACGGCGGCGGCGTCGGGCCGCACTTCGATTCGTACGACGTGTTCTTGCTGCAACTGGCCGGCAAGCGCGAGTGGCGCATCGGACGCACGAAGAACATGTCCATCGTGCCCGGCATGCCGCTCAAGCTCCTCGAGCATTTCGAGCCCGAACACACCTGGACGCTGGAGCCCGGCGACATGCTGTACCTGCCGCCGCGCTGGGCGCATGACGGTGTGGCAAGGGGCGAGTGCATCACCGCGTCGATCGGCTTCAGAGCCGCTTCTCGCGATGAGGTGGGCACCGCAGTGCTGCAGCGCATGCTCGATGGCGTGGACGACGCTTGCGAAAGCCCGCTTTACCGCGACCCGGATCAGCCTGCCACCGATGAGCCCGGGCGCATCCCGCCGGCGCTGGCCGCATTTGCTGCCGACGCGGTACGGCGCCTCGTCGAGGAGCCGCGTTCGCTCGATTGCGCGCTCGGCGAGTGGCTGAGCGAGCCCAAGCCTCAGGTGTGGTTCGATGCGTGCGGCGAGATGGAACGGCGTGCTGCCATCGTGCTCGATCGCCGCAGCCGCATGCTCTACGACGATCACCACGTGTTCATCAACGGCGAGTCGTTCATGGCCTCGGGCCGCGACGCGACGCTGATGCGCACGCTGGCCGATCGGCGAGCGCTCGATGTGGCGGCCGTCTCGAAGCTCAGTGCGCCGGCCTGGGAGCTGGTGCAGTCTTGGGCCGACCAAGGTTGGCTGCATCCGGCAACTGACGAGGCTTGACGAACACGCGCGCGCTCGAAAAGACGGGCTCTCATCAACTCAAGGGGCTGCTTTCCCATGAATGACTCGAACGATGGGCTGATCCAATCGCGCGGCGAATATCAGGCCGCCTTGTTGCAGGCGTTCGCGCTGATCGCCGAATCGAGTGCCAGCGAGATCTGGATGTGCGATGCCGACTTTGCCGACTGGCCGCTCAACGAGCCGCAGGTGGTCGAGCAGCTGACGCGCTGGTCGGTGGCGCACCGTCGCTGCCATGTGCTGGCGCTGAACTACGACTCGATGCCGCGGCGCCATCCGCGCTGGGTCCATTGGCGCCGGCACTGGGCTCATGTGGTGACCTGCATGACGCCTGATGACTCCAGCCATGGGCGTTTGCCGGGCCTGCTGTTCGCACCCGGGGTGGTCAGCGTGAGGCTGGTGGACCGGGTTCACTATCGCGGCCGGATCTCCACGGATGTCGATGACGCCGTGCGGCTGCGCGAAGAGCTCGATGCACTTTTCCAACGTTCGGTGGAAGCCTTCCCCGCAAGCACGTTGGGACTGTGAAATAGTCGATTCAACGCTTATACTTTCAGGCTTGCTGGGTAGGGTATAGCCCCTTGGCAACTGTGTTTTTGGCCTGCTGCCGACGCGGTGGGTCGATGATCACTCACCGCGTTAACAAACCATTTATTGAGGATGAACATGAATAAATCGCTCGTGCTGGCTACCCTGGTTGCTGCTTTCGCCCTGACCGCCTGCGGCAAGAAAGAAGAAGCCGCTGCTCCGGTCGCTGAAGCAGCCTCTGCTGTCGTGGCACCTGTGGCTGAAGCCGCATCGGCTGCTGTGGCTCCTATGGCTGAAGCCGCGAGCGCTGTGGTTGACGCTGCCAGCGCCGCCAAGTAATCCTCGTCCCCGACGAGAAAAAGCCGCCCTAGGGCGGCTTTTTTAATGCCTGCTTCTGTTTGATTTTTCGGGTGAGGCGTCAGGCCCGAAGGCCGGCGCCTCACGGCCGGATCACTTCAGGTCCTGGACCAGCAGCGTGGCGATGTGCGCCGCCGTGGCGCCCGTGTCGACTGCACCCTGTGCATTCAGGATGGTCACGATGCTGCTGCCGCCGCTGCCCTTGACCTGCACGCGGTAGCGCGACAGGCTCTTGGCATTGGTCTTGTCCTTGCTGGAACCCAGCA
>NCFZ01000164.1 GCA_002281415.1 Burkholderiales bacterium 28-67-8 | reverse complement strand
TCTGCAAATGCGTTTGCAGCGACTGACCGGGCTTGAGCAAGACAAGATCATCAGCGAATACAAGGAGGTGATGACCACCATCGCCGACCTGCTCAACATCCTGTCGACGCCCGAGCGCGTGACTTCGATCATCAGCGACGAGCTGGCGGCGATCAAGCAGGAGTTCGGTCAGACCAAGATTGGCGCTCGGCGCAGCGTGATTGAGCACAACGCTCAAGATCTCGGCACCGAGGACCTGATCACCCCGACCGACATGGTGGTGACGCTCAGCCACACGGGCTACTTCAAGAGTCAGCCGCTGGCCGAATACCGCGCCCAAAAGCGTGGCGGGCGCGGCAAGCAAGCGACGCAGACCAAGGAAGACGACTGGGTCGAGCAGCTGTTCATCGCGAACACGCACGACTACATCCTGTGTTTCACCAACAAGGGTCGCGTCTATTGGCTGAAGGTCTGGGAAGTTCCGCAGGGTTCACGCAACTCCCGCGGCAAGCCGATCGTCAACATGTTCCCGCTTCTGCCTGGCGAAAAGGTCAACGTCGTGTTGCCACTGACCGGCGAGGCGCGGACCTTCCCGGCCGAGCGATTCGTCTTCATGGCCACAGCCAAGGGCACCGTCAAGAAGACGCCTCTCGACGACTTCAGCAACCCGCGCAAGGCCGGCATCATCGCGGTCGATCTTGACGAAGGCGACTTCCTCATTGGCGCGGCCATCACCGATGGCCAGCACGATGTGATGCTGTTCAGCGATGCGGGCAAGGCCGTGCGTTTCGATGAAAACGATGTGCGCCCCATGGGCCGCAACGCCCGTGGTGTGCGGGGCATGGCGCTTGAAGAAGCCCACAGCGTGATCGCCATGCTGGTGGCCGAAGACGAGACTCAGAGCGTGCTGACGGCCACGGTCAACGGATTTGGCAAGCGCACCAGCATCGTCGAGTACACACGGCACGGCCGCGGCACCAAGGGCATGATCGCCATGCAGCAGACCGACCGCAACGGCAAGGTCGTGGCCGCCACGCTGGTGCACCCCGACGACGAAATCATGCTGATCACCGACAAGGGCGTGCTGGTGCGCACCCGCGTCTCGGAAATCCGTGAACTCGGGCGTGCCACGCAAGGCGTCACGCTGATCGCGCTCGACGCCGGCTCCACCCTCAGCGGCTTGCAACGCATCGTCGAAAACGACGTGAACGCCACCGACAGCAACACCGACACAGATACCCCCAACGGCGACGACGATGAGTCGCCATCCACCGAGAGCCTCTGATGAAACGAATCCTTGCCCTCAGCGCCTTGTGCCTCGCCCTTGGCGCACAAGCCCAAACCGCATTGCCCACCTCGCAAGCCAAGAAGGATCTGGTCAGCAAGATTCTGGTCCTGCAGCAACCTGACGTCGAGATGCTGGCCAAGAACCTGGCCCAGGAGCCTGCAGGGCGCATGTTGCAAGAGGCTGGCCGGGTGCTGCAAAGCCAGGTCGCCGAAGACAACCGCGATGCTGTCGCGCGGTCCCTCGAGGCCAGCGCCAGAAAGTACGTCGACGAAGCGGTTCCGCTCGTTCGCGAGCGCGCCATCAAGCTCGCTCCTTCGACGATCGGAACCTCGCTCGAGGAGCGTTTCACCGAAGAAGAACTCAGGGGCCTGATTGCCTGGCTCGAGTCGCCCACCTTCAAGAAGTACCAGCAGGTCGCGCCTGAAATCCAGCGCAACTTCATGCAAAAACTGGTATCTGATGCCCGCCCTGTGATCGAGCCGAAACTCAAGGCTCTGGAAGAGAGCGTTCGCGCAACGCTGATGAGCACGAGCTCCGGCACGCCGCCAGCCGCAGCCGCGCCTGCTGGCAAGACACCGGCGAAGGCCGCAAGCAAGTAACGGATTCATGCCACGTCCGTTCAATTTTTCGGCTGGACCGGCGACCCTTCCTACAGAGGTTCTGGAGCAAGCTGCCGCCGAGATGCTGGACTGGCGTGGCAGCGGGGTCAGCGTGATGGAGATGAGCCACCGCAGCCGCGAGTTCATCTCCATCTGCGATGAGGCCGAGCGCGATCTGCGGGACCTGCTGGCGGTGCCGGCGCACTTCAGGATCCTGTTCATGCAAGGCGGTGGCTTGGGGCAGAACGCCATCGTGCCGATGAACCTGATCGGCCGCTCGTCCAGTCTGACGGCTGATTTCGTTCTCACAGGGTCGTGGTCGGTCAAGTCGCACGCTGAAGCCAGGCGCTATGGCGAAGCCCATGTGGCAGCGTCGAGCCTTGGCGGGCGCCCTGCCCGATTGCCTGATGCTGCTGGCTGGCAGTTCAGCGCGAACCCGTCTTACGTGCATTTGTGCAGCAACGAAACCATCGACGGCATCGAGTTCCACGACCTGCCCGATCTGAAATCGCTGGGCTGCGATGCACCGCTGGTGATCGACTGTTCATCGCACGTCGCTTCGCGCCCCATTGACTGGAGCCGCATCGGCATCGCCTACGCGGGCGCTCAAAAGAACATCGGGCCGGCCGGCTTGACGCTGGTGTTTGTGCGCGAGGACCTGCTCGACCACGCCCTGCCGATCTGCCCGTCGGTCTTCAATTACCGCACCGTGGCCGATCAGGGCTCGATGTTTAACACGCCGCCCACCTACGCGATCTACATCGCGGGGCTCGTGTTCCAGTGGCTCAAGCGCCAGAGCGAATCCACCCTCGCCGGAATCGCCGCCATCGAGGCTCGAAATTTCGCCAAGGCCAGCCTGCTTTACGACTTCATAGACGGCTCGGGCTTTTACCGAAATGAAGTCGATACAAGCTGCCGCTCGCGCATGAACATCCCGTTCTTTCTTGCCGACGACACACTGAACGAAGCGTTCCTGAAGCAGGCCCGCGATGCCGGGTTGCTGCAACTCAAGGGACACAAGTCAGTCGGCGGGCTGCGCGCCAGCCTGTACAACGCGATGCCGCTGGCTGGCGTGCAGGCTCTGGTGAATCACATGCAAGCGTTCGAGGCACAACATGGCTGATGCGGCCCCCACCACTCCCCCGGAACTGCTGGCGCTGCGCGAGCAGATCGACGCGCTCGATCGCGACTTGCTGACGCTGCTGAACAAGCGCGCCGCAGTGGCTCTGCAAGTCGGTGAGGTCAAGAAGAAGGAGGGCTCGGTGACCTTTCGGCCTGAGCGCGAAGCGCAGGTCATCGATGGATTGAAGGCCGTCAACCAGGGGCCGCTGTCGTCGGACAGCGTGGCGCCGATCTGGCGCGAAATCATGTCGGCCTGCCGTTCGCTCGAATCACCCATGCGCGTGGCCTACCTGGGACCGGCCGGCACGTTCAGCGAATCGGCCACGCTGGGGTTCTTCGGCTCATCGATCGTGCGCGTGCCGTGCTCCAGTCTCGATGAGGTGTTTCGTTCCACCACCGCCGGCGCCGCCGATTTCGGTGTGGTGCCGGTCGAAAACTCGACCGAAGGCGTGATCGCACGATCGCTCGATCTGTTGCTGACGACGCCTCTCACCATCATTGGCGAGACCAGCCTCCTCGTGCGCCACAACCTGCTGCGTCGCGAAAATTCGCTGGCCGACATTGAAGCGGTGTGTGCCCACCCGCAGGCGTTGGCCCAGTGCCAGGACTGGCTCACGGCCCATTTGCCCCATGCGGAGCGACGCGGGGTGTCGAGCAATGCCGAAGGCGCACGTCTGGCCAGTCTCGATTTGCGCCTGGCCGCGGTGGCGGGCGACCGTGCCGGCGCTGAATTCGGCCTGCACGTGGTGGCTCCGGCAATCCAGGACGACGCACACAACCGCACCCGCTTCGCGGTGGTCACCCACCCGCAGCGGCAGCCTTCGCCACACGCGTCCGGCCACGACTGCACCAGCCTGGTGGTGTCGGTGGCCAACCGGCCTGGTGCGGTGCACGACATGCTCGTGCCACTGAAAACCCACGGGGTGTCGATGACGCGCTTCGAGTCGCGGCCGGCGCGCTCGGGCCAGTGGGAGTACTACTTCTACATTGACCTGCAAGGCCACCCCAGCCAGCCTCAGATGGCTGCTGCGCTGAAGGACCTTCGCGAGGTGTGCGCCTTCTTCAAGCTGCTGGGCAGCTATCCCATCGACGTTCACTGACCGCGAAGTTCCAGGCGATGTTCAAGCAACTCGGTGTCATCGGCTGCGGGCTGATGGGTGGTTCATTTGCGCTGGCGCTGCGCCGCGCGGGGTTGGTCAAGCGTGTGGTCGGCTACAGCAAGTCTCCGTCCACCACCGACAAGGCGCGCCGCATGGGCGTGATCGATCAGGCAGCCGAGTCGGCATTGCTGGCGGTTTCGGGTTCTGACATCGTGCTGATGGCGGTGCCCGTGGCGGCGAGCGAAGCCACGTTTCGCGCCATCCTTCCACTGATCGAACCCGGCGTGCTGCTCATGGACGTGGGCTCGACCAAGCGCGATGTGGTCGATGCCGCCATCCGCACGCTCAAGGATCGACTGCCCAACTTTGTGCCGGCGCACCCCATCGCCGGCAAGGAAGTCGCCGGCATCGAACACGCCGAAGCCTCGCTGTACGAGGGCCAGCAGGTGATCCTCACACCGTTGCCGCAGACCTCGCCAGAGCTCATCCAAAAGGCCACCGATGTGTGGGCATCGATCGGCTCGCAGGTGCTGCGCATGACGCCCGAGAACCACGACGCCGCCTTTGCAGCCGTCAGCCACCTGCCGCACCTGTTGGCGTTCGCTTATGTGAACGGCGTGGCGAGGCAGCCTGCCGGTCCCGACTTCCTGTCGCTGGCCGGGCCGGGATTCCGGGATTTCACCCGCATCGCCGCGGGTGATCCTGCCTTGTGGCGAGACGTGCTGGTGGCCAACCGCGACGAGTTGGGCAAGCAGTTGCAACACTTCCGTCAGGCGCTCGAAGCCATGGAATATGTGATGAAGAGTGGCAACTCGGAGGCTCTGGAAGAACTGATTCGTGCCGCCTCAACCGCACGCTCGGGCTGGACCCCAGCCACCACCAAGTGCAACGCCGTACCGCGTTGAGGCCACGATGTACAGCACAGATCATCTCGACATTCCGCCTTTGCTGAGCGCCGCCGGAACGGTGCGTCTGCCGGGCTCCAAGAGCATCTCCAACCGCGTTTTGCTGCTCGCCGGCCTAAGCGAAGGCACCACGATCATTCACGACCTGCTCGACTCCGACGACACGCAGGTCATGCTCGCTGCGCTGCGCACGCTGGGTTGCCGCATCGAGGCGATGGACACCGAAACCGGCTTCGGCAGCCTGAGCATCACCGGCCTTGGCGGGCGGCTCAATGTGCGCGAGGCTGCGCTTTTCCTCGGCAACGCCGGCACCGCGATGCGTCCGCTGACCGCGGCGCTCGCCATGCTGGCTGCCACGCAAAACGGCTGCTTCGAATTGAGCGGCGTGGCGCGCATGCACGAGCGCCCGATCGGCGATCTGGTCGATGCCCTGCGCCCGCTGGGCTGCCGCATCGACTACCTCGGGCAACCGGGCTTTCCCCCTTTGAAGCTGCTGCCGGGCAACGAGCCGCTGGATTTGTCGGTGCCGATCCGCGTGCGCGGTGATGTGTCGAGCCAGTTCCTCACGGCCATGCTGCTGGCCTTGCCGTTGCTGACGGCCGATCAACCGGCTGTCGTCGAAATCGACGGCGAGCTCATCTCCAAGCCGTACATCGAAATCACGCTGAATCTGCTGGCGCGCTTTGGCATCGAGGTGCAGCGCGACGGCT
>NCFZ01000163.1 GCA_002281415.1 Burkholderiales bacterium 28-67-8 | reverse complement strand
GTGCTCGACTGCATTGCCTCGGGAACCATCTGGGTCGACATGCAAGCCTGTGGCGTGGACGTGCTGGTGAGCGCGCCGCAAAAGGGCTGGAGCGGCTCGCCTTGCGCCGGCCTGGTGATGCTCAGCGAGCTGGCCCGCGAACGTATCGACAGCACGCAAAGCACCAGCTACGCCTGTGACCTGCGCAAGTGGCTGCAGATCATGGAAACCTACGAAGGCGGTGGCCACGCGTACCACGCGACGATGCCCACCGACGCGCTGACCCGGGTGCGCGACGTGATGCTCGAGACCCACGCCTATGGCTTTGACAAGGTGCGCCGCGAGCAGCAGCAACTCGGTGATGCGGTGCGCGCGCTGCTGGTCGGTCGTGGCTTCAAGAGTGTGGCGGCCGAGGGCTTTCAAGCGCCTGGCGTGGTCGTCAGCTACACCGACGACACCGAGATGCAGACCGGCCGCAAGCTGATGGCGCAAGGTCTGCAGATCGCCGCCGGCGTGCCGCTGCAATGCGACGAGGGGGCCGACTTCCAGACGTTTCGGATTGGCCTGTTCGGCCTCGACAAGCTGCACGATGTGGACGGCACGGTGGGCCGGCTGGCCGCGGCGCTGGACCGGCTTCAGCCGTCAGCCGCCTGATCGCACGGAGACCTCGATGACGATCAATAAAACTGCAGTCGGCGTGGTGCTGGCGCTGGTCGCCGGCACGGCGATGGCCGATTGGCTGCCCGTCAAGGCCGATCCGAAGGTCAGGGTCATGGCCGACCCGGGCTCCATCCGCCGCAGTGGCGACATCGTCACGATGTGGAGCGTGATCAACTACACCAGCCCACGCAAGACGGAGGACGACAAGGCGTACCTGTCGTCCAAGCAGCATCTGGAATACGACTGTGTGGACCGCCTGAGCCGACGGCTCGAGTTCAGCCGCTACAGCGACCTCACCGGCCTGGGCCAGGTCGTCTATTCGAACACCAACGCCGGTGTCTGGAGCCCGGTGGCCGCCGGCACGGTGGCCGGCGAGTTGTTCAAGTTCGCCTGTGGCGAGAAGTGAACCCGCCGCGCAGATCAGTACTGCGGACGATTGCCCGTCATGTACGAGCGCTCGAGCAGCGTGAAGATGCGCTCTACGCGGGCATCGAGCCAGGCGGCCCAGCCGGAGAGTTGGGGTGCGGTGCTGTGGTTTGCGTTGCTGTCCATGGATGGCTCCAGTGAGGGGGTTCGGGCGGTGATCGCCGGGATGTCCTGCGATGCACAAGAAGGTGACCCCAAGGCACGTAATTTAGCTCAGGGCCGCCTTCGGGCAGGCCCGCAGTTGTGCTGATGGCAGCATGAATTTTTCAACCAACTCCTGAACGGCAGCAAGAACCATGGAAACCAGCGGACCCAACCCCAAGCAACTCAAAGGCATCACCATGGCCTGGCCGTCGACCGACGGCAAGGCGTTCGCGATCCGGCTGCAACTGGCCGACAGCGTGCTCGACCTCGAACTCGACGACGAGCGGCTCAAGCAGTTGCTCACGGCGCTGATGGAGTCGTCAACGCTGTGCGCCAAGAAGCGCACCGACCTGCCACCGATCAAGGGCAGCGACCCGGCTCAGGCCGTGCAGATTCCGGCCACGGCCATCGATGTCGTGAAGCTGGACGAATCGCGCAAGCAGCTGGTCATGCGCGTGGGCACGCTCGACATGGCCCTCACGATCGGGTCGTCCAACACGGCCAAGTCGCTGGCCATGGCGCTGCGCGACTAGTTCGGCTGCAAGACGGCCCCGGCCCGGGGTCGGGCTGAAGGACTGGCCTGCGCGGAGTTGATGTTTCGCAATGTCTGCGCCGGTAGTCGCGCGCCGGCCTTGCTGGAGCGTGTGGCGGGCGGCATGATCGGCGCTTGGTTGTCGCGGTGTGGCGCCGTCGATTCGAGGGCGTCTCCGGCGGCCATCGCACCATGACCTCAGCCACCCCATCCGCCATCATCGCAGCCGTCCAACTCGCGCTCGACCAGCACGCGCAGCGCCCGGGAGCGCTGTTGCCGGTGCTGCACGCCATCCAGGACGAACTGGGCCACATCCCTGCCGACGGCGTGCCGCTGATCGCCTCGGCGCTCAACCTGTCGCGCGCCGAGGTGCACGGCGTGGTGAGTTACTACCCCCACTTTCGCAGCGCGCCGCCGGGCCGCCACGTCGTGCAGGTCTGCCGTGCCGAGGCGTGTCAGGCCTGCGGCGCCGAGGCGTTGCTCGCGCAGGCCGAACGCGTGCTCGGCTGCGAGCGCCACCACACGCGAGCCGATGGCGCGGTGACGCTCGAGCCGGTGTATTGCCTCGGGCTGTGCGCTTCGTCGCCGGCGATGCGCATCGACGACCGCGTGCACGCGCGTCTCACGCCCGAGCGGCTCGAGCAGCTGCTGGCCGCGCTGGAGATCCAGCCATGAGCACCGTGCGCGTGTTCGTGCCGTGCGATTCGGCCGCGCTGGCGGTGGGTGCCGATGAGGTGGCCGCCACGCTGGCCACTGTCTGCGCGCGGCGCGGGGTGGCCGTCGACATCGTGCGCAACGGATCGCGCGGGATGTTCTGGCTCGAGCCGATGGTCGAAGTCGACACGTCTGCCGGTCGCGTCGCCTACGGGCCGGTGCAGGCCGCTGACATTTCCGAGCTGCTCGATGCCGGAATGCTCGACGGCGACCACCACGCGCTGTGCCACGGGCTCACCGAACAACTGCCCTATCTGGCGCGGCAGGAGCGGCTGACGTTTGCCCGCATGGGCGTGACCGACCCGCTGTCGCTGGCCGACCATGAAGCGCACGCCGGCTGGGTGGGCCTGCGCCGTGCGTTGACGCTGGACGGTGCGGGCGTCGTGCAGGAGGTGCTCGACTCGGGTCTGCGCGGGCGTGGTGGTGCGGCATTTCCGGCCGGCATCAAGTGGCGCACCGTGCTGCAAGCCCCGGCCGCGCAGAAGTACGTGGTGTGCAACGCCGACGAGGGCGACTCGGGCACGTTCTCCGACCGCATGACCATGGAGGGCGACCCCTTCCTGCTGATCGAGGGCATGGCGATCGCCGCCGTGGCGGTGGGTGCCACGCGGGGGTTCATCTACGTCCGCGCGGAGTACCCGCATGCCATCGCCACCCTGAACGAGGCGATCGCGCGGGCCACGGCCGCCGGCTTCCTGGGCGAGCGCGTGTGCGGCAGCTCCCACGCCTTGCATCTCGAGGTGCGCAAGGCGGCGGGCTCCTACGTCTGCGGCGAAGAGACCGCGATGCTCGAGAGCCTTGAGGGCCGGCGGGGCATCGTGCGCGCCAAGCCGCCGCTGCCTGCGGTCGAAGGCCTGTTCGGCCAGCCCACGCTGATCCACAACGTCATCAGCCTGGCCAGCGTGCCGATCATCCTGGCGCGCGGCGCGGCGTTCTATCGGGACTTTGGCATGGGCCGTTCGCGCGGCACGCTGCCGTTTCAGCTGGCCGGCAACATCCGGCATGGCGGGCTGGTCGAAAAGGCTTTCGGGCTGACGCTGCGCGAGTTGTTGCACGACTTTGGCGGTGGCACGCGCAGCGGCCGGCCGATCAAGGCGGTGCAAGTCGGCGGCCCGCTGGGCGCCTATGTGCCCGAATCGCAGTGGGACGTGCCGCTCGACTACGAGGCCTACGCCGCGATGGGTGCGGCCGTGGGGCACGGCGGCATCGTGGTGCATGACGACACGGCCGACATGGCGAAGCTGGCTCGCTACGCGATGGAGTTCTGCGCGATCGAGAGCTGCGGCAAGTGCACGCCGTGTCGCATCGGCTCGACTCGCGGCGTCGAGGTCATCGACCGCATCACCGGCCTGAGCGGCGGGCAGCCGCCGCAGCAAGCGCAGGTGCACCTGTTGCGCGACCTGTGCGACACCATGCTGCACGGCAGCCTGTGCGCCATGGGCGGCATGACGCCGTACCCGGTGCTGTCGGCGCTCGATCACTACCCGGCTGACTTCGGCCTTGCCGCCGACCCGGGCGCCGCCTGAGGAGACTGTCCATGCTCAAGCACCTGCAGCTCGAGATCGATCACGGCACGCCGGCGCGCGCGTCAGTAGACACCGTCACCCTGTCCATCGACGGCTTTGGCGTGACCGTGCCCAAGGGCACTTCGCTGATGCGCGCGGCGGTGGAGGCCGGCATCCAGGTGCCCAAGCTGTGCGCGACCGACAGCCTCGAGCCGTTCGGCTCGTGCCGCTTGTGCCTGGTCGAGATCGACGGACGCAAGGGCTACCCGGCCTCGTGCACGACGCCGGCCGACAACGGCATGGTGGTGCACACGCAAACGCCCCGGCTGCAGCAGTTGCGCAAGGGCGTGATGGAGCTCTACATCAGCGACCACCCGCTCGACTGCCTGACCTGCAGCGCCAACGGCCATTGCGAGTTGCAGGACATGGCCGGCGTCACCGGGTTGCGCGAGGTGCGCTACGGCGTGGGCGGCGCGGTGGTCGATGGCGTGGCCGGCGCGCATCACACGCAGGCCCCAAAGGACGAGTCGAACCCGTACTTCACGTTCGATCCCAGCAAGTGCATCGTGTGCAACCGCTGCGTGCGCGCCTGCGAAGAAACGCAAGGCACCTTCGCGCTCACGATCAGCGGGCGCGGCTTCGACAGCCAGGTGTCGGCGGGCCAGAACCAGCCGTTCATGGACAGCGAATGCGTGAGCTGCGGCGCCTGCGTCGAAGCCTGCCCGACGGCCACGCTGCAGGAAAAAACCATCATCGAACTCGGCCAACCCGAGCACAGCGTCATCACCACCTGTGCGTACTGTGGCGTGGGCTGCGGTCTCAAGGCCGAGATGAAGGGCAACACCGTCGTGCGCATGGTGCCGTGGAAGGACGGCCGGGCGAACGAGGGGCATGCCTGCGTGAAGGGCCGCTTTGCCTGGGGCTACGCCACCCACCCTGACCGCATCACGCAGCCGATGATCCGCAGCAAGATCACCGACCCGTGGCGCGAGGTGAGCTGGGACGAGGCCATCGGCCACGCGGCCGCCGAGTTCAAACGCATCCAGGCCGCGCACGGCACAGACTCGGTGGGCGCCATCAGCTCGTCGCGCTGCACCAACGAGGAGGTCTACCTCGTGCAAAAGCTGGTGCGCGCGGGCTTTGGCAACAACAACGTCGACACCTGCGCACGGGTGTGCCACTCGCCCACCGGCTACGGCCTGGGCCAGACTTTTGGCACGTCGGCGGGCACGCAGGACTTCAAGTCGGTGGCGCACGCCGACGTGATCGTGGTGATCGGCGCCAACCCGACCGACGCGCACCCCGTGTTCGCCTCGCGCATGAAGCGCCGGCTGCGCGAGGGCGCCCGGCTGGTGGTCATCGATCCGCGGCGCATCGATCTGGTCGACGCCCCGCACGTGCGCGCCGAGCACCACCTGGCGCTCAGGCCTGGCACCAACGTGGCCATGATCACGGCCATGGCGCATGTGGTCGTCACCGAAGGTCTGGTCAACGAAGCCTACGTGGCCGAGCGCTGCGACGCGCGCAGCTTCGCGCCCTGGCGCGAGTTCGTGGCCCGGCCCGAGAACTCGCCCGAGGCCTTCGAGGCCGTCACCGGCGTGAGCGCCGCCGACGTTCGTGCGGCCGCGCGGCTGTATGCGGGGGGCCCCAATTCGGCCATCTATTACGGGCTGGGCGTGACCGAACACGCGCAGGGCTCGACCATGGTGATGGGCATCGCCAACCTGGAGCTTTCCGCATGAGTTTCCGGGCTACCGGCATGTGTCTGACAGCACGGTGCGCGCGCAGTTCGAGGCCGCCTGGGGCGTGGGCCTCAGCCCCGAGCCGGGCCTGCGCATCCCCAACATGTTCGATGCGGCGCGCACCGGCAGTTTCAAGGGCCTGTACTGCCAGGGCGAGGACGTCGTGCAGTCCGACCCCGACACGAAGCACGTGTCGGCCGCGATGCAGGCGCTGGAGTGTCTGGTCGTGCAGGACATCTTCCTCAACGAGACCGCCCAGTACGCGCACGTGTTCTTGCCGGGCAGCTCGTTCCTCGAGAAGGACGGCACTTTCACCAACGCCGAGCGGCGCATCTCGCGCGTGCGCCAGGTGATGCCGCCGCTGGCCGGGCTGGCCGACTGGCAAGTCACCATGAAACTGTCGAACGCGCTGGGTCATCCAATGAGCTACTCGCATCCCGAGCAGGTCATGCAGGAGATCGCGCGGCTCACGCCGGCCTTTCAGGGCGTGAGCTACGAAAAGATTGACCGGCTGGGCAGCGTGCATTGGCCCTGCAACGACAACACGGCCGAGGCCGGCACGCCCGTCATGCACGGTGATCACTTCGTGCGTGGCAAGGGGCGATTTTTCATCACGCAGTACGTGCCCACCGAGGAGAAGGTCACGCGCATGTACCCGCTGCTGCTGACCACCGGGCGCGTGCTGTCGCAATACAACGTGGGCGCCCAGACGCGCCGCACGGCCAACAACCAGTGGCACGAGGAAGACCGCCTCGACATCCACCCGCACGACGCCGAAGAGCGTGGCGTGAGTCAGGGCGATTGGGTCAGCATCGCCAGCCGCGCCGGCCGCACGGTGCTGCGCGCCGACATCACCGAGCGCATGCCGCCGGGCGTGGTCTTCACCACGTTTCACTTCCCCGACTCGGGGTCCAACGTGGTCACCACCGAAAGCTCCGACTGGGCCACCAACTGCCCCGAATACAAGGTGACGGCGGTGCAGGTGGCCAAGGTGATGGAGCCTTCGGACTGGCAGCGCGAGCACGCCGACTTCAACCGCGAGCAGCTCGACTTGCTCGCACAGGCACACCCCGAGGCGCCCGCGCGGTGAAGCCGACCGATGCCGCGGTGCTGCCGGCAGGCGTGCGCGCCGTGCCGGTGACGACGTGGCGCAATGCGCAATCGCGCGAGCAGTCCGACTGGCTGGCCGATGAGGTGCCGGTGGCGCTGGTGTTCAACGGCATCTCGCACGCCGTCATGCTGGCCAGCCCGGCGGATCTGGACGATTTCGCACTCGGCTTCGGGCTCACCGAGGGGCTGCTCGCCAGCGCGTCGGAGTTGCTGGGCGTCGAGGTGCGCGAGGTGCCTGACGGCATCGAGCTGCAGCTCGAGGTGGCGGCGGCGTGCGCCTGGCGACTCAAGGAGCGCCGGCGCACGCTGGCCGGGCTCACCGGTTGCGGGCTGTGCGGTGCCGAAAGCCTCGGCCAGGTCCGGCGTGAACTGCCCCGCGTGACCGCGCTCGATCTGACGCCGCAGGCCCTGGCCCGCGCTCAGCGCGAACTGCAGCGCTCGCAGGCCATGCAAAAACTGACCGGCGCCACCCATGCGGCCGCCTGGTGCGCCGTGGATGGCCAGGTGCTGCTGGTGCGCGAAGACGTGGGCCGTCACATCGCGCTCGACAAGCTGGTGGGCGCCATGGTGCGCTCGGCGGCGAACCCCGCCGAAGGCTTCATCAGTGTGACCAGCCGTGCGAGCTTCGAGATGGTCCAGAAGACCGCGATGGCTGGCGTGGCCACGCTTGCCGCGGTGTCCGCGCCCACCGCGCTGGCCGTGGATGTCGCCCGCAGCTGCGGCTTGGCGCTGGCCGGGTTCGTGCGCGGCGATGGTCTGGTGGCGTACAGCTTTGCCGAGCGGCTCGGGCTGGGTGCGCAGGCCACCACCGAGGTGGGTGGTGACCATGGACATTGACAACCTGGTCCATATGGCCAACCGCATCGGCGAGTTTTTCCAGACGATGCCCGAACGCGAAGAGGCGGTCCTCGAGATCACGCAGCACATAGCCCCGCCCCCAGAC
>NCFZ01000162.1 GCA_002281415.1 Burkholderiales bacterium 28-67-8 | reverse complement strand
GCCGTTCTTCAACAACTATCGTCCGCAGTTCTATTTCCGCACGACTGACGTGACGGGTGCGGTGGAGTTGCCCAAGGACAAAGAGATGGTGATGCCTGGTGACAACGTGAGCATCACGGTCAAGCTGATCAACCCGATTGCCATGGAAGAGGGGCTGCGATTCGCGATTCGCGAAGGCGGCCGCACTGTGGGCGCCGGCGTTGTGGCGAAAATCATCGAGTGATGCACGCCTCCTGCTTGACCCGCAGCACTGCGGGCAGCAGGGCTCCATGCCAAGTCACTTTGGACCAGTTGCTCGCCCGCAACTGGCTCGGCATCTCATTAGTGGTGCCACTTTGCTCTTTAAGGAATCGCTATGCAGAAGCAAAAAATTCGCATTCGTCTCAAGGCATTTGACTACAAGTTGATTGACCAATCCGCACTTGAAATTGTGGAAACCGCAAAGCGTACCGGTGCCATCGTGAAGGGTCCCGTTCCCCTGCCCACCCGTATGCAGCGTTTCGATATTTTGCGTTCGCCACACGTCAACAAGACATCACGTGACCAATTCGAAATCCGCACGCACCAACGCTTGATGGACATCGTAGATCCGACCGACAAGACGGTGGATGCTTTGATGAAGCTCGATCTTCCTGCAGGCGTTGATGTCGAAATCAAGCTTCAGTGAGCATTGATCGAAATCTGTCGCTTGTAAGTCGCGACGGATGTGCTAGACTGTTAGACCAAAAGAGAATGGGTGTTTAGGCGCCTTTTCCGACCAGTCATCCCGGCCAATCGATGTCGGGAATGTTTAACAAAGGCCTGGATCGCATCCGGGCCGGAGAACTATTATGAGTCTGAGCAATCGCTTGGGGTTGCTGGGTCGCAAGGTGGGCATGATGCGCATCTTCACGGACGACGGAGACGCCGTTCCTGTGACGGTGCTTGATGTGTCGAACAATCGTGTGACTCAGATCAAGACCGTCCAAACTGACGGCTACAGCGCCATTCAAGTCGCATTCGGTCGGCGAAAAGCGTCACGTGTGACCAAGCCTGAGGCGGGTCATCTTGCGAAGGCTGGCGCTGAGGCTGGCGAGGTCCTGAAGGAGTTTCGTGTACCTGAGGATGTGGCGAGTTCGCTCTCGCCTGGGGCTCAGATCGCGGTGACTGGCGTGTTTTCGGTGGGTCAGAAGGTTGACGTGCAGGGTACGTCAATTGGCAAGGGCTTCACCGGCACGATCAAGAGGCATAACTTCAAATCGCAGCGCGCATCGCACGGTAACAGTCGGTCGCACAATGTTCCTGGTTCCATTTCGATGGCGCAGGATCCTGGGCGTGTGTTCCCTGGGAAGAAGATGTGCGGTCACCGTGGTGATGTGACAAAGACGACCCAAAACCTTGACATCATCCGCATCGATGAGGCGCGTCAGTTGCTTCTCGTGAGGGGTGCCGTCCCGGGCTCCAAGAATGGCCACATTGTGGTCAGTCCGGCTGTCAAGGTGAAAATTAAGAAGGGGGGCAACTGATGCAACTCGAGCTCCTCAATGCGCAGGGCCAGGCGACCTCTCAGGTCGATGCCCCTGATACCTTGTTTGCCCGTGAGTACAACGAGGCCTTGGTGCACCAGGTCGTGGTGGCGTTTCAGGCCAACGCCCGTCAGGGCACGCGCGCACAAATGGACCGCGCCGAAGTGCGGCACTCGACAAAGAAGCCTTGGCGTCAAAAGGGCACTGGCCGTGCCCGCGCGGGTATGTCGTCGTCCCCGTTGTGGCGCGGCGGCGGTCGGATTTTTCCGAACAGCCCGGACGAAAATTTCACGCAAAAAATCAACAAGAAGATGTACCGGGCTGGCATGGCCTCGATCTTCTCGCAGTTGGCCAGGGATGGTCGTCTTGCTGTGATCGACTCTATGGAGGTCGACTCCCCTAAGACGAAGCATTTTGCCGCCAAGCTCAAGGCGATGGGGTTGGATTCGGTGTTGGTGATTGCTGATCGAGTTGACGACAACCTGCTGCTTGCTTCGAGAAACCTGCCTAACGTGCTGGTGGTTGAGCCCCGATACGCTGACCCCGTGTCTTTGGTGTATTTCAAGAAGGTCTTGGTTACCAAGGCTGCTATCGAGCAACTCAAGGAGATGCTGGCATGACCACAGCCAAATATGCAGAAGACAGACTGGCGCAGATCTTGGTTGCTCCGATAGTCAGCGAAAAGTCGACCATGGTCTCGGATAAGCACAACCAGGTTCTGTTTCAGGTGCTGCGCGATGCCACCAAGCCTGAAATCAAGGCGGCGGTTGAATTGATGTTCAAGGTTGAGGTTGATTCTGTTCAGACCGTTCTCCAAAAGGGTAAGGCCAAGAAGTTCGGCCGCTCAATGGGGCGTCGCGATCATGTCAAGAAGGCCTACGTTTCTTTGAAAGCGGGTCAAGAACTGAACTTCTCCGGGGAGGCTGCGTAATGGCCGTCATCAAAGTCAAGCCGACCTCGCCGGGTCGCCGGGCCGTTGTGAAGGTGGTGCATTCGCATCTTCACAAAGGCAAGCCAGAGGCGTCTCTTTTGGAGCCTCAGTTCCAGCATGCTGGGCGCAACAATAACGGACACATCACGATTCGCCACAAGGGCGGGGGGCACAAGCACCACTACCGTGTTGTCGATTTCGTGCGAAATAAAGATGGAATTCCAGCGAAGGTTGAGCGTATTGAGTACGACCCAAATCGTACGGCTCACATTGCGCTGGTTTGTTATGCGGACGGAGAACGTCGATACGTGATCGCTCCGCGCGGCTTGGAGGTCGGACAAACCTTACTGAGCGGCGCCGAGGCTCCGATCAAGGCTGGAAACACATTGCCGATCCGTAACATCCCCGTCGGCTCCGTGATCCACTGCATCGAATTGCTGCCTGGGAAGGGTGCGCAGATCGCCCGTTCCGCAGGGACCGCCTGTACGCTCTTGGCGCGTGAGGGCACATACGCTCAGGTCCGGCTTCGCTCCGGTGAGGTTCGGAGGATTCACATTGACTGTCGCGCGACGATCGGCGAGGTCTCGAACGAAGAGCACAGCCTGCGCCAGTATGGCAAGGCTGGAGCGATTCGTTGGAGGGGAATCCGACCCACGGTGAGGGGCGTTGCGATGAACCCTGTCGACCACCCACACGGTGGTGGCGAGGGTCGCACTGGCGAAGGTCAGGTACCTGTCTCCCCATGGAACACGATGACCAAGGGTTATCGGACTCGTAACAACAAGCGCACGCAGACGTTCATCGTTTCGCGTCGCAAGAAGTAAAGGGGCCGCCAAATGACCCGCTCGCTCAAGAAAGGCCCGTTTGTCGATCACCATTTGATGGCCAAAGTCGACAAGGCAGTTGCCATTAAAGACAAGAAGCCAATTAAGACGTGGTCGCGCCGCTCAACAATCTTGCCTGACTTTAGTGGGTTGACGATTGCTGTTCACAACGGTAAACAACACATCCCGGTTTATGTGACTGACCAAATGGTGGGTCATAAGTTGGGGGAGTTTGCGCTGACGCGTACGTTTAAAGGTCATCCGGCAGACAAGAAGGCCGCGCGCAAATAAGGAACCTCGATGGAAACCCGTTCAATCGTTCGTGGCGTTCGACTGTCCGCCGACAAGGGCCGTTTGGTCGCCGACTTGGTTCGTGGGCGTCCAGTCGGCCAGGCGCTCAATATTCTGACCTTCACGCCCAAAAAGGCTGCGGGCATCATCAAGAAGGCTCTGGAGTCGGCTATAGCGAACGCCGAGCACAATGATGGAGCTGATATCGACGATTTGAAGGTCAAGACAATTTTTGTCGAGCAGGGAACGACGCTGAAGCGTTTTTCTGCTCGTGCCAAAGGCCGGGGAAATCGCATCAGTAAGCCGACAGCACACATCTACATCACCGTCGGCAACTGAAGCTTAAGGAAGATCATGGGACAAAAGATTCACCCGACGGGCTTTC
Organism: Burkholderiales bacterium 28-67-8; assembly: GCA_002281415.1. GTDB lineage: Bacteria > Pseudomonadota > Gammaproteobacteria > Burkholderiales > Burkholderiaceae_C > PBB1. The sequence goes on along the minus strand of NCFZ01000162.1, from coordinate 1,850 downwards.
GGCTTCCAGTTACAAGAAACTGGGCCTCACGCTGGTACGCCAACAATCAAAACTTCGCGACGATGCTCGCAGAGGATTTGAAGGTTCGAGAATTCTTGAAAATTCGGTTGAAGAACGCAGCAGTGTCTCGCGTACTTATCGAACGGCCCGCCAAGAATGCTCGGATTACAATTTTTTCCGCCCGCCCAGGTGTGGTAATCGGGAAAAAGGGCGAGGATATTGAGAGTTTGAAGGCCGAGCTTACACGCCGTCTTGGTGTGCCGGTCGCTGTCAATATCGAAGAGGTGCGCAAGCCCGAAATTGATGCGCAACTGATTGCTGACAGCATTACTCAGCAGTTGGAGAAGCGAATCATGTTTCGGCGCGCCATGAAGCGGGCGATGCAAAACGCGATGCGGTTGGGCGCCCAGGGCATCAAACTGATGTCGTCGGGTCGACTGAACGGAATCGAGATTGCGCGTTGCGAGTGGTACCGGGAGGGTCGCGTTCCGCTCCATACGCTGAAGGCCGATATTGATTATGGGTTTTCTGAAGCCAAGACGACATACGGGATCATCGGCGTGAAATGCTGGGTGTACCGTGGAGATCGCCTGGGCCATGGGGAAACTCCAGCTGTCGTCACGAAGCCAGAAGGTGATGATGACCGACGCCCTCGTCGGAATGCCCGTCCGGGTGCGCCGAGTGGTCGCCCTCGCCCCGCAGAGGGAGCAGTGGGGGACCGCGGAGCAAGGCCAGCATCTAGGTCCACTGAAGTTCCTGCGCCAAGTTCCGAGGGAGGCGAGGGCAAGGTTCCTGCGGTGAAGCGTGTTCGCAAGGCGGTCCCACCGACGCCAGGCGAGGTAAAAGGAGAATAAAAATGTTGCAACCAGCACGCAGAAAGTTTCGCAAGGAACAAAAGGGACGGAACACTGGAGTAGCGACTCGCGGGGCTAAAGTTTCGTTTGGGGACTTCGGGTTGAAGGCCACAGAGCGCGGGCGTTTGACCGCACGGCAAATTGAAGCCGCCCGCCGAGCAATATCTCGCCACGTGAAGCGTGGTGGTCGCATTTGGATTCGGATTTTTCCAGACAAGCCGATTTCCCAGAAGCCGGCCGAGGTCCGGATGGGTAACGGTAAAGGCAACCCGGAGTACTACGTCGCTGAAATTCAGCCTGGCAAGGTGCTTTACGAAATCAACGGTGTCCCTGAGGAGTTGGCGCGTGAGGCCTTCAGATTGGCTTCGGCAAAGCTCCCGCTGAGCACTACATTTGTCGCCCGTCAGGTCGGCACCTGAGTCAACGGAGAAGTTAAAGTGAATGCATCAGAACTCCGAGCAAAGGATGTCGCCGGCCTGAAAAAAGAGGTCAGTGACTTGTTGAAGGCTCACTTCGGATTGCGTATGCAAAAAGCAACGCAACAACTCTCGAACCATACGCAGTTGGGAAACACCCGGCGTGATATCGCGCGCGCCAAGACAGTCCTGGCGCAAAAGGAACGTGAATTGAAGGAAGCGTCGAAATGAACGAAGCTCAATCCGTCAGCAAAGAGAAAACAGTCCGTACGTTGGTCGGAAAGGTCGTGAGCGACAAGCGCAGCAAGACGATCACCGTCTTGATTGAGCGGCGCACGAAGCACCAGCTCTATGGGAAAATCGTTGCAAAGTCGAGCAAGTACCACGCGCACGATGAGAATAATGAGTTTAAGAACGGCGACGTTGTCGAGATCTCTGAGAGTCGCCCTATTTCGAAGACGAAGGCTTGGGTGGTGACGAGGTTGGTTCAGAAGGCCAGGGACGTTTGACCCGTAAGAGTCGGGCCTCCCGGCGTTCAATGCCTCAGGCCCCTGCGACACAGTTTTTGAGCCCTCTCTAG
>NCFZ01000161.1 GCA_002281415.1 Burkholderiales bacterium 28-67-8 | reverse complement strand
GTGATGCCGCCGGCCGAGATGGTGTCGGCGCTGGCCGCTGGCTCGATTGCCGGGTTCATCGTGGCCGACCCCTTCAACGCGGCCGCCGAGATCGCCGGCGTGGGCAAGGTGCTGCGCTTTTCGGGCGACGTCTGGAAGAACCACGCGTGTTGCGCCACCTTCCTGGCCGAGCGCGATCTGGTCGAGCGCCCCGAGTGGGCCCAGCGCGTGACCACCGCGCTCGTGAAGGCGCAGCTGTGGACGCGCGACAACCAGACCGATGCCGCACGGCTGCTGTCCAGCACGGGCGAGGGCCGCTACACGCCGCACCCGCTGCGCACGCTGACCAAGGTGCTCGCGGCCACCGACTACACCAGCTACGAAGCGAGCGGCGTGGTGCACCACAAGGGCTGGGCGCAGCGGCGAATCGACTTCCAGCCGTACCCGTTTGCAAGCTACACCGAAGAACTTGTGCGTGCGATCCGGCAGACCAAGGTCGAGGGCGACATCCGCTTCCTCGAAGCGCTCGACCCGAAATTCGTCGCCGGCGATCTGGTCGACGATCGCTTCGTGCGCAAGGCGTTGAATGCCGTGGGCGGCCCGCAGGTGTTCGGCTTGCCGGCCGATCTGCTGCGCAAGGAACTGGTGCAGGTTTGAGGAGCGCGACGTGAGCGAGCTGGTGAACGCAGCCACGGTCGAGGCCTCGGGATCGGCATCGCCGGCGGTGCCGCACTGGCATCGGCTGCTGCCCTGGGTCGGGCTTGCGCTGGCCGTGGTCGTGTGGTGGATCGGTGCGCAGTTGCTCATCTTGCGCACGCCCATCGCGGCGTCCTTTGCGCCTTGGCCGGCACTGCAGGCGCTGGCTCGCTTGCTGGCCAGTGGCGAGCTGTGGCCGCACGTGGTCACCAGCATGCAGCGCGTGGCGGTGGGCTTGGGTCTGGCGGTGGCCATCGGCGTGCCGCTCGGTGTGCTAACCGGCTTGTCGAAGCGCTTTGCCGAGGGCACCACGCCGTTGTTCCAGTTCCTGCGCATGGTGTCGCCACTGTCGTGGATGCCGATCGCCGTGATGGTGCTGGGCGTGGGCGATGCGCCGGTGTACTTCCTGCTCGCCTTCGCGGCGGTGTGGCCGATGCTGTTGAACACCGCCGCCGGCGTCGCCCAGCTCGATCCCAACTGGCTGCTGCTGGCGCGCAGCCTGTCGGCGACACGCCGCGAAACCGTGCTGCACGTGGTGCTGCCCGGCATCACCGCGCAGATCCTGACCGGCGTGCGGCTGGCCATCGGGATCATCTGGATCGTGCTCGTGCCGGCCGAGATGCTGGGTGTGTCGGCCGGGTTGGGCTACTTCATCCTGGACACACGGGACCGGCTGGCCTACGACGAACTGATGGCCGCCATCGTGCTGATCGGTGCGCTGGGCTACGCGCTCGATGTGGCCGCCCGGTGGCTCCACGCGCGCTGGCTGCACCGCTGAGCCACCCGGCCGCTGGCCGCGCCCCGATCGCTCAGGGCGCGGTGCAGCATCAGATCGTCATCGCGAGCTTGTAGGCCCCGGTCGTGCCGGCCGAGCGCAGCACACGCACCACCAGCGTCACGGGTGCCGTGCCCGAGTTGCTGACCAGGATCTGCTGCTGGCGCCCGATGACGCCGCTCGACAGGATCAACTGCTGGCCGCTCGTCAGGTAGATGCCCATGCCGAACCCCGAGGCCGAACCGGCGGTCAGCGTGGCCAGCATCTTCTTGCCGGCCGGCACGGTGACCTTGAAGTAGTCGGTGTCGGTGGTGGTGCTGATGGTGCCCGAGACGGTAGTCGGCAGCGTGGCGATGGCCTGGGCCGTGCCCACGCTGTCGTTGGCTGCGGTGCTTTCGTTGATGGCCGATCCGCCGGCGACAGGGGCTGGCGCCGGCGCGGGGGCGGGGGCAGGCGCAGGCGCAGGCGCAGGCGCAGGCGCTGGAGCGGGGGCCGGTGCCGGAGCGCCCACAGCCAGAGCCACGGCGGCGTTCGCATCCACGATGCCGGCGCCGCACTGCGTGCAGGTCGCGGGGAAGGCGCGCGCGCTGGCCTTGAGCATGCTCGCGACCTGGTCGGGTGTGAGCGACTTGTTGGCCGAGAACATCAACGCCACGACGCCGCTGACCACCGGGGTGGCCATGGAGGTGCCCATGTATGACGCGTAGCTGTCAGCGCCGGGTGTGGTCGCGCCGGCATTGAGTGTCGAGAGAATGCCGGCGCCCGAGTCACCCCCCGGTGCCGCGATCGCCACGTTGGTGCCGAAGCTCGAGTAGCTCGCCTTGCCGCCGCTCTTGCCGGTGGCCGCTACCGCGATCACACCGGCACAGTTGGCCGGCGACTGAGTGGTCGAGGTCGCGTTGTTGTTGCCTGCGGCAACCACCACGACGGCGCCCTTGGCGCGTGCCGTGTTGATGGCGTTTTGAGAGGTCAGGTCGCAACTGCCGGTGCCGCCCAGCGACACGTTGATCACCTTGGCCGGGTTGGCGTTGACCGGTGCACCGGCGACGGTGCCGCCGGCAGCCCACACGATGGCATCGGCCACGTCCGAGGTGTAGCCGCCGCAGCGACCCAGCGCGCGCACCGGCAGGATGCGTGCGCCGAAGGCCACGCCGGTCACACCGATCGCGTTGCCACCCGATGCGGCCGCAATGCCCGCCACGTGCGTGCCGTGCCAGGAACTGTTGCTGGCCGGCGAGCCTGCGCCGCAAGCGCCCGCCGGTGCCCAGTCGCCCGGGTCGGAGGGGTCGGCGTCGCGGCCGTTCCCATCGGCACCAATCGTCGAGCTTGTGACGAAGTCATATCCGGGCAGCAGCTTGGCGGCCAGATCGACGTGCGGGCGAACCCCGGTGTCGACCACGGCGATGTTGACGCCGGTGCCTGTGGCGCGGTTCCAGGCGTCGGGCGCGCGGATGCCGCCGGTGGCGTCCGACAGCGACCATTGTTGCGTGTACATGGGATCGTTGGGCACGTACATGGGCTGCAACCGGCGGTCGGGCTCGACGTAGTCGATGCTGGGGTCGCCGCCGCGCAGGCTTTGCATCAGCACGGCGAGTTCACCCGGCTGCATGTGGCGGCTGAGTTGCATCACCTGCGAACCGTTGTGCATCAGGCGCAGCGGCCGAATGCGCACGCCCTGGCGGTTTGCGGCGACGTCGGCCGACATGCGCGAGCGCAGCGTCTGCTGCGACGAAGTCGACTGGCGATAACGCACGATGAGGCGGTCTGTGGTGGCTTCCTGGCCGCTCGCTGCGGGATCGGCGGCTGGCGTCACGCTGGCGTCGAAGCGCGCGTGCGACAGCAGCGGGGACACGCTCAATGCAGCGGCCACCACGATCTGGGAAAGCGGGAAGGAGCGTTTCATGCAGTGCCTCGTTCGACAGAGGCCAGATCGCGTGGGCGAGCCGGCAGCCCCGCTGCCATGACGCTTTCGCGCTTTAGGCCGGTGGCTTTGCGTCCCGCGCTTTCGCGTGGTTTGCGGAAATGGTGGGTTTACCCATGCCTGTTCGGCCGATCAGGTGACGGACTTGAGCGCGCCGGGCGATTCGCGGCTCGGGGGTGTGACTTACTTCTCGAAGATGCCGCGCCGGTCCTGTCCTTCGGCCTCGCAACCGTGGGCCGCGGCGTGGGGCGTTACGCTGCCGGGCATGAGCACGTCCGCCTTCGGTGATCCTTGCGAGCCCGGCTCGATGCCTGATCGGGTCGACGCCCTGGTGGTGGGGGCCGGCGTGGTGGGGCTGGCCTGTGCGCGTGCGCTGGCGCTGGCCGGCCTGGACGTGGTGATCGTCGAGCGCGAGACGCAATTCGGCAGCGGCGTGTCAGCGCGCAACAGTGAAGTGGTTCATGCCGGTCTTTACAACCCGCCGGGCAGTCTGAAGTCGCGCCTGTGCGTTCGAGGCGCACGCTTGCTGATCGACTACTGCGTGCAGCGCGGCATTGCCCACCGGCGTTGCGGCAAGTTGCTGGTGGCCACGCGCGAGGCCGATGTTGGCGCGCTCGAGTCCTTGGCGGCACTCGCGCGCGACAACGGTGTCGAAGGGCTGCAACGCCTGACGCGCACGCAGGCCGTGGCACTCGAGCCCGAACTGGCGTGCGAGGCCGCGCTGCTGTCGCCTGGCAGCGGCATCGTCGACAGCCATGGTCTGATGACCTCTTTGCTCGCCGACGCGCAGGGCGCTGGCGCGCTGCTCGCCGTGACCAGCGGTGTGACCGGCGCATCGCGGGATGGCAACGCGTGGCGTGTGCGCACGCGCGTCGGCGACGACGGCGACAACTTCGAGTTGCAAGCGCTTTGGGTCATCAATGCCGCCGGGCTGGACGCCCAGGCGGTGGCCGCATCGATCGACGGCTTTCCGGCCGCGTTGATCCCGCAGCGGCACCTGGCCAAGGGGCACTATTTTTCGTTGCGGGGGCGCTCGCCGTTTTCGCGGTTGGTCTACCCGATGCCGTTCGATGGCGGTCTGGGGGTGCACCTGACACTTGATCTGGCCGGTCAGGCCAAGTTCGGGCCCGATGTCGAGTGGTTGAGCGATGAGGTGGCTGGTCCGTCGGTGCCGGGCCGCGCGCTCGACTACCGCGTCGACACCGCACGTGCGGCGGCCTTTTGCAAAGAGATCCGCCGCTATTGGCCTGCACTGCCTGACGGCGCGCTGGCACCGGCTTACAGCGGCATCCGGCCCAAGCTCAACGGTCCGGGCGCGGCGTGGGCCGACTTTCGAATCGACGGCCCGGCGCAGCACGGCTGTGCCGGTGTGGTGCAGCTGTTTGGCATCGAATCACCGGGCCTGACCTCGGCGATGGCGATCGCTGAGGAGGTGGCGGCCATCGTGCTGGGCGTCGCGCCGGTCAGGCCTGCGGATTGAGGCGTGCCTTGACGAAGCTGCTTGCGGCGTAGCGTGTGATCTGAGCGTAATAGCGATCGGCCAGCCGTTGGACCATGGCCGTGTAGTCGTCCATCAGCTCAGGGCGGATGCTGAAGTGGTCGTAGTTGACGATCACATCGACCCGCTTGCCCAGCGGCTCGACCTTGCCGGCGACTTCGAGTTCGATGTCGGCGATGTCTTGCTGGCTGATGATGCTCAGGCCTTCGAAGTTCACGAACAGCATCTGACCGCGCTCGTCGTAGTCGATGCGCTGCGCCAGCGGCAAGGTGAGCATGCGTTTGCGCAGGTTCATCGGGGCTTCGGCGAACAAGCTGGCGTCCATCAGGCGCAGCTCGGGGCTGATGGACGGCGTGAAGTCCATTTGCGACAGGATGTGGCGCTGCAGGTCGATGCCCGGTGCGATCTCGATGAGCTCGAGCCCGCCGGCTTCTGCCAGTTGGAACACGCAGCGCTCGGTCACGTAGAGCACACGCTGCCCGTTCTTGCGGGCGCGTTCGCCGCTGAAGGTGCGGTGTTCGACTTCGCGCACGAACTTGCGCACGCTGCCCTCCTGATCGATGTGCACCTGCCCGTCCTCGATGCGCAGTTGCAGGTCGCCGGTGGTGAAGGTGCCCACGAACACCACCGCGTGAGCCGATTGACTGATGTTGATGAAGCCGCCCGCGCCAGCCAGCTTCGGGCCGAACTTGCTGACGTTGAGGTTGCCCTGCGCGTCGGCCTGCGCCAGACCGAGCACAGCGACGTCGAGTCCGCCGCCGTCGTAGAAGTCGAACTGGCTGGGCTGGTCGATCACCGCCTGGGTGTTCACCGCGGCACCGAAATTCAGCCCGCTGGCAGGGATGCCGCCGATCACGCCGGGCTCCGCGGTGAGCGTGAGCAGGTCGATCACCTCTTCTTCTGCAGCCACGTCGGCCACGCC
>NCFZ01000160.1 GCA_002281415.1 Burkholderiales bacterium 28-67-8 | reverse complement strand
GCGGCGATCCGTTCTACCGCGCCAAGCTGGCCACCGCGCGCTTCTACTTTGCCAAGCTGCTGCCTGAAACCGCCGGCCTGATCCGCTCGGCGCGTGCCGGCGTCAAGCCGCTGATGGAGATGGACGAAGCGCTGTTCTGATCGACGAGACCTTTTTTGACTTGCCATCTTCTGGAGACACCATGAAACGATTCCCCGTCCGCAAGGTCGCCGTGCTCGGCGCCGGCGTCATGGGCGCACAGATCGCCGCGCATCTGGCCAACGTGCGTGTGCCGGTGGTGCTGTTCGACCTGCCCGCCCGCGAGGGCGCCAAGAACGGCATCGTCACCCGCGCCATCGACGGCCTCAAGAAGCTCAAGCCCGCGCCGCTGGGTGTTCCCGAAGACGCGGTGCTGATCGGCCAGGCCAACTACGAAGAGCACCTCGAGCAGCTGCGCGATTGCGACCTGATCATCGAGGCGATCGCCGAGCGCATGGACTGGAAGCTCGACCTGTACTCCAAGATCGCGCCGTTCATTGCGCCGCACGCCATCGTGGCGAGCAACACCTCGGGTCTGAGCATCACCAAGCTGGGCGCTGCGCTGCCCGCCGAGATCCAGCCGCGCTTTTGCGGCATCCACTTCTTCAACCCGCCGCGCTACATGGCGCTGGTCGAGCTGATTCCCACGCCGTCCACGCGCGCCGACATCCTCGATCCGCTCGAGGCTTTCGTGACCACCGCATTGGGCAAGTGCGTGGTGCGCGCCAAGGACACGCCGAACTTCATCGCCAACCGCGTGGGCGTGGCCGGCATGCTGGCCGTGATGAAGCAGGCCGAGCACTTCGGCCTGACCTACGACGTGGTCGACGACCTCACCGGCAAGAAGCTCGGCCGCGCCAGTTCGGGCACGTTCCGCACCGCCGACGTGGTGGGTCTGGACACGCTGGCGCACGTCATCCACACGCTGCAAAACAACCTTGGCCCCGAGCAATCCAACGATCCGTTTTTCGGCAGCTACGCCACGCCGGCGGTGCTCGAGTCGCTGATCACCAAGGGCACGCTGGGCCAGAAGACCGGCGCGGGCTTTTTCAAGAAGGTCGGCAAGGACATCTTGCGGCTCGACCCCGCCAGCGGCGACTACGTGGCCGGTGGTGGCGTGGCCGACGAGCTGATCGGCCGCATCCTGAAAAAGCCGCCGGCCGAGCGGCTCAAGCTGCTGCGTGAATCCAGCCATCCGCAGGCGCAGTTCCTGTGGGCGATCCTGCGCGACAGCTTCCACTACAGCGCGGTGCATCTGGTCGACGTGGCCGAGTGCGCCCGCGACATCGACTTCGCCATGCGTTGGGGCTTCGGTCAGACGCAAGGCCCGTTCGAGCTGTGGCAAGCCGCCGGCTGGGCCACGGTGGCGCGCTGGGTGCAAGACGACATCGACGCGGGCAAGGCCCTGTGCGGCGCGCCGCTGCCCGACTGGGTGTTCAACGGCCCGGTGGCCGCCGGCGGCGGTGTGCACCAGAGCGCAGGCTCTTGGAGTGCGGCGCAATCGTGCTTCGTGCCGCCGAGCACGCTGCCGGTCTACGCGCGCCAGCACTTCCGCGAAAGCGTGTTCGGCTCGGGCGCACCGCTGCCGCTGGCCTCGGGCACCGAGGTCTTCAAGACCGACGAGCTGCGCGTGTGGACGCTCGACGGCGAGGTGCTGATCGCCAGCATCACCGCCAAGCTGCACCTGATCAGCCCGACGGTGACCGACGCGCTGATGCGCGCCGTGGCGCTGGCCGAAGAAAGCTATCAGGCCCTGGTGGTGTGGTCGCCCGACGATGTGTTCTCGGCCGGCGCCAACCTCGAAGCGCTGATGCCGGTGTTCATGAAGAGCGGCGCCAAGGGCGTCGAACCCGAAGAGCGCAAGCTGCAGGAACTGGTGCTGCGCGTGCGCTACGCCAGCGTGCCGGTGGTGTGCGCGATCCGCGGCATGGCGCTGGGGGGAGGCTGCGAGCTGGCAGTGCACTCGGCCAAGCGCGTGGCGGCGATGGAAAGCTACATCGGTCTGGTCGAAGTCGGCGTGGGCCTGTTGCCAGGCGCTGGCGGCCTGACCTACATCGCCCGCCGCGCTGCCGAGATGGCCGCAGCCGGCAACGCCAATGCCGACTTGCTGACCTTCCTGAAGGACGGTTTTTCCAACGCCGCCATGGCCAAGGTGGGCACCAGCGCGATCGACAGCCGCAAGCTGGGCTACCTGCGCGACAGCGACGTCATCGTGCCGCACAAGGACGAGCTGCTGTTCGTGGCGATCTCGCAGGCCAAGGCGCTGTTCGACAGCGGCTACCAGCCGCCGGTGAAAGCGCTGTTCCCGGTCGCCGGTCGCAGCGCTGCGGCCACGCTCAAGACGCAACTCGTCAACATGCGCGACGGCGGCTTCATCAGCGCGCACGACTTCCACATCGCCTCGCTGATCGCCGAGGTGCTGTGCGGCGGCGATGTCGATGCCGGATCGCTGGTCAGCGAGGAGTACCTGATGGCGCTCGAGCGTCAGCACTTCTGCGCGCTGCTCGAGCACCCCAAGACGCAGGAGCGGATCATGGGCATGCTGTCCACCGGCAAGCCGGTTCGCAACTGATGAAGCTGCTGCGCGAACGCCAGGCGTTGTTGGCCGGTGCTCGGAATCCTCACGCACAGGAAGTACGTTCCGGTCCCTGTGCGCCGTCCGCCTAGCCTGACGTCTGCTCGCGACGCCTCCTCAGCCGCGAACGGATCTTGTTTTGGAATGCTATTCCTCCTCTGGAGACAAACATGAGTCAACAAATTCAAGACGCCTACATCGTTGCCGCCACGCGCACGCCGGTGGGGCGGGCTGGGCGGGGCGTGTTTCGCAACACGCGACCTGACGACTTGCTGGTCGCGGCCATACGCGGGGCACTGGGGCAGGTGCCCACGCTCGACCCCAAGGCGATCGAGGACGCCATCATCGGCTGCGCGATGCCCGAGGCCGAGCAGGGCTACAACGTGGCGAGGCTGGCGGTGCTGCTGGCCGGGCTGCCCCAAAGCGTGGGCGGCGTCACCGTGAACCGCTTTTGCGCGTCGGGCCTCACGTCCATCCAGATGGCGGCCGATCGCATCCGCGTGGGCGAGGCCGACGTGATGATCGCCGGCGGCTGCGAGAGCATGAGCATGGTGCCGATGACGGGCAACAAGCCGTCGTTCAACCCGGCCATGTTTGCCAGCGACGACCTCCTCGGCATGGCCTACGGCATGGGCATGACCGCCGAGAAGGTGGCGCAGCAATGGAAGGTCACGCGCGAGGCGCAAGACGAATTCGCGCTGCAGTCGCACCTGCGTGCCACGCAGGCGCTGGCCGCTGGCGAGTTCACCGCCGAGATCACGCCGGTGGAAGTCACCGACCGATCGCCCGACCTGGCCACCGGCACAGTCAATTCCAAGACGCGCACCGCGAGCGCCGACGAAGGCCCGCGCGCCGACACCACGCTCGAAGCGCTGGCCAAGCTGCGCCCGGTGTTCTCGGCCAAGGGCAGCGTCACGGCGGGCAACAGCTCGCAAACCAGCGATGGCGCGGCCTGCCTCATCCTGGCCAGCGAGCGCGCCATCCAAACCCACAACCTGCAGCCGCTCGCTCGCTTCGTCAGCTTTGCCAGCCGCGGTGTCGCTCCCGAGGTGATGGGCATCGGCCCGGTCGAGGCGATTCCTGCCGCGCTGCGCTACGCCGGCCTGCAGCAATCCGACCTCGACTGGATCGAGCTGAACGAGGCCTTCGCCGCGCAATCGCTGGCGGTGCTGAACACGCTCGGCCTCGACCGCAGCAAGGTCAACCCACTGGGCGGGGCGATCGCGCTGGGCCACCCGCTGGGTGCCACCGGCGCCATCCGCGCGGCCACCGTCATCCACGCACTGCGCCGCCATCAGCTCAAGTACGGCATGGTCACGATGTGCGTCGGTTCGGGCCAGGGCGCTGCCGGAATCTTCGAGAGATGCTGAACACGATGGACATCAAGACCGCCACCCTCAATGGCGTGGCCACGATCGAGATCGCCCGGCCGCACAAGAAGAACGCGCTGACCGCCGAGATGTATTCGGCGATGGCCGCCGCCGTGCGGGCTGCCGATGCCGACACCACCGTGCGCGCGCTGCTGATCACCGGCCAGCCGGGCATCTTCACCTCGGGCAACGACATCGACGATTTCATGAACCGACCGCCCTCGACGCCTGACGCGCCGGTGTTCGACTTCATGCGTGCGCTGGTGGCCTGCCGCAAGCCGGTGGTGGCCGCCGTCACCGGCGCGGCCATCGGCATCGGCACCACCATGCTGCTGCACTGCGATCTGGTCTACGTGTCGGACGAGGCACGCCTGGCGATGCCGTTTGCCAGCCTCGGGCTGGTGCCCGAGTTCGCCTCCAGCCTGATCGTGCCGCAGCTGATGGGCCAGGCCAAGGCTGCCGAAAAGCTGCTGCTGGGCGACCCGTTCACCGCTGAAGAGGCGGTCGAGATGCGCATCGCCAACGCCGTGCTGCCCGCCGGCGAGGTGCTGCGCCACGCCCGGCGCATGGCCGAGCGCTTCAACACGCTGCCGCCCGGCGCGGTGCGCGACAGCAAGCGGCTGATGCGCCGCGCCAGCGTCGAGCGCGTGCTGGAAACCATCGAGGCCGAAGCCGTCATCTTCGGCCAGCGCCTGTCCAGCCCCGAAGCCACCGAAGCCTTCAGCGCGTTCTTCCAGAAGCGCAAGCCGGACTTTTCGGCGTTCGAGTAGAGCGCTGCGCGGGCCTCAGTCCAGCGGCACCGGCCTCGGCCGGCCGTTGGCGTCGATGGCGACGTAGGTCAGGCTGGCCTCGGTGACCTTGACCACCTCCGGGGTCGCCGGGTTGCGCTCGGCGTAGACCTCGACGTGCACGGTGATCGAGGTGGTGCCGACGCGCTCGATGCGCGAATAAAAGCTCAGCAGGTCGCCCACGCTGACCGGCTGCTTGAAGGTGAAGTGGTTGACCGCCACCGTGGTGACGCGGCCGCGGGCGATGCGCACCGGCTGCACCGCGCCGGCGATGTCGACCTGCGCCATGATCCAGCCGCCGAAGATGCCGCCGATCGGGTTGGTGTCCGCCGGCATCGGCATCATGCGCAGCACGAGGCTGGCGTCGGGGTGCAGGCCAGGGGGTGCATTCAGGCGCGAGCGTTCGATCACCGAGGCCGGCACCGCGGCGGGTATCGAGTGGCTCTCGCCAGGCGTGGCCCGAGGGTTGTTCGGGTTCTCGTGCATATTGCGTGACCTCCTTCGGTGTAGGGCCGAATCATTCTTTCACGCTAGTCTTTCTGTCATCGACCCATGCGCCCCACCACATTGAGTGTTCCCAACGCCGACGCGACCACCCCGGCCGCCCCGCGATCCGACTGGTCGACCCTCAAGAAGCTGCTGCCCTATGTGTGGCAGTGGCGCTACCGCGTGGGCGTGGCGCTGGCGTTCCTGATCGCCGCCAAGGTGGCCAACATCGGCGTGCCGCTGCTGCTCAAAAGCCTGGTCGACGCGCTCGCGCTCAAGCCCGGCGATGCGCGTGCGGTGCTGGTGGTGCCGGTGGCGCTGCTGCTGGGCTACGGCGCACTGCGCGTGTCGATCACGCTGTTCACCGAGCTGCGCGAGCTCTTGTTCTACCCGGTGGCCGCGCGCATCGCACGGCGCATCGGGCTCGAGACCTTCGACCACCTGCTGAGCCTCAGCCTGCGCTTTCACCTTGAGCGGCAAACCGGCGGCGTCTCGCGCGACATCGACCGCGGCGCGCGCTCGATCCAGTCATTGCTGGGCTACCTGATCTACAACATCCTGCCCACGCTGATCGAGATC
>NCFZ01000159.1 GCA_002281415.1 Burkholderiales bacterium 28-67-8 | reverse complement strand
GCGCTCGCTGGTGCCGGAAGAGCTCGCCAAGATCAAGGCCGGTGGATTCGAGGGCAAGTTCGACCGTGCGGCCGAGATCTTCACCAAGATGAGCACGCAGGACGCGTTCGAAGAGTTCCTGACGCTGCCGTTGTACGAAGAGATCTGATCAGCACCGCCGCAGCCTGCGCACGATTCGTGCTTGGGCTGCGGCAGGCTTTGGGGTGAGTTGCAGCATGGACACGTCCGTTTCGACCCGTATCGTCGTCGTCGGCGCCGGTTTTGCCGGTACCAACCTGGCTCGAACGTTGAGCGGACAACTGCCGGCCGGTTGCTTGCTCACGCTGGTTTCCGAAAACAGCTACACGACCTTCAACCCGATGCTGCCCGAGGCGGTGGGGGCCTCGGTGTTTCCCGAGCACATCGTCGTTCCGGTGCGCGAGATGCTGCGCCAGGGGGTCTCGCAGCGCTTCATCATGGGCTCGGTCGCCTCCGTCGACACCCAGTCGCGGCGGCTCACGATGCAAGCGCTCAATGGCGAGATGACCCTGCCGTACGACCACCTGGTGTTCGCGCTGGGCAACCGGGCGCGGCTCGATCTGATGCCCGGCATGGCCGAGCACGCGCTGCCGCTCAAGACGGTGGGCGATGCCATGCACATCCGCAACACCGTGCTGCGGCGGCTGGCGTGCATCGAGCTCGAGTCCGACCCCGAACGGCGCCGTCACCTCGGTCACTTCATCATCGTCGGCGGTGGTTTTTCGGGTGTCGAGGTGGCCGGCGAGTTGATCGACTGCCTGAGCGACATCCGCCACTACTACCCGCGCGTGGCGCCCGACGAGCTGAAAGTCACCGTGCTGCACGGCATGGCCAGACTGTTGCCCGAGCTGTCGCCGCGTCTGGGGGCCGCCGCGCTGGAATCGCTGCGCCAACGCGGCGTGGTGGTGCGGCTGGACACCGTGGCCGCCTCGGTCTCGGCCGCAGGCGTGCACCTCAAAGACGGCGAACTGGTGGCCGGTCACACCGTGCTGGGCACCATCGGCACGTCGGCCAATCCGTTGCTCGAGCGCATCGGCATCGCCTGCGTGCAAGGGCGCATCGTGGTCAACGGCGATCTGTCGGTGCCCGACTTCCCCGGCCTGTGGGCCCTGGGCGACTGCGCCGCGGTGCCCAACGCGCTCGATGGCAGCACCTCGCCGCCGACGGCGCAGTTCGCGGTGCGCCAGGCGAGGCATCTGGCGGGCAACCTGATTCGCTCGATGGCCGGGCGCGAGACCACGCCGTTTCGCTACCGATCGCGCGGCGCCATGGCCTCGATCGGCCACCTCAAGGGCGTGGCCGAGGTCTACGGTGTGCCGCTCACCGGCTGGCTGGCCTGGCTGGTGTGGCGTGCCTACTACCTCTCGCAGATGCCCTCGACCGGGCGGCGGCTGCGCATCTTCTTCGAGTGGAGCTGGGGCATGTTCTTCCCCTCAGACATCACGCACCTGCGATTCACGCGCAGCGCCGAGGTGCAGTCCGAGGACCAGCGGCTCTATCCCGCGGCTGACGCCCGGACGTTGCCCGCAGCGGTGCCGCCGCAGCCCTGACCCGGCCGCGCAGCCGAATCAGACCAACTCGCGGCCCATCAAACGCTCAAGCACGCGCAGAGGTGACTTGGCCGGGTCTTGCATGCCTGAGACCGGCAGGTAGAACGTCTGCTCGAAGGCGAGCCGCCCGCCCATGGCGGCATGCGAGACCTGATCGGTGTAGACCAGCCAGCTGCTGCCGGGCGGGAACGCGAAGGTGAACTGCTCGGCGCTGGCTTGGTAGTCGCCGTCGGCCTTCATGCGATCGTGCAGTTGCAGCATGTAGTGGTCATAGGCGCTGCGCTGACCTTTGGTGATACCCAGCATCTCGAGGATCTGGCTGCTGCCCCATGGCTGGCCTTGCAGCGATGACTGGTAGCGCCGCGCCACCTGCTCGAATGGTTCTCCCAGGCGCCACGTGCGCCCCTGTCCGACCGGGTTCACGTTGCTGAACAGGCGAAGAATGCGTTTTCCGCGCGTCGGCGATGAGGGAAAACTGTCGACGTGCAGTCGGGAGTCGTCCTTGCGCCAGGAGCTCGGGCGGCCGGCGACTTCCAGCGGGCGGAAGCTGGTGCGTCCCTGCTCGAGGGTTGCCGTGTAACTGGGCAAGAGGCGCTGCACCAGCCCCTGGCTCACCGCGGAAAACCGCACCATCATGTCGCGCAACACCCCGAGCTCGGCCACGTCGGCGCTGCTGCCGCGCACGGTGTTGTCGCCGGGGCTCAGGCTGATGTTCTTGCCCTTGACCTCGGCCCCGGTGGACAGGAAATAGAAGTCCCGCTCGTTATCGCGCAGCGGAAAGTCGAGCTGGGGCAACAGCACCACGTTGCCAGACTCAAGCGCGGTGATGGCGGTTGTCTGGTCCTGCAGGGAGCAAGGCGAGTCCCATCGTTCAATGGGCAGTCGGACGATTTCAGTCATGGTGCGGACCTTTGAGGGGTGGCGTTTGATGCGGTGACGCTTCGGGCGGTCATGTGGGCGTGATCATCGCCCAAGCACTCGTCGATAGACCGCTCGGTTGCCCGCAGCCATGGCCGGCGGCGTGAAGTCCGAATCGACATAGGCCGGCCCGCCCGCGCCCAGGCGCTCGCGCAAGGGCGCGTCGCTGAGCAGCCGGTCGATCGCCGCGGCCAGCGCGGCGGCGTCGCCCACGGGCACCAGCAATCCGGTGATCCCGTCGGCGATGGCCTCGGGGATGCCGCCCACGCGCGAGCCGATGCACGGCACCCTGGCGGCGGCGGCCTGCAGGCACACGTTGCCCAGGCCCTCGGTGTAGGCCGGGTGCACCAGCACATCGAGCGCGCCCATCCACAACTCGAGGTCGGCGCGGAAGCCCGCGAACCTCACCCGGTGCTGCAGGCCGTGCAGCGCAGCCAATGGCGGCAGGCTTTCGGACAGCGGCCCACGGCCGAACACGATCAGCTGTGCGGTGGGGTGCCGTGAGGCCAGCATCTGCAGCGACTCGAACAGCAGCGCGTGTCCCTTGCGTTCGATCAGTTGCGCGGCAATGCCCAGGATCGGCTGCGTCGGGTCCACATCGAAGGTGGCGGCCAGCTCGGCACGCGAGCGCGGGTGCTGGAAGTGCGCCGGGTCGATCGCGCTGTGCACCACCGTGATGTCCGAGCCGGGGATGCCCTGGCTGACCAGCACGTCCTTGACGCCCTCGGCGATGGCCACGATGTGGCGATACAGCGGGTACTTGAGCCACAGCGCCAGTTGCGCCTCGCGCGTGTCGTTGCGCCGGGTCATCACCGCCGGCGCACCGACCAGTTTCGCGCCCAGCGCGCCCCACACATCGGCACCACGCCGGCTGTGGATGTGCACCAGATCGGGCTTGAGCCGCCGCAGCAGCGCGGCAAACCGCCAGACGATCGACACATCCGCATCGCCCAGCGTGGCCAGCTCGATCACCTCGGTGCCCGCTGCGCGCGCCCGGCCGGCCATCTCGCCACCCTTGGCACACACCAGCGTGCTGCGCACGCCGAGCGCGGGCAGGTGCTCGGTCAGGTACAGCACCTGCCGCGCACCACCGTAGACGAACCGACCGGTTTCCAGGTGGACGACGTGGGGCGGCGTGCCGGAGCCCGACGTCGGTGTGGATGGCTTCAAGGGCATGCCCGCAAATCAGGGTGAGTGGGTTGGACCCGTGGGCGTGGACGGTATCGGCAACCACGCCAGCGTGGCTTGCGCCAGCGCATAGATGCCGAAGGCCGCTGCCGCCGCCACCGCCAGCGGCGGCGCGATGCCAAAGGCCGACCAGGCCGTGACGGTGGCCACTTCGCGCGTGCCCCAGCCGCCAAAGCTCACCGGCAGCGCGGCAAACAGGAAGATCGGGCCCGCCGTGAAGGCCACCACCCACCACGGCAGCACGACGCCGAAGGCACGCCCCGCGCAGTACAGCGCGCCCACCGCAAAGGCCTGCACCGCGAGCGAGGCCACCGCCTGCCGCCGGTACTGCTGGAAACCGTTGGGCCGGCGCAGCAGCTCGACCGCCATCGCCCGTCGCCCGCCCGCCGCAGCGCCCCAGCCGGCCAGCGCCGCCAGCGTGCTCAGCACCAGCAGCGGCAGCAGCAGCACCACGCCGAGCAAGCCCGCCGCGATCAGCCCCGACGGCCAGCCGTCGGGCACATGCAGCCGCGCGCGCAGGATGTCCATTTCGGGCGAACCGATCCCGACGAACAGCGCGAGCGCGCCCAGCGCGAACAGGATCCACAACCCGCTCAGGCGATCGAGCACCACCGACAGGCTTGCCGCGGCCATCGGGCAGCCGTCGCGGTTGAGCTGCCAGGCGCGAAACATGTCGCCGCCGAGCACCGCACCGGGCAGCAGCGCGTTGATGGCCACGCCGCGGAAATACACCGCGATGGCCCAGCGCGCGCGCACCCGGTGACCGAGCCAGCGCGCCAGCTCGGCCCAGCGCAGCGACGACGAAGTGTTGCCCGCGGTTGCGCTGACCAGACCCAGCAGCAGCCAGCCGACGTCCGCGCCGCGCACCGCGGTCAGCACGGCCTGCGGGCCGGCCAGCCACACCACAGCGACCAGCAGCATCGGCGCGCCCACCAGACGCACAAGTTGCATCGCGTGCTGGCGCCCGAGAGCCATCAGCGGCGCACCCGAGTGGTGGCTGCCAACAGCACCCGGCGGGTCGCATCGGACGGGGGTGTGGGCAGGGAACTGAGTGTCAAGGCGGGGGTGGCGAGCAGAGCGGGGATTCTAGGAGGCCGACCGCGACGCGCCCACAATCTGCACCGCAGTCGGCGGCCAGACGACGCTCAGGCCCTCAGGCGAACGCTCTGGACGTCGGGACATACAAGACCACCCATGAAAAATGAAATCCGGAAGTTTGTCGATCTGATCAACAGGATTGATCTGCGGGTATTGATGTTCGCGGTTATTTTTCTGGCGACGCTTTCCATCAGGTTGAGCGACAACGAAGAAGAGTATTTTGTTTTCGCGAAGGCTTTTGCTGACCCGCACTGGATTCCCGGCGCCCTCAGCATCAAGGATGTACCCGGCACGCGCATCATTTTTGACACCGTGGTGGGTTGGGCCCTGGGCTTTGCCAGCTTCGAGCAGATCGCCGCCGCGGGGCGAATGTTGTGCGCGATGCTTTTTGCCTTCCCGCTGTCCCTGCTCTTCAAGAAATTGCGGCTCAGCCACATCGAGGCTGTTTTTCTGCTGACGGCATTCGTCGTTTCACACCAAAGCTTTTTCGGAAACGAATGGATCTTCAGGTCCTTTGAGACCAAGGTGGTTTCCTATGCCTTCGTTTTTTACAGTATTTACTACTTGATCGAGGAGAGATTTCGGCTGTCCGTGATATTTGCTGCCGCCGCCATTTATTTCCATGTGCTGGTAGGCGGTTGGTATGTTCTGGCGCTGTTTGCCTATTCGCTTCTTCGTCGATTACCTTTCAGGGAGGTGCTCATCTCGGCATTGACGCTGGCCTTGCTGCTTTCGCCCCTGGCCTTTTATCTTGCTGGAAAGTATCTGGTTCACAACCCGAATGTGATCGACGGCGTGACAGTGAGTTGGGTCTATGCCTACGTCCGAAACCCGCACCACCTTGCCGTCATGGCCAAGTTGCTGCACGGTGACAGCGCGGTTCGAATCGAGGTGGCGCTGAGCGCGTTCATGGGCTGGATGTGCGTCAAGACATGGGCCAAGGACAAGGACCCTGCCATTCGAGCACTCTGCCTGTTGAGCCTCATTCTGTTTGCCCAACAGTTTTTCAGTCTCCTGACCGCCGTTTTTGATACCCAGGGCGTGTTCTTGAAGTTTTACCCTT
>NCFZ01000158.1 GCA_002281415.1 Burkholderiales bacterium 28-67-8 | reverse complement strand
GCTTTCAGAGTGCCATGTTCGACCACGACACGATGATCGTGAGCTACGACCCCGAGCGCGGCGAGCCCCGCGGCTCGCGTCCGCGCAGCGCCGACCCGCGCGCCCTGGGCAAGGGTGACTGCATCGATTGCGGCCTGTGCGTGCAGGTCTGCCCGACCGGCATCGACATCCGCCAGGGCCTGCAGTACGCGTGCATCGGCTGCGCCGCGTGCGTCGACGTGTGTGATGGCGTGATGGACAAGATGAGCTACCCGAAAGGGCTGATCCGCTTTGCCACGCAAAACGGCCTGGCCCAGCGGCTCGACCCCCGGCAGACCTTGAGGCGCGTGTTGCGTCCGCGCGTGCTGATCTACACCGCCGTGCTGCTGCTGATCTGCGCGGCCTTCGTCACCAGCCTGACGCTGCGCAGCCCGTTCCGCGTGGATGTGGTGCGCGATCGCGGCACGCTCGCGCGCATGGTGGGCGAGGGCATGATCGAAAACGTGTACCGGCTGCAGGTGATGAACGCCACAGAATCCGTGCAGCGTTATCGGGTCACGGTGCAGGGCCTCGACGGCGCCACCGTGGCGAGCCGGCCGCACTTTGAAGTCGGCCCCGCCGAGGCGCGCTGGCTGCCGGTGAGCGTGCAGATCGGGCCCGAGGCGGCCAGCCATCTCGGCGCCGGAGCCCACCCGGTGGTGTTCTCCATCGAGCGGCTCGATGACGGCGACGAGCCCGCCCGCGTGCAGGAAAAATCGACCTTCGTCGTGCCGCGCTGAACCCTTCAGGAGAGCCTGTGATGAAACCGATAGACGCTGCCGACAAGGCACATCGCCCCGCGTGGCGCGAGCCGATGGTGTGGCTGGTGGTGGGTGGTCCCGCCGTGGTCGTGGTGGCTGCGCTCACGACGGGCTTCATCGCCTGGCGCGGTGCGGATGAGGTGGTCACCGACCCCGTCGTGGCACAGACGAAGGGGCCAGCCGCCTTGCAGCCTGCGCTGACGGCGCGCAACCACGCGGCGACGCCGCGCTGATGATGAACTGGGTCGTGGTCAGGCGCAGCCTGCAGATCCTCTGGCCGGCCTTCCTGCTGGCGGGAGTGACCGAGACGCTGGTGTTTGCGGTGGTCGACCCGAGCGATCTGCGCTGGTTTGGTGGCGAGGCGTTCGACTGGCCGCTGACGGCGGTCTACACCGTGAGCTTCCTGGTTTTCTGGGCGCTGATCGCCACCGCGGGTGCGATCACCACGCTGTTGATGGTCGAGGAACCGCGCGTTTGATCGGCATCAAGACGCGCTGTCGCCGAGTCGGCACAGTGCGCCCATGTCGATCGAATCCCTCGTGGCTGACCCCGTCAGCCAATTGCTCGCCAGGCTGGATGTCCCCGGCCCGCGCTACACCTCCTACCCGACGGCCGATCGTTTCTTAGACACGTTCGGACCCGAGCAGTACCGCCGGGCGCTGGAGTTGCGCGCGCAGCAGGTGGCCGCCGGCACGGCGGTGCCGCTGTCGCTGTACGTGCACATCCCGTTTTGCGAGTCGATCTGCTACTACTGCGCGTGCAACAAGGTGGTGACCCGTCACCACGAGCGCGCCGGCGAATACCTCGAGGCGCTCAAGCGCGAGATCGACCTGCATGTGGCGGTGCTCGGCCGTCATCAGGTGCTCACGCAGCTGCACTTCGGCGGCGGCTCGCCGACCTTCCTCAGCGACGAAGAGCTCGCCCGCCTGATGGACGTGCTGCGCGAATCCTTCGACATCGCCCCCGACGCCGAGTTGTCGATCGAGATCGACCCGCGCACCGTCAACGAGGTGCGCCTGCGCCGCCTGGCGCGCGTGGGCTTCGACCGGCTGAGCTTTGGCGTGCAGGACTTCGACCCCGAGGTTCAGAAGGCCGTGCATCGCGAGCAACCGTTCGAGTCGGTCCGAGCGCTGATCGAGCAGGCGCGCGAGATCGGCTACACCTCGATCAACACTGACCTCATCTACGGTCTGCCCCGCCAGACCGCGGCCTCGTTTGCGCGCACCGTGGCGCAGATGAGCGAGTTGCGACCCGACCGCATCGCGCTGTACGCCTACGCACACCTGCCCGAGCGCTTCCCACCGCAGCGGCGCATCCATGCCCATGAGTTGCCCACGGCCAGCGACCGGGTGCACATGCTGCGCACTGCGATCAGCGGCTTTCAGGGCCAGGGCTACACGCACATCGGCATGGACCATTTCGCGCTGCCCGACGACCCGCTCGCCGTGGCCAAGCGCGAGGGGCGGCTGCACCGTAACTTCCAGGGCTACAGCACCTGGGCCGACAGTGACCTGATCGGTCTGGGCGTGTCCTCGATCGGCAAGGTGGGCCGCTGCTACAGCCAGAACGACAAGGCCTTGCCGACGTACTACGAGGCGATCGAACAGGCGAAGTTCGCCACCGTGCGCGGCTACGAACTGACCGACGACGACCTGCTGCGCCGCGAGGTGATCATGGCGCTGATGTGCCAGGGGCGCGTCGAATTCGCCAGCGTCGAACGCGCCCACGGCGTGTCGATGAAGACCTACTTCGCGAGCGAACTGGAGCGGCTGCGCCCGCTCGAGGTGCAAGGGCTGGTCGACATCAAGCCGGCGGTGATCGAGGTCACCGCGCTGGGCTGGTATTTCGTGCGGGCGATCGCCATGGTGTTCGACCGCTACTTGCAGTCCGAGGCGCAGCGTGATCGCTACTCGCGCGTGGTCTGAGCCGGGACACGGCAGCGCGACCGCGCGGTAGTCTCGGGTCATGGACACCGCCCTGATCTTCGGTGCCGGGCTGATGGGCCTGGTCGGCGCCCCGCATTGCGCGGCCATGTGCGGCGCACCCTGCGCCGCCGTCATGCAGCGTTGCGGTGGTGAGCGCCGCCCCGGCGCGATGGCTGGCTTCACCGCCGGGCGCCTGCTCAGCTACGGCGTGGGCGGTGCCGTGGTGGCGGCCAGCGTGGGCAGTTTCTCGTTGCTCGCGGCCATGGCGCCGGTGCTGCGACCGCTGTGGACGCTCATGCACCTGGCGGTGCTCGGGCTCGGGCTGTGGCTGCTGGTGAGCGGTCGTCAGCCGGCCTGGTGGGCGAGCCTGGGTAACGCACAAACGGCGGTGGCGGCGCCCCCGCCCGGCTGGCAGCGTGTGGCCGCGCCCTTGCGCGCCGGCGCAGCGGGCAGCCTGTGGCTCGCCCTGCCCTGCGGGCTGCTGCAATCGGCGCTGGTCGTGGCCGCGCTGGCCAACACGCCGCTGCAAGGTGCTGCGGCCATGACCGCTTTTGCCGCCACCTCATCGCTGGGGCTGTGGCTGCCCGGCAGCCTGTGGGCCCGCACGCCGGCCGGCTCGCGCGCCGCACCCTGGGCGCTGCGGCTGGCGGGCGCGATGCTGGCGGGTGCGGCTGCGTGGGCGCTGTTCCACGATCTGTGGCTGCGCTGGTCGGCGTGGTGCCAGGCGGCGTGATCGAAAACGTGCGACACACGGCCGTCAGCCACGTGCCGCAAAATCGCAGCTGTGACAGCCACCCACATCGCGATCCTCGACGACGAACCCGACATCCGGCAGCTGCTGGCGGGCTACCTGTCACGCCAGGGGTTTCGGGTCAGTGAAATGGCCAGCGGCCATGACCTGCTGGCGCTGACGCCCGGCGACCGTCCCGCCCTCGTGCTGCTCGACCTCGGACTGCCCGGCGAAGACGGCTTCGCGATCGCCCGCACGCTGCGCGAGCACTGGCGCTGCGGGCTGATCATCGTCACCGGCCGCGGTGACTCCATCGACAAGGTCGTGGGCCTCGAAATCGGCGCCGACGACTACGTGACCAAACCGTTTGACCTGCGCGAGCTGCTCGCGCGCATCAAGGCGGTGCTGCGCCGGCTGGCCCCGGTGGCCGAGGCCGTGGTCGAGGCGCCGCCCCCCGTGCTGCGCGAGCGGCTGTGCTTCGATGGCTGGGCGCTCGACATCGCCTCGCGCCGGCTGCTCGATCGTGCCGGTCAGCCGGTGCCGCTGACGGCCGGCGAGTTCGACTTGCTGTGCGTGCTGACGCGCCACGCCGGGCGCGTGCTGTCGCGCGACTTCCTGCTCGAGCAGACCCGCGGGCGCGATGCCGCGCCGTTCGATCGCACGATCGACGTGCAGATCGGCCGGCTGCGGCGCAAGCTTGATGACGATGCGGACGACCCGCAGATCATCAAGTCGGTGCGCGGCGCGGGGTATGTCCTGGTTCCGCGAGTCGACCTTCAGTGACGCCCGACACGCCTGTGCCAGCGGTGCCCGATGAGGGCTCGGTGTACCAGGGCCTGTTCGCGGCCTACCCCGACGCGCTGCTGCTGAGCGACCCCGGCGGCCACATCGTGCTGGCCAACACCGTCGCCGAGCGGCTGCTCGGCTATGGCGCTGGCGAGATGGCCGGCCTGTCGGTCGATGCGCTGGTGCCCGACGCCATCCGCTCGCGCCACGCCGGCTACCGCGAGGGCTACAGCCACAACCCGCGCGCCCGGCCGATGGGCACCCAGATGGAGCTGGTGGCGCGCCGCCGCGACGGCACCGAGGTGATGGTCGAGATCGCGCTCAGCCCGCTGCGCATCGCTGGCCAGCCGTACGTGGTGGCGTCGGTGCGCGGCATCGAGGCCTACCCGCGGGTGCGCCAGGCGCTGCAGCGCGCCCGCTACAGCGAATTCGTGGCGCAGATGGGCCGCTTTGCGGTCGACACCCGCGATCCGCAGCAACTGCTGCAGCAAGTGCCCGCGGTCGCCGCCGATGCCTTGCAGGCCGATGCGTGCGTGGTCTTTCTGCTCGAAGCCGGCCGGCTTGAGTTTCATGTGGCCGGTGGCGTGGGTCTGGTCGCCGGCGAGGGCCTCGGCAGCCGGTTGCCCAACCGGCCCGACACGCCGCCGGGCTTCGTGCTGGCGCTGGGCCAATCGGCCACGGTGGCCGACTTTCGCAGCGAGCAGCGCTTCAGCGTGCCGGCGAGTTACCTGGAGCACGGGCTGGTCAGCGCCATGGGCGTGCCGCTGGTCGATCGCGGCCAGATCATCGGCGTGCTGACCGTGCGCTCGCGCCAGCCCGAGCGCTTCGGTGCCGATGAGCGTCACTTTCTCGAGTCGCTGTCGAACCTGCTGGCCGCGAGCTTGCAGCGCTCGCAAAGCGAAGAGGCGCTGGCCCACGCGCAGCGCATGGAAAGCGTGGGCCAGCTGACCGGCGGCATCGCGCACGACTTCAACAACCTGCTGACCATCATCCAGGGCAACCTGCAAGAGCTCGAGGACCACCCGTCGCTGGCCGGCGACGATGCGGCGCAGCCGCTGGTGGCGGCGGCCTTGCGGGCGAGCCGGCGCGGCGCCGAGCTGACCGGCAAGCTGCTGGCGTTTTCGCGGCGGCAGCAGCTCAGCCCGACCGAGGTCGATGTGGGCGCGCTGATCGACTCGCTGGCCGACATGCTGCGCCGCACGCTGGACCAGCGCATCCGCATCGTGGTCAACGAGATGCCCGGCGGCCTGCGCTGCGCGGCCGATGCGGGGCAGCTCGAGTCGGCCCTGCTCAACATCGCGATCAACGCGCGCGACGCCATGCCCGAGGGCGGAACGCTGTCATTCGCTTGTGCGGCGTGCCTCGGGTTGCCGCCCGATGCGGCGACCGTGCCGCGAGATGGAGGCCGACACTGCCCTGGTGGCCATGGTGCGCGAGCGCGTTCTGCCCTCCTCGCGGCTCAAGGGCGTGGCCGAGCCGGAGGCGTCGGCCGAGCCGCTCGCGGCCATCGGGATACCTGCCGGGCTGGTGGTGGTGCTCGTCGAGGACGACCCCGAAGTGCGCCAGGTGATGCTGCGTTTCCTGCAGTCGCTGGGCTGCCTTGTGGCCGAATTTGCCCATGCCGAGGCGGCGCTGGCCGCGCTGGCCACCGGCCAGCGTTGCGACTTGCTGCTGACCGACATCGCGCTGGGCGTCGGGATGCGCGGCAGCGAACTCGCCCGCCAGGTGCGCGTCAAGCGGCCCCACGCGGCGGTGTTGCTGATGTCGGGTTACTCGGCAGAAATGCTGCAGGCACCCATCGGCAGCGGCGCGCCGTGGGAGTTGCTGCGCAAGCCGTTCGAGCGCGATGAACTCGCGCACGCCATCGTGCGCGCCGTGACAGCCCATCCGCCCGGGCCATCGGCCTGAGCGTCAGCGGCGGGCGGGGTTGTTCAGTGCAGCGTGGCGGCGGCCAGGCTGCGGTCGATGAAGGCGCTCAGCGCGGCCACATCAGGGATCTCGAGTTCGCGGCGGCCCTTCTCGGCAAAGCCGATCACCTTGTCGCGCGCCAGGCGTGACAGCGAGCGGCTCACGGTTTCGAGCGTCATGCCCAGGAAGTTGCCGATCTCGGCGCGCGTCATGCGCAGCGTGAAGCTGTCGGTGCGCAAGCCGCGCTGCTCCAGCGTGTCGGCCCAGTGGCGCAGGAAGTCAGCCACCCGCGCATCGGCCGGCAGGGTGCACATGGCCAGCATCGAGTCGCGGTCGCGCGCCAGCTCGCGGCTCATCGCGGTGTGCACGTCGCCCATCAGCGCCGGCGTGCGGCTGCAAGCTGCCAGCAAGTCGTCGTAGCGAATCGTCCAGACCTCGCCGGTGTCCATGGCGATGGCCTCGCAGCCGTGGTGGCCGTCGGCAATGCCGTCGAAGCCCAGCCAGTCGCCCTTGAAGTGCAGCCCGACCACCTGCTCGCGGCCGTCGGGCGCCACGTTGACTGTCTTGAACATGCCGGCGTGCACGACATGCAGCGCCTCGAAACGCTCACCGGCGCGGTAGACCGGCTCACCCGTGCGCAGCACCCGGCGTGTCAGCGGCACCTCGGTCTCGAGCCTCGCCAGCATTCCGGCAATGCGCTGACCCGCAGGATGGGGGACGGCGCGGGGTGGGCGGATGACGGTTTGGAGGGTTTGCACGGCAGGATCCTGTGGTGTTTGGGCTGAGGTCTGCAGCGTAGGACCCCCCGGCCAATGGCATGACAACCTTGAGCATCACTCGGTAACGGTGTGTGAACAGGGGGTGAACCGGCCACCGCGTCTGACGTGCATCACGACCGGGTGAGGCGCGAGCCGGTAGCATCCGGCGGCCCATACGGGTCACACGCGCCGGAGATCCGCATGAAAGACCCCTTGGCCGCCAATGCGCCGCACGGCGTGCGCGAAACGACGGCGGCCGCCGCGCCGCCCCTTGATCGTTTCATCGAGCGCTGTGCGGCCAGCCTGGCCACAGGCCGCTTCGTGAAGTTGCTGCTCGCCAAGCACCACGGGCCGCAGCCCGATTTGCAGCGCGTGATGGTGCGAGCCGTGTCGCTCAAGGGCGAGCCGTGCCTGTCGTTCGTGTACCGGCACACCACCCGCGACGTCACCAAGAACCTGAGCGTGGACGCCGGCTGGCAGACCGTGCGCGATCTGCTGGGCCCGGTGTTTCGCAACGCGCACCTGCACACGGCCGGCGAGACCGTCGAGCTCACGATCAGCCAGCGCGGCGTGTGCACGCTGCGCAGCACGCCGCTGGCGCAGCCGGCCGGTGATGCCGTCGAAGCGCTGGAGGCGCCGCCTGCGGCATCGCACGACCGCGAAAAGCAGCGCTGGGTCGATGTGCGTCAGCCGTTTCTCACCGCGCTGGGCGTGACCACCGCGCAGCACGACGTGGTGCCGGCGATGTCGCGCAAGTGGAAGCAGATCAACAAGTTCGTCGAGGTGTTCGCCGGCGCCTTGCGTGCGTCGGGGTTGCTGAGCGCGGCCGACGCACCGGCCGCTGCGCCGCGCTCGATCCGCGTGGTCGACTTCGGCTCGGGCAAGGGCTACCTGACCTTCGCGGTGCACGACCACCTGCGCGGCCAACCGGGCATCGCCGCGCAGGTCACCGGCGTCGAGCTGCGCGGCGACCTGGTGCGGCTGGGCAATGCAGTCGCTCAAAAGCTGGGGCTGCAAGGCCTGCGCTTCGACGAGGGCGATGTGAGCACACGCACCGCCGAGCCGATCGACGTGATGATCGCGCTGCACGCGTGCGACACCGCGACCGACCACGCGATCCACCACGGCCTGCGCGGCGGCGCGGCGGTGATCCTGTGCTCGCCGTGCTGCCACAAGCAGTTGCGCCCGCAATTGCTCAGCCCGCACCCGCTGCGCCCGATCCTGCAGCACGGCGTGCACCTGGGGCAGCACGCCGAGATGCTCACCGACGGGCTGCGCGCCTTGCTGCTCGAGGCCTGCGGCTACGACACGCAGGTGTTCGAGTTCGTGGCGCTCGAGCACACGCAAAAGAACAAGATGATCCTGGCCGTGCGCCGCCCGGACGCGCGGCCTGCCACCGCGAGCGCGGGTCAGATCGACGACCTGAAGGCGTTCTACGGCATCCGCGAGCACTGTCTCGAGACGCTGCTGCGCGCTGACGGGCTGTTGCCGGCCTGACCCATTCCGGCTTCGGGCGTGGGGAATACCTGTGCTGTCCCCGTCAGGGGGCACACCAAAATGCGCCGATGGAAGCACCCGCCCCCCCGCCGCTGTCGCAGCTGCCGCTGTTTCCCCTGCGCAGCGTGTTGTTTCCGGGGGGCTATTTGCCGTTGCGGATCTTCGAGGTGCGCTACCTCGACATGATCGGCCGCAGCCACAAGGCCGGCACGCCGTTCGGCGTGGTGTGCCTGACCGAAGGCGCCGAGGTGAACAGCGCACCGGTGCCTGGCGCGCCATCGGGCGATGGCTACGCCAACGAGGAGTTTCACCTCCAAGGCACGCTGGCCACCATCACCCGGCTCGAGCGGCCGAACCCGGGGCTGATGATGATCCGCTGCACCGGCGCGCAGCGCTTTCGCGTGCGCTCCAGCGAAAAGCTCAAGCACGGACTGTGGATGGCCGACGTGGAGTTGCTGCCTGACGATGTGGCCGTGCCGGTGCCCGCCGACCTCGAAAACTCGGTGTTCGCGTTGCAAGAGCTGGTGCGCGGCCTGTCTGCCCGCACGGACGATACCGACCGGATGCCGCTGCAGCCGCCCTACCAGTGGGGCGATTGCGGCTGGCTGGCCAACCGCTGGTGCGAGTTGCTGCCGCTGGACCTGCAGCAAAAGCAAAGGCTGATGTCGCTCGACAACCCGCTGCTGCGCCTGGAGCTGGTGGCCGATCTGCTCGAGCAGATGGGCTTGGGCCTGCCCCTGCCCGACGCCAGCTGACGGGGCGCTTCAGCGCGCCGCGTGCCGCTGCAGCCAGTCGCGGTGCAGGTCGGCCCGGGTGTAGGGCTCGCTGCGACCGGACACCTGCAACGCCAGCCGCGTGACCAGCCCGTGCGTGGTGGACGGCGGCGCGTTGGCCGGCGTCGCGCCCAGCCACACGGCCAGCGCGATCGGCAGCCACAGCGCGGGCCGCACCGCCGGCAGCCGGCCCGCGCTCAGCGCCGCCAGGCTGACCAGCCCGCCCACGCCCAGCCCGGCCAGCACCTCGACCACCGAGTGCGCGCCCACCGCCACGCGCGAGGCACCCACCAGCAGCGCCAGCGCGCCACCCAGCGCCAGCCCCGCCCCGCGCCAGTCCAGCGCGCGCGGCCCGGCCACGGCGTGCAGCACCGCGATGCCGGCCAGCGGGTAGACCGAGGCGGCAAACATCGAATGCCCGGAGATGCCGGTGTAGTCCAGCGGCGCCCACCCCCAGCCGTAGCCCATGAAGGCGATCTTCGACAGCGTCGTCAGGCCGATCGCGCCACCCAGCCCCAGCAGCCACATCGCCACCAGCCGCACCGAGCGGCCGCGCCGGGCAAACCACACCGCCAGCAGCGCCACCGTGGGCAGCAGGATCTGCGCTTCACCCAGCCGCGTGACCACCGGCCAGAAAGCGCCCGCCACCGGCATCGTCAAGCGCCCTCGCCCGCGCGACGCGGCCACCAGCGCAGCAGCGCGCGCACCGCGTCATCGACATAGGTGAACAGCACCGGAATGACCAGCAGGCTGAGGAAGGTCGAGGTGACGAGGCCGCCGATCACCACGATGGCCATCGGCGCGCGAAAGCTCGGATCGACGCCCAGGCCCAGCGCGATGGGCAGCATGCCCGCGCCCATGGCGATGGTGGTCATGACGATGGGCCGGGCGCGCTTGTGGCTGGCGTCGAGCAGCGCGTCCCAG
>NCFZ01000157.1 GCA_002281415.1 Burkholderiales bacterium 28-67-8 | reverse complement strand
ATGCCGCGCACCGACGCCACCACGTAGGGCTGGCCGCCGATCTTCAGCGGGCTGAGCGCGATCTCGACCATCACCTCGGTGCCATCGCGGCGCCGTGCGACCAGCTCCATCTGCGTGCCCATCGGGCGCGCGCGCGGCGTGTGGCTGTAGGCCTCACGGTAGCCGGCGTGACGCGAACGGATGGCATCGGGCACCAGCGCATCCACCGACAGCCCCGCCATCTCACCCGCGCCATAGCCAAGCAGGCGTTCGGCCACCGGGTTGGCCAGCACGATGTGGCCGCCGGGGTCGCTCAGCAGCAGCGCATCGGGATAGGCCGCGAACAGGGCCTGGTACACCGAGCCCTCATCCGGCATGGCGGGCGCGGGCGTGTCGGGCGTCACTGAACCTCGACTCGCGGGACCAGAACGTAGCCCGCGCCGCGCACCGACTTGATGATCTTCGGATCGTCCGCATCGTCATCGAGCTTGCGGCGCAGGCGGCCGATCTGCACATCGATCGTGCGATCGAACGGGGCGGCGTCGCGCCCGCGCGTTTGCTCGAGCAGGAAGTCTCGCGACAGGACGCGCCCGGCATGGCGCGACAGCACGCACAGCAAATCGAACTCGCCAGCGGTCAGCGCCACCGGCTGGCCCGTGCGATCGAGCAATCGGCGCGACGCGATATCGAGCTCCCAGCCTTCAAAGCACAGCCGCTCGCGCAGCACCGCGGGCGTTTCAACCACCTCGGCCACGGGCGCCAGGCGGCGCAGCACCGCCTTGATGCGCGCGAGCAGCTCGCGCAGGTCGAACGGCTTGGTCACGTAGTCGTCGGCGCCAATTTCCAGCCCCACGACCTTGTCGACCGAATCGCCACGGCCGGTGACGATGATCAGCCCGCAACGCCAGCGTTCACGCAGCGTGCGGGCAATGGCGAAGCCGTCTTCGCCAGGCAGTCCGAGGTCGAGCAGCACGAGGTCGGGACGATCCGCAGGCGCCAGCGCCAGCAGGTCATGGCCGCTGGCCATCTCGCTGACCCGAAATCCCTGCCGAGACAGGTAGCCGCCCAACAGCTGCCGGATGTCGGGCTCGTCGTCGAGGATGGCGATGTGGGTGGCTGTCACAACGGCGATTTTGCGGCACGCCGCCGCCGCCTTGGGCCGCGGGTGCGATCAGCCCGTCTGGCACCAGGCCGACCAACGCAGCCACAGGTCGTGGAACAGCGCCCAGGTCGACGCGCCGGCCAGCATCGCACCGGCCAGGCGCAAGGCCCAGGGCGCCGCACGCGAGCCCGCGGGGCTGCGGGCCCACAGGCTGCCGGGCAGCCACAACCCGAGCGACGAGGTCGCCGCAAAGGCCGTCATGGCAGCAGCACCTTGCAGCGGCGTGTTGGCCAGCGCCGCCACCACCAGAGCCGATTGCAGCAAGCCACAGGGAAGGGCGAGCCACAGGCTGCCCGCAGCGCCGGCACGCAAGGGTGCCGCCACGCGCTGCCAGCCAGGCGGTGGTGCGGCCACCACGGTTTGGGCGTTGCCCAGACGGGCCCACCAGGCCGGCTGACTCCCGCTGACCAGCAGCCACAAGCCGAGTCCGAGCACCGCCACATGCATGAGCGTCCACAACGGTCGCAGCACGGGGGCCATGGCCGCGAGCAACGAGAAGCTGCCCACGCTGGCCGCCACCACGGCGCCGCCCACGCCGTAGCTGAGCATGCGCCCGGCAGTGAAACCAGCCATGGCACCCTGGCGCGGCGCACTGCCACAGCGCTGCATCACGGCCGCGCAGGGTGCGCCGCACATGGCCGCGCAATGCGGTGCGCCCACCAGGCCCATCAGCCCGGCACCGAAAATCAACGCAGTGTCCATGGGCCGAGGCTACCGCGTGTCCGCGCCGGCGTGAGCCGGCTCAGACCACGCGCGAATAGCGCTCACGCGAGGCCTCGGACTGCAAGTAGCGGTCGAACACCATGGCGATGGCGCGCACGAAGTACCAGCCCAGCGCGGTGACCTCGACAGACCCGGGCTGGATGTCGACCAACCCCTGAGCCTCGAGCGGGCGCAGCCGCTCGAGCTCGCGGGCGAAGTAGGACTTGACCGACACGCCATGGGCGCGCTCGACATCGGCGAACTCGACGCGCCCCTGGCACATCAGCGCCATGATCACCTCGCGGCGCAGCAAGTCGTCGTCGGTCAGTTGGTAGCCACGCACGGCGGCAAACTGCGATTGCCCGATCGTCTCGTAGTACGACGGCAGGGTCTTGTCGTTCTGGCTGTAGCAGCGGCCCACCTTGCCGATGGACGACACGCCCAGGCCGATCAGGTCGCTGTCGGCGCAGGTGCTGTAGCCCTGAAAGTTGCGGTGCAGCCGCCCCTCGCGCTTGGCCACGGCCAGCGGATCGTCGGGCAGCGCGAAGTGGTCCATGCCGATGTGCGTGTAGCCCTGCCCCTGAAAGCCGCTGATCGCCGTGCGCAGCATGTGCACGCGGTCGCCCGCCGATGGCAGCTCGTGGGCGTGGATGCGCCGTTGCGGCGGGAAGCGCTCGGGCAGGTGCGCGTAGGCGTACAGCGCGATGCGATCGGGCCGCAATTCGCTCATCTGTGCCACGGTGCGCGCAAACGAGGCGGCGGTCTGGCGTGGCAGCCCGTAGATGAGGTCGGTGTTGATCGACGTGTAGCCGATCTCGCGGGCCTGCTCGATCAGCGCACGCACCGACTCGAACGGCTGCTCGCGGTGCACCGCTTTTTGCACCTCGGGGTCGAAGTCCTGCACGCCAAAACTCAGCCGGTCGAAGCCCATGCGGGCGAGGCGTCGCAGACGCACCTCGTTGACGGTGCGCGGGTCGATCTCGATCGACAACTCCGCGTCTGGCGCGATGTCGAACGACTCGCGCAACACGTCCATCAAGTGGGCGAGCTCGTCATCGCTGAGGAAGGTGGGCGAGCCGCCGCCGAAGTGCAGTTGCGTGAGCACCTGATGGCGACCGAGCACCGCCACGTGCAGGTCGATCTCGTGCCTGAGCGCCTCGAGGTATTCGCCGGCGCGCTCGTGGTGCCGGGTCACCACCTTGTTGCACGCGCAGTAGTAGCAGATCGAATCGCAAAACGGCACGTGCACGTACAGCGACAGCGGCACCGCGGTGCCCTCGGCCACCTGCTGCGCCCGCAACTCCAGCGCGTGGCGGTACTGGCTTGGACCTGAGGTGTCTACGAAACGATCGGCCGTCGGATAGGACGTGTAGCGCGGGCCGGGGACATCCAGCCTGGCGAGCAATTGGCTGACCGGGTCAGCGGCGAGGGTTTCGATCGACATGGCCGCACTGTGCCGCCTCGGTGGCAGCGCATCTTGATGCGGATCAAATGCGCGGCTCCTCGACCGTCAACAGCATGGTGATGGCACCGGCCGTGGAGATGAGCGCCCAGAAAATCAGGAAGCTCACCGTGTAGACGGCGGTCAGCGGCCAGTCGAACGCCTCGCCGCCAAACCAGCGCAGATCGGCGGGATCCACCACCGCAAACACCAGCGTCTCGGTCACCCCGGCCAGCAAGAACGCCGGCCAGAGCACCTGGAGACTGCGCCGCAGGAAGACCCAGCTCATCTTCAACGCGGCGCAGCCGCGTGATTGCGCGCGGTCAGCGCCGGCTGCAAGGCCTGCGGCGCCTTCGTCTGAAGGGCCACCGGATCGGTCACCACCTCATCGGCGCCGCGCCAGGCGATGAAGCCCGTCGTGATCGCCGCCACCACGACCGCGGCGGGACCGCCCACGACCAGCCACACCATCGGCTCACGCCAGGCAGGACGTTGCACCTTGTCGGTAGCGTTGATTGGTTTCATCACTGGCTCTCCTGTAGGGTTCAGCGCGGGACGACGAAGGTCGACTTTTCCTGCACGCGGGCGGGCTCGTCGCCGTCATCGAGCCGCTCGATGGAGAACACCACCCGGTGGGCGCCGGGGCCCAGATGGCTGGCGGCCTCGGGCCCGATCTGCACGCTGACCGGAAGCCAGCGCGCCTCGGCGGGTCCGACTTCAAAGTGCGGCCGGCTTGCCACGGTGGCGCCATCGAGGCCGGTCACCGTGACCCGATAACTCTGGACCGATTCTGTGGCGTTCATCACCTGCAGCCGGTACACGTTTTCGATCATCCCCTCGCCGACGATGCGCGCAAGCGCGCCGCGGTCACGCACCACGTCCACCCGGAACGGGCTGCGCAGCGCCAGGCTGGTGATGAACGCCGTGCAGATCAGCAGCAGCACGGCGGTGTAGATCAGCACGCGCGGTCGCAGCACGCGTTTCAGGGTCTGGCGCGTGTCGAGCCGCTGCGCCAGGCCGTTCTGCGTGGCGAAACGGATCAGACCTTTCGGGTAGCTCATCTTGTCCATCACGCCGTCACAAACGTCCACGCAAGCCGCGCAGCCGATGCAGGCGTACTGCAGGCCCTGGCGGATGTCGATGCCGGTCGGGCAGACCTGCACGCACAGCCCGCAATCGATGCAGTCGCCCTTGCCCAGCGCGCGCGGATCAGCGCTGCGCGGGCGTGAGCCGCGCGGCTCGCCGCGCTCGGGGTCGTAGCTCACGATCATCGTGTCGTGGTCGAACATGGCGCTTTGGAAGCGCGCATACGGACACATGTACAAGCACACCTGCTCGCGCAGCCAGCCCGCGTTGCCGTAGGTCGCAAACCCGTAGAACAGCACCCAGAACCACTCCCACGGCCCGAAACCCCAGGTGAACGACTCGGCCCAGAGCTGGCGAATCGGGGTGAAGTAGCCCACGAAGGTGAAGCCGGTGTACACGCCGATCGCCAGCCACGCCGCGTGCTTGGTGCCCTTGCGCCACAGCCGATCGAAGGTGGCTGCGCCGGCGTCGCGCTTCATGCGTGCGACGCGGTCGCCCTCGATGTGGCGCTCGACCCAGAGAAAGATCTCGGTGTAGACGGTTTGCGGGCAGGCAAAGCCGCACCACAGCCGCCCGGCCACTGCCGTGAACAGGAACAGCGAGTAGGCGCAGATCACCAACAGCGCCGTCAGGTAAATGAAGTCCTGCGGGTGCAGCACCAGGCCGAAGATGTAGAAGCGGCGCGCACCCAGATCGAACAGCACGGCGGGCCGGCCGTTCCACACCAGCCAGGGCACGCCGTAGAACACCAGTTGCGTGATCCACACCATCACCCAGCGCCAGCGGGCGAACAGCCCACTGACCGAGCGCGGGTAGATCTGCTGGCGCTTCTCGTACAGCCAGACGGTCTCGCCCTCTGCGCCGGCGGCTGCCGGCACGGGGACGATCGGGATGACCTGCGGCGTCGCCGCAGGCCTCAGGGGGTCCATGGGCATGTGCTGTGTCAGGGCGCAGCCGCGGCCGTCGTGGTGCTGCGTGAAAGGCTCATCACATAGGCCGCCAGCACATGGATCTGCTCGGGCATCAGGCGCTGACCGTGGGCGGGCATCACGTTGGTCTTGCCGTTGTTGACCATGGCTGCGATCGCGTCTTCACCGAAGCCGTGCAGCCAGATCTTGTCGGTCAGGTTGGGGGCACCAATCGCCTGGTTGCCTTTTCCGTCAGGGCCGTGGCAACCGGCACACACCGCGAACTTGGGCTGACCCGCCGCCGCAGCGGCCGCGTCGTGCGTGCTGCCCGACAGGCTCAAGACGTACTGCGCCACGTTGTGCACGTCTTTGGCGTCACCCACCGCAGCCACCATCGGAGGCATCACCCCGATGCGCCCTTCGGTGATCGTCTTGATGATCGTCGCGTGGTCGCCACCGTGCAGCCAGTCGTTGTCGGTCAGGTTGGGGAACCCCTTGCTGCCGTGCGCGTCCGAGCCGTGACAGGCCGCGCAGTTGTTGACGAACAGACGCTCGCCGATGCCCATGGCCACCGGGTCTTGCATCAGCGTTTCGGCCGAGGCCTGCGCATAGCGGGCA
>NCFZ01000156.1 GCA_002281415.1 Burkholderiales bacterium 28-67-8 | reverse complement strand
CCCAGTTTCACCACCTCGCCTCGACCGAAGCTCGGAAGCCAATTCAACGCGATGGAGAAAATCGCGATGAGCAAGATGCCGATCAGAAACGTAGGCAGCGACACGCCGATCAAAGACACGGCCATCAGCAGTTGAGCGCCCCATCGGCCACGCCGCAACGCGGCGTAAACGCCCAGCGGAATGCCCAGCCCCACAGCCATCAGCGCCGCGACCAGCGACAGCTCGAGCGTGGCGGGCAATCGTTCGGCGATCAGTTCCGAAACCGCGCGGCCCTGGCGCAAGCTGACGCCAAATTCGCCATGCAATGCACGGGCAACGAAACGCGAAAACTGGGTGGCTGCACCCTGATCGAGTCCGAGGTCGTGACGCAATTCGATGCGCTGCTGAGCTGTGGCGTCCTGGCCAAGCAGATTCGTCACCGGATCGCCCACAAACTGGAACAACGAGAACGACAGCAGGCTCACAGCCAGCATCACCAGCACGGCCTGCGCGAGTCGTCGGCACACAAAGACCTGCAGAGGCATCGGTAAGTTCGAGGGGTCGGCCTAAACCCCGATTCTCGACGCTGCCATTGCAGCGACAGCGCCGTGCAGCTACCGCGTCGATCCAGATCGGTCGAACAGCCTTACCTCACCGTAATAGGCTCGCACTCGACTCCGTGTGTTGTCGCTGTCGGTCATCAGCGCAATGGACGTCAAGGCACCGGGCTCTTCGCCAAATGCGAGCCTGAAATCGCTGGCAATGTCGCGGTCATGCGCCCGCCAGACTGACGTGTGACTGGCGCCGGAATCGACAACGATTTTTCGAATTCGGCCCGTGCGGGCGGCAACGATCACCGAGCCCGCAGGTGCATGGTTGTCCCACACGTACATCAAGGTGGCATATGGCGGCGGCTCACCAACTACGCCTTCAATGAGGTCAAAGAGCAGGCGATCCTTGGTGGGCAACTGCCCGAGGTCGCCATCGAAGGCCAGCACCAAACGAACCGGTGCGTCTTCGGTGTCTTGTAGGCTCAGATTGGCACCAGGAATGATCTCAGGCACCATCCACGAGAATGAGACGCGGCCCAGATGGGCTGGCTCGATGCGCACCATGCGTCTGTAAAGGCTGACGGCGCTGTCGGCATCGGCCTGAATGGCCTGGCGTCCATCGAGCGTGACTGGCGCGTAGTGCGTCGGCCGCTTGAACGGCAATTCAAAGGGCCGCCATATTTCTTTAGACGGGTCCAGTGGCGTGTCTTCGCTTTCATGGGACAGCGAACTGCATCCAAGTAGCGTCAGAGCAAAGACCCCACCCACAACGAAACAAGCCGCCCGAAGGCGGCTTGTGGTTCCTGACAGATTCGCGACGAGTCGCAAACGATCAGAAGTTGTGGCCGATACCGATCACGTACTCGTTCTTGCGCTGGAAGTACTGATCGCCATCGCCGCCACGGGCGCTGGCCAATGCATAGATCGAAGTACGCTTCGAGAACGCGTAGCTGACGACGCCGCCGTACTTGTACTGATGCAATTCGCCATTCCTGACGCTGTAAGTCGCCGTGTCCAGGCCGCTGATGTTGGACTCGGTGTACTGCACCTTGAACGTGAAGTTGCCCAGCGGGACCTTCACGCCCAGGTTGAAGGCCTCATGATCGGCGTTTGATGCCTTGTGCAGAGCAATCCCAGGTGCGGAGGATGAAATCGAACCGGAAAGTGCATCCGAAGGCAGATTGGTAGAGTCTTGATACGCCACATACACGGTGGCTGGGCCAAAGTCGTAATTGACGCCGACAGTAACCGTGTTGTCGAAACTGCCACCGCTGGTCCTGGCGCCGGCCAACTCTTCGTAGCTCACGGAGGCGTTGAACGGGCCGAGGTTGTAGATCGCGCCGAGGCCGCGATACTCAAAGCCAAACGTATCAGCCGTTTTTGTGGCACCTGCTGCCACCGGGGTGACTGTGGTCAACTTGTAGTTCTCGCCCAATCCCACGGTCACGAAACCTTGCAGACCACCCAAGCTTGGCGAGCGGTACGAAATGGCGTTATCAATTCGTGTGCCGAAGTTTTGGAAGAGGGGGCGAGCCTGCGAGCCTTCAGCGGTACCGTTGTTGTACTTGTCGATCGACTCAGCAATGGTCAGCTCGTTTTCACCACTCACGTCATTGACGCGGCGGTTGGTTTCGCGGGAGATGGTCTCCAGACGGCCGAGGCGGACATCACCGTACGACGAAGAACCCAAGGCCACATAGGCCTCGCGGTTGAAGAAACTGGTCGAAGAGGTTTGAGTAGCGCGATTACCGGCATCGCCAGTGTCGGCGCTGACTTGAGCCTCAAGCACGAAGTAGGCCTTCAGGCCGCTGCCCAGATCTTCAACGCCCTTCATGCCAATGCGCGACGAACCTATGCCGTTGACGCTACCGTCATTGATCTTCATGACCGACTTGCCCTTTTCGCCGGACGTCCCCTTGATGCCGATGAGGTTACCCGGATCCTGGTAGGTCATGTTCTGGTCAATGCGACCATACAGGGTGACGGAGGACTGGGCAAAAGCGGCAGAGGTGAATGCACCCAGAACTGCAAGGGCGACGACTGATTTTTTCATTTAGAAAATCTCCTGAACTGTCTATTGAAACGTAACTGAAACTGGAGCGACCCATCGCCGCCAATCACCAAGATGCCGGATGGTAGTCACAAGCCCGGGAAATTCCCCCCGAACGGACTAGACCCGGCAAAAAAAACCGAGGCGCCGCCCCCCTGTGTTGCCCGGGCGCCACAAGCAGCAGGAATGCATTTCCAGCCAGTGGGCGCGCCTGCTTCCGGTGAAAGCGCTCGAAAATCTCCTCTCACTCTACGGTCACAGGGTTTCAAAACCGTGACATGCTCACGCAGCCTCCGGTCAGCGTCAAGCGTGTTTACCAATGTACCCATTGAAAACCTCCACATGCTCGAGCCTTTGATCATCGCCGCAGACAACGCCCTGCGAACCCTGTCGGGTGTTGTAACTTCATCCCGCCCGACGCCGAAACCGCCTCCGTTGCTCACCTCCGATGGGCACTCAGCTCCGGACAGCGGTGGAGATGGCGAACTTTCGGCGGCTGAAAAGGCGCTCTCGGGCTCGCTGATGCGAGTCAACCATGTGGGCGAGGTGTGCGCGCAAGCCCTCTACCTCGGACAGTCGATGGCCACTAAAGACGGGGCTTTGAGCCAAAAACTGCAGGCTGCGGCACGCGATGAAACCGACCATCTTGCGTGGACTCAGTTGCGCCTGAACGAGCTGGGAGCACGACCCAGTCTGCTCAACCCGGTGTGGTACGCGGGCTCTTTCGCGCTCGGCTGGTTGGCCGGGCGCAGCGGCGACGCGACCAGCCTGGGGTTCGTCGTGGAGACAGAGCGGCAAGTTGAACAGCATCTGGATGAGCACCTTGAACGCCTACCCGAGTCGGACCGGCGCTCCAGAGCCATCGTGCAGCAGATGAAAAGCGATGAGGCGCGCCACGCGGAACAAGCACGCCAAGCCGGCGCTGTCGAGTTGCCCCGAACTGTGCGCTGGGGTATGCGCATGGCAGCGATGGTGATGACCCGCACGGCACACCGCCTGTAATCAAGCGACCAACAGCACGACTGGTCACTGGCGCGGCGTCAGGCGGCGAGCGTCTCGAAGCTGGTGGTGATGTCGGCCGTCTTGCCGATCATGATGCTGGCAGAGCAATATTTTTCGTGCGACATCTGT
Source organism: Burkholderiales bacterium 28-67-8 (assembly GCA_002281415.1). Taxonomy (GTDB): domain Bacteria; phylum Pseudomonadota; class Gammaproteobacteria; order Burkholderiales; family Burkholderiaceae_C; genus PBB1. The sequence continues at coordinate 2,208 of NCFZ01000156.1, read as the reverse complement.
ATGGCGCGCTCCACAGCAGCCGGCGGGATGTCGTGGCCCGTGACCGTGAAGTGCATGTTGATCTTGGTGAACACCTTGGGGTCGGTCGCAGCCCGCTCCGACATCACCTTCACCTGGCAGCCCGTCACGCGGTGCCGGCCACGCTGAAGTATCAACACCACGTCGTACGCGGTGCAGCCAGCCGTCCCGGCGAGCACAGTTTCCATCGGGCGGGGAGCCAGGTTGCGCCCGCCACCCTCAGGGGCGCCGTCCATCACGATCATGTGACCGCTGCCTGTCTCGGCCACGAAGCCCATGCCTGAAGCGGCAACCCAATTGACTACGCATTCCATTCGAGGCCCTCATCGTTGATGAGACATTGTCCACGGGCACACGGCCCAGCACACAAAGTTACAGGCGCACAAAAAACATTGCTTGCGTCAACCAGAAGAAATCCGTACTATCCCTATATGTTGTTTTAACGCTTCTTTTCTTTTCCGTTTGTCTCCTCCACCTCCCTGCGGTGGATTCGGCCCAAGGCAGAAATGCCTTGGGCCTTTTTATTTGTCCGCAGCTCGCTTTGGGCCAACCGGGATCTCAGCGGGGCAAAGCGTAATATGCCCGCCCGCTTGCCCGCATGTCCTAGGGCCGCTCCTTTTGCAGACCGGAGACCGAGATGTCTGGCCCCAAATCTCCCAAGCCCCCCGCGCCTGCCGCGCGCAAGCCAGAGCCAAAACTTCGAGCCGGCGTCAAGCCGCTGGGGTTGAACGACTACCTGCAAAAAATCCTGACGGCCCGTGTGTATGACGTGGCCATCGAGACCTCACTGGAGCTGGCACGCAACCTGAGTCTGCGAATGGGCAACCAGGTGTTTCTGAAGCGCGAAGACACCCAGCCCGTGTTCAGCTTCAAGCTGCGCGGTGCGTACAACAAGATGGCGCGCTTACCTCAGCAGCAACTCGAACGTGGGGTCATCTGCGCCTCCGCCGGAAATCATGCGCAGGGGGTGGCCCTCGGAGCCAAACGGCTCGGATGCAAGGCGATGATCGTGATGCCGGTGACAACACCTCGACTGAAGGTCGATGCCGTCGAGGCGCTCGGTGGTGCCGTGGTGCTTCATGGAGAGAGCTATTCAGACGCATATGCCCATGCACTTGAACTTGAGCAGCAGCACGGGCTGACCTTCGTCCACCCCTTCGACGATCCCGATGTCATTGCCGGGCAAGGCACCATCGCCATGGAGATCCTTCGACAGCACCCCGGGCCCATCGATGCGGTGTTCGTGGCGATCGGTGGCGGTGGCTTGATCTCGGGGGTGGCGGCTTACATCAAGGCTGTGCGGCCCGAGATCAAGGTCATCGGCGTGCAAATGAACGACTCCGACGCCATGATCCGCTCCGTCAAGGCCGGCAAACGGGTGAGTTTGTCCGAGGTCGGCTTGTTCTCGGACGGTACGGCGGTGAAGCAGGTCGGGGTCGAGACCTTTCGGCTGACTCGCGAGCTGGTCGACGACTTCATCACCGTAGACGCGGATGCCGTGTGCGCCGCCATCAAGGACGTCTTTCAAGACACCCGAAGCATCCTCGAGCCGGCCGGCGCCTTGTCGGTTGCGGCAGCCAAACAGTACATCGACACGCACCAATTGCGAGACTGCACGCTGGTCGCGATTGCCTGCGGCGCCAACATGAACTTCGATCGACTGCGCTTCGTGGCGGAGCGCGCAGATGTCGGCGAAGAACGTGAGGCCTTGCTTGGCGTGACGATCCCCGAGGAGCGGGGCAGCTTCAAGCGCTTTTGCGAAATGATCGGCCCGCGGTCCGTGACCGAGTTCAACTACCGCATTTCAGATGAACGGAGCGCCCACGTGTTCATCGGCCTGACGACCACGAAACGCGGTGAATCGACCGCGATAGCGGCCGAGTGCAACGGCCAGGGTTTCGGTGCGATCGACCTCACGCTCGACGAGTTGGCGAAGCTTCACCTTCGTCACATGGTTGGTGGTCGCTCCGAACTCGCGCGAGACGAACGGCTTTATCGCTTCTTGTTCCCAGAGCGTCCGGGTGCGCTGATGAGGTTCCTGTCGAGCCTGCATCCGGGTTGGAATATCAGCCTGTTTCATTACCGGAATACCGGTGCTGACGTCGGTCGGATCCTGGTCGGCATTCAGGTGCCACGCGAGGACAAGAAAGCATTCCGGGAGTTTTTGGGCACGCTCGAATATCCATGCGT
>NCFZ01000155.1:5941-11174 GCA_002281415.1 Burkholderiales bacterium 28-67-8 | reverse complement strand
GCCGGTGTTCGAAGCCACCGTCGAAGGCCGTGAGATCAGCACCACGCAGGCGTTCGTGCGGTTTCTGGGCATCTTGCTGCGCGATCAGGCGCTCGGTCCGCGCGTGGTGCCCATCCTGGTGGACGAGGCGCGCACCTTCGGCATGGAAGGGCTGTTTCGCCAGATCGGCATCTACAACCCCGAAGGTCAGAAGTACACCCCGGTCGACAAGGACCAGGTCATGTACTACCGCGAGGACAAGGCCGGCCAGATCCTGCAAGAGGGCATCAACGAGGCCGGCGGCATGGCCAGCTGGATCGCTGCGGCCACGTCGTACTCGACCAACAACCGCATCATGGTGCCGTTCTTCGTGTACTACTCGATGTTCGGTTTCCAGCGCGTGGGTGATCTGGCCTGGGCCGCTGGCGACATGCAAGCGCGCGGCTTCCTGCTCGGCGGCACGTCGGGGCGCACCACGCTCAACGGCGAAGGTCTGCAGCACGAAGATGGCCACAGCCACATCCTGGCAGGCACCATTCCCAACTGCGTCAGTTACGACCCGACCTTCGCGCATGAGGTGGGTGTGATCCTGCACCACGGCTTGAAGCGCATGATCGAAAAGCAGGACAACGTCTATTTCTACCTGACGCTGCTCAACGAGAACTACCCGATGCCGGGCATGACGCCGGGCACCGAAGAACAGATCATCAAGGGCATGTACCTGCTCGAGGAGACGCCGGTGGCGATGGCTGACAGCGCTCCGTGCGTCAACCTGCTGGGCAGCGGAACCATCTTGCGTGAGTCGCAGTTCGCCCGCGAACTGTTGCAGGTCGACTGGGGCGTGGCGGCTCGCGTGTGGAGCTGCCCGAGCTTCAACGAGCTGACCCGCGACGGTCAGGATGCCGAGCGCTGGAACCTGCTGCATCCCACCGATGCGCCCCGCGTGCCGTTCGTGACGCAGCAGCTCGCGCCACATGCCGGGCCGGTGGTGGCCTCGACCGACTACATGAAGAACTACGCCGAGCAGATCCGCGCGTTCATCCCGAAGGGCCGCGGCTACCGCGTGCTGGGCACCGACGGTTTCGGACGCAGCGATTTCCGCAGCAAGCTGCGCACGCACTTCGAGATCAACCGCCACTACATCGTCGTGGCCGCCCTCAAATCGCTGGCCGATGAAGGCAAGCTGCCCGCCGAGCGCGTGGCCGAGGCGATCCGCAAGTACGACATCGCCGTCGACAAGATCAACCCGCTGTACGCATAAGCACTCACTGGAGAACAGACATGGCACGGGTTGAAGTGAAGGTTCCCGACATCGGCGACTTCGAGTCGGTTGACGTCATCGAGCTGCTGGTTCAGGTGGGCGACACCATCAAGGTCGAGCAAAGCCTGATCACGGTGGAAAGCGACAAGGCGTCGATGGAGATCCCGTCGTCGCACGCTGGCGTGATCAAGGAAATGAAGGTCAAGCTCGGCGACAAGGTGGCCGAAGGCACGCTGCTGCTGTGGCTGGAAACGGCTGACGCGCCCGAGGCCGCTGCGGCGCCCGCCGCGCCTGCACAGCCACCTGCTGCCGCTGCGCAGCCTGCGGCAGAACCTGCGCCTGCAGTCGCGGCGGCCAGCACACCCGCGGTTGCCGTGGCCAGCGTTGCTGCGCCGGCGCCTGCGGTGCCACCGGCCGCGCAGCCCGCGCATGAGCCAACCGCGCCCAAGGCGGCCTTGCCACATGCATCGCCGGCCATTCGCAAGATCGCGCGCGAACTCGGCGTGCCACTGGGCGAGGTCACCGGCAGCGGACCCAAGGGCCGCATCACCCAGCAAGATCTGCACGGCTTCGTGGCCCGTGTGATGGCGGGCAGCGTGACCACCCGGGCGGCCGCTGCGGCAGCTCCGGCGTCTGGTGGCGCCATGCCCGGCCTGCTGCCGTGGCCACAGGTGGACTTCGCCAAGTTCGGCCCGGTCGAACGCCGCGACCTGTCGCGCATCCAGAAGATCAGCGGCGCCAACCTGCACCGCAACTGGGTGGTGATCCCTCATGTCACCAATCACGAAGACGCGGACATCACCGAGCTCGAAGCCTTCCGGGTACAGCTCAACCGCGAAAACGAAAAAACCGGCATCAAGGTCACGATGCTGGCCTTCCTGATCAAGGCCTGCGTGGCCGCGCTCAAGCAGTTTCCGAACTTCAACGCGTCGCTCGAGGGTGAGCAGCTGGTGCTCAAGCAGTACTTCCACATCGGCTTTGCCGCGGACACGCCGCATGGCCTGATGGTGCCGGTGATCAAGGACGCCGACCGCAAGGGCATCTTGCAGATCTCGCAGGAGATGTCCGATCTGGCCCGCAAGGCGCGCGAGGGCAAGTTGAGCCCCGCCGAGATGACCGGCGGGTGCTTTTCGATCAGCTCGCTGGGCGGCATCGGTGGGCGCTACTTCACGCCGATCATCAATGCGCCCGAGGTCGCGATCCTGGGCGTGTGCAAGAGCGCCATGCAGCCGGTGTGGGACGGCAAGGCCTTCGAGCCGCGGCTGATCCTGCCGCTCAGCCTGAGCTGGGATCACCGCGTGATCGATGGCGCCTCGGCGGCGCGCTTCAACGCCTGTCTGGCGCAAATCCTCGGCGATTTCCGCCGGGTCCTGCTATGAACGGACGCTGAGCATGGAACACGATCTGGATTGCGATGTGCTGGTGCTGGGCGCCGGCCCCGGCGGCTACTCGGCGGCTTTTCGCGCGGCCGATCTGGGCCTGAAAGTGGTGCTGGTCGAGCGCTACCCGACGCTCGGCGGCGTCTGTCTGAACGTGGGGTGCATTCCGTCGAAGGCGCTGCTGCACGTGGCTGCCGTGATGGACGAGGTCTCGCACTTCGAATCGCTGGGCATCACCTTCGCGGCTCCCACCATCGATCTGACGCGGCTCAAGGCGCACAAGGACAAGGTCATCGGTCGTCTCACCGGCGGCTTGGCGGCGATGGCCAAGATGCGTCAGGTGACCGTGGTGCAAGGCCGCGGCGAGTTCGTCGATCCAAACCAGCTCAACGTGGAACTCACCGATGGCCAGAGGCAGTCGGTGAAGTTCAAGCGCGCGATCATCGCCGCGGGCTCCGAGGCGGTGAAGCTGCCTTTCCTGCCGCAAGGCGATGAGCGTGTGGTCACCTCGACCGGGGCGCTCGAGCTGCGTCAGGCACCCAAGCGCATGCTGATCATCGGCGGCGGGATCATCGGCCTGGAGATGGGCACGGTCTACTCCACGCTGGGTGCGCGGCTTGACGTGGTCGAAATGCAGGACGGGCTGATGCAAGGGGCCGACCGCGATCTGGTCAAGGTCTGGCAAAAGATGAACGCGCCACGCTTCGATCACATCTTGCTCAAGACAAAGACCGTGAGCGCCGAGGCCACTGCTGAGGGCATCAAGGTGAAGTTCGAGTCGGCCGACGGCACGCCCGCCGCGCTGCCCGAACAGACCTACGATCTGGTGCTGCAAGCCGTGGGCCGTGTGCCCAACGGCAAAAAGATCGCGGCCGACAAGGCGGGCGTGGCGGTGAGCGAGCGCGGCTTCATCAACGTCGACATCCAGATGCGCACGAACGTGCCGCACATCTTTGCCATCGGCGACATCGTTGGTCAGCCGATGCTCGCCCACAAGGCGGTGCACGAGGCCCACGTGGCCGCTGAGGTCATCGCCGGCGAACTGCTCGGCGACGCCAAGCTGAGCCAGTCGGCCTTCGACGCCCGCGTGATCCCGAGCGTGGCGTACACCGATCCCGAAATCGCCTGGGTCGGCCTCACCGAGGACGACGCGAAGGCACGCGGCATCAAGGTGAAGAAGGGCCTGTTCCCGTGGAGCGCGTCGGGCCGCGCGATCGCCAACGGACGCGATGAGGGTTTCACCAAGCTGCTGTTCGACGACAGCGAGGAAGCCCATGGCCACGGCCGGATCCTGGGCGGCGGCATCGTCGGCACCCATGCCGGCGACATGATTGGCGAGATCACCCTGGCCATCGAAATGGGCGCCGACGCGGTGGACATCGGCAAGACCATCCACCCGCATCCGACTCTGGGCGAAAGCATCGGCCTGGCCGCCGAAGCCTTCGAAGGCGCGTGCACCGACTTGCCGCCGGCTCGCAAGTAGGGCCTGAACTCAGATCCGCGCAATTGGCCGCAAGAATGGGTTTGGCTGACAACTCGATGCAGTTTCCTCTTCCAGGCCTGAGCTCACGCGAAAGCCGTGTCCTAAGGCAACTGGTCGTATGGGCGGACGAATACCATTCGAAGAAGCAGGGTTTCAAGGGCACTCGCGCGGACAACCCAGCAACGACCACCCAGCTATGTTCGAAGTACTTCAAGTGCGAACACAAGGAAATGCTCGCGCTGATCAACCGTCTCGAACGTCTGGGTCTATTGGTTAAGGAGCGTCGTCTGTCTGCCGGTCTAACAGGCAACGGGTACGACGGCTCGCTCTTTTCCTCCGTCTTCCCTACGGAGCGAGGACGAGAACTCATCCTTCGAAGCCTGGGCTGAGGTCTTCCCCCGGGGTCCGTCTCGCTCGGCGGGGGGCGGTCATCCCATATAGGTCCGGGCCAATGTCAACTCGCTGTCAAACAAGGCCGTGGGGCTGACCCGTCTGGGTTCGCTGCCTTAGACCCTCGGGTCTATCACTGAGTTTCCAGTGCATCCGCATCGTGCGAGTCGGCAGCCAGCCCGCCGATGACCACGTAGCCGCGGTGGCAGCCCAGACGGTTGATGTCATAGCGCTGCTTGGCGATGTCGGGTAGCGCATAGAAGGCATCGGCTGCCGCGTACACCGCGTCGATGTCGTGCTGGGCAATGCCGTGGTTGACGACGTACATGAAGCCGACATCGCGGCACGCCGCGCCCATGGTGTGGGCAACCGCTTGACTGCTTGCGAGATCGGGCGAAAACAGATCGCCGACATCAATCACCGGCAGGCTGTCGAAGCGGGTCGTGCGGGCGTCGAGATCCGACCGGTCGAGCGTGAGGGTGCGTGCCTGCAGCGTCATCCCAATTCCCCGGCGATGATTTCGTAATGCGCATCGGTCGATGTGCAGTTTTGTCCTTTGACCAGCACCAGATCTTGCGGGCAGGCAGAAAACACGATCACCAGATCCATGGCCGCGCGCAGCGTGACCCACTGACCCGCCCTGGAGACCGGCGACGAAAATGTCAGGCCGCCGTCGGCGTCGAGCGGGATGTTCATGAAGAGGTTCAGCGGGCACGGAGGCCGCTCAGACGTCAGCCCCAG
>NCFZ01000155.1:0-5930 GCA_002281415.1 Burkholderiales bacterium 28-67-8 | reverse complement strand
TGGTGCGTGGTGCGTGGTGCGCGGTGCAGCCCAGCAGCTGGTAGCGGTATCGATCGCACGCAGCGATCAGTGTGTCGTGGCGCCCGCCTGAGGTGTCCTCAACGAAGCTGAGGATTGGACGTCTGCGGTTGGTGCGCATGACCGAACCCGTCGATGGATAGATCGTGCCGATGTGTCCGCGGCTGTGCTCCATCGACATGAACTCGCTTGGATCCGACTGCGCGCAGGCCCAGGTGTCGACGACCTGCTGACCGTGGGTGTTGATCACCCGCACGTGCTGTCCGGCCGACATTCGAGCCGCGGTGCCGCAGCGAGCGGGGATCAGCCGCAGGCCTGTCGACGTGTTTTGCATGATGAGGCGTTGCGAGTGAGCACGCCCGCATGCAAGCAAGCGGAGCGCCAACGACTGCGTGCGCCTTCAGTGCGCAAGCAGCTCCATCCGACTGCGATGTCAGGGGGCTGGCTTCGCCGGTTCCGCCAGGGTGGGGACCCGTTTTGCGAGTGCTTCGATGTCGATCGAGGGCAGCGAGATGGTGTCGGCCGGGCAGCGGTGCGGGCTGTCGTCACCCACGGACCAGGCCTTGCCGTCGTCTTCCAGACCCAACGGCCTGCTGATGCCCAACTGGGACGTCAGCTGGCTCATGCCGGCATGGGTTCGGGCGAAGGCCAGCGCACGGTCGTACTCGGCGTTGGCGTAAGCACGGCGCGCCGTGTAGAGCTCGTTTTCGGAGTTCAGCAAATCGAGCAGGCTGCGCTGGCCGATGTCGAACTGCTGCCGGTAGGCGTCGCGCGCTTTTTCGATGGCGATCGTGTTGCGATCGAGCAGCACCAACTGCTCGGTCAGCTTGCGCGTGTCGTTGAAGGCGATGGCAGCCGTTTGGCGCACGTCGCGGCAGGCCTTGTCGCGCAGGTCTTCGCTCTGGGTGATCAGGTTCGCCTGCTGGCGCACGCGTGCCTGGTCGGCACCGCCGTTGTAGAGGTTCCAGTTCATCACCAGCTCGGCGGCGCTGTCGCGGCGCTGGTCGCGCACGCCATCAAAGTTGTTGCCGAAGCCGCTGCGAACCCTTGCCTCGAGCCTGGGCTGGAAAGCCGACTCGCGCACCTGCGCCGTCAGCCGCGCTGCGCGCAATGATTCGACCGTGGCGCTGATGGCCGGGCTTTGCGACACGGCGCGGTCCAGCACCTCAGAGCCGCTGCCGGGCAGCCCGAGATGCAGCACCGTCAGTGTGCCGAGTGCTGGCGGTGGCACCTCGCCGATCACGCGCAGGTAGCGCGCCATCACGTCATGCAAGTTGGCTGTCTCGGTGGTCAGGTTGGACTCGGCCAGCGCCAGGCGGGCATTCGCCTGCTCATAGTCCACACCCCGGCCCACGCCGGCGCGAAACCGCGCTTGAATCTGCTGCGACGCATACCGGTGCTCGACGTAGTTGTCCTCGGCCAATGCGACCAGCTTTCGAAAGCGCAGCACGTCATAGAACGCGCGGGCTGCCTCGAGCGAGGTTTGTTCGGTGGTCTCGATCAGGTCGAAATAACGGCTGAGGCGGTCATGGCTGGCGCGTTCAACCTCGCGTTTCGAACCCAAGCCGTCCCACAGCAACTGGGTCAGGCTCAGGCCCAGGCCGGTACGCCGCAGCGATTCGGCCTCAGGGCGTCGCGAGGAGATTCGGTTTTCGTCGATGCCGACGGCAGCGTTCACATCCAGCCGCGGGCGCAACGCGCCATTGGCCACATCGACGGCGTCGGCCGAAGCGCGGTAGGCGTTGAACTTGGCTGTCACTTCCGGATTGGACTGAAGCGCCTTTTCGACCGCGATACGCAGTGGGTCGGCGGCGTTACCGGGGGGCTGGGCTGCGGCTTGCGTCGCGTGAACCAGCACAGACAGTGCGATGATCGTCAGAGGGCTGCAAAAGCGCATGGGGGCTCGCTCGGAATGGGCTGCATGAAAGCGATCTGGCACATGATCGACGGGCGGTAGTGACGCGACCTCCGCTCGCAGCGCAGTGTAAGTCGCGCTGTCGGGTCCGGGCAGTCTGCTCGCGCAGGGGCCGTGTTCTCTTGTGTATCGGCTGGGCTCGGCTCAAGTTGAGCCGCAGTAAGACGACAACCAATCATCGAATCTCATTGCTCCCTGGCGCCCGTGCCCGGCTGGCGTACCGACCCTGTGACCCGGCGTGTCCCCGAACCGTCCTCGCTGATGCGAGTTGCCTCACGGCCGAACCACGGTTCGCGTTGGGCGGGTTGGGCTGCGCGGGTTTGTTTAGTGCTGGCGGTGTGTCTGCTGGCGGTGACCACGGCGCCTCTGGCGTGGGATACCGATCGCATGAGCCTGGCCGCGCAGATCCGGGGCCCCAGGGCCGTGGCTGGTCTGAAGGCCCTGCTGCCGGTGCTGACGGCAAGCACCGGTGCCGATGAAACCGCGCGGGTGCAGAACATCAACGAGTTCTTCAACCGCCGCATCGTGTTTCGCGACGACCTCGAGGTCTGGGGTCAGGCCGATTACTGGGCCAGTCCACTCGAAATGCTCGACAAGGGCGAGGGCGACTGCGAAGACTTCGCCATCGGCAAGTACTTCAGCCTTCTCCTTGCCGGCGTGCCCGTGCAAAAGTTGCGTCTGGTCTATGTCCGTGCGCAACTCGGCGGACCGGAAGGGCCTTCCCAGGCCCACATGGTGTTGGCTTACTACGCGCAGTCCGCAGCCGAACCGCTGATTCTTGACAACCTCATCACCGAAGTGCGTCCCGCGTCTCGCCGACCCGACTTGTCGCCCGTCTTCAGTTTCAACGGAGAAGGCCTGTGGCAGGGTACCGGGTCGCAGAATTCAGGGGATCCGGTGGCACGTCTGTCTCGCTGGCGCGATGTGCTGGCCAAGGCGCGAGCCGAAGGGTTCCAGCCATGAGGCCACATCGCCAATACTTCAGCTCAAAGGAGCGCCCATGTCGCTGATTCGCCAAATCTGGTTGTTGCTGCTGGCCACGGTGCTGCTGGCCTTCGCCGGCAGCGTGTTGATCGTTACCAATTCGGCGCGCGACCTGCTTCAAACCCAGTTGCGTCTGAAAAACAGCGACAACGCAGCCTCTCTGGCGCTCGCGCTGTCTCAGCAAAAAGGCGACGCCGAACTGATGGGCCTGCTGATGTCGGCACAGTTCGACACCGGCTACTACCGCCGGATTCAACTGATCTCGCCCGATGGCAAGGTGGTGTTCGATCGCTCGGCTGAAGCACAGGCGGCGCAGGCTCCGGGCTGGTTTGTGGCGGCGGTGCCGATCGAGTCGAAGTCGGGTACCGCGCAGGTATCCGACGGCTGGCGTGCGCTCGGTCAGGTGGTGGTGGAGAGCCATGTCTCCTATGCCCACGATGCCCTGTGGTCCAGCAGCCTGCGCTCGGCGTTGGCCATGGCCTTGGTCGGCCTGATTGCTGCAGTTGGCGGCACGCTGGTTGTTCGCCGCATCAGCCGTTCGCTCGGCACCGCCGTGGATCAGGCTCGAGCGCTTGAGCACGGAGAGTTTTTGCAGGTGGTGGAACCCCGAGAGCCGGAACTGCGACGGCTCACGCGCGCCATGAACTCGCTGGTCGGTCGCCTGCGGGTAACCTCCAGCGCGCAGGCAGAGCAGATCGATGCTCTGTACCGGCAGGCCAACGCCGATGCCTTGACCGGGCTGTCCAACCGCAAGCACTTCCTGATCCAGTTGACCACCGCGCTGCAGCGCGAGGACGGTCCGGCCGAAGGTGGACTGGTGCTGCTGCGCGTGATGGACTTGGGCGGCTTGAACCGGCAACTCGGCCATGCGGCGGTGGACCGCCTGCTGTTGACGATGGCGCAGTCTTTGCGTCCCTACGCAGACCAGGTCCGGGGCTGCTTCCTGGGCCGACTCAACGGCTCCGACTTTGCACTGTGCCTGCCTGCGGCAGGCGTGGCCCACGAGACCGCCCTGGCCCTGGCCGAGGCCTTGCGGCTGGTTCTGCCGAGTTTTGGTGCCAATGCCGCGGTGTGCATCGGCGCAGTGGAAATCGACCGTGATCTGCCCCCCAGCCAGGTGATGGCCACGGCAGACACGGCGCTCGCGCGTGCCGAGCTCAAGGGCGCTTTTGCCGTCGAGATGGGCAGCGGTCCGCTCGGTTCGCTGGCCGTGCTGGGCGAGGGCGCCTGGCGCCAGCGCATCCGGCAGGCGCTGGACCGCCAGTGCCTGCAACTGATGGAGTTCCGGGTGCTCAACGACCGCCGGCAGGTCGTGCACCTGGAGTGTCCGCTGCGGTTGCAACTGGATCCGGATGGCGCGTTCGAGCCGGCTGCGCGCTGGCTGCCTCTGGCCGTTCGCAGTCGTTTGACCGGCGACATCGATGAGTGCGCCTTGGCTCTGGCGCTCAAGGCTTGCGAGCACGATGGTCAGGCTCGCTGTGTCAATCTGTCGTCCGCCTCCCTGACGGACAGCGGCTTCGCAGCCCGCTTGCGTGCATTGTTGTGGACCGCGCCGAAAACCGCACGTCTCATCTGGCTCGAGATGGCCGAGACCGCCGCCGTCGAACACTTCGACCTGTTGCAAGAGCTTGGCCGCCAGCTTCGGCCCACCGGCATTCGCTTTGGCATCGACCACGCGGGCGAACGACTCGGGCAGATCCCGCGCCTGTTCGAGGCAGGCTTCGATTACGTGAAGCTCGACGCGTCGATGGTGTCGGGCGTGGGCCGCGACGAGCAGCGTGCGCTGTTCGTGCGCAGCACCGTCACGCTGCTGCACGGCATGGCGATTCAGGTCTACGCCGAGGGCGTGACCGACGAGACGGACGCCGCGCGCCTTTGGGAGTGCGGCATCGACGGCGCTACCGGCCCGTGGATCAGCTCGCTGGACGTCGCCCCCGGCGGGTGACGACGCCCCCCCCGCGTCAATCAGCGAGCAGTTTGCCTCGCTGCAGCAGGTCGGTGATGACCTGGTGATCGTTGCTGAAGCTGCCCATCAGATTGACGCCGGTCAGCGTGATCACCTGATCTACGGCCGTGTGGTCGTAGGTCCCTGCTGCGAACCCGCCTGTTGAGCTGATTTCAATCACTGTGTCCGCACCGACCTTGGTGAAGTGCAGGTAGTTGGCGAGGTTGCCTTCGTCGGCCGTGATCGTCAGCGCGTTGGTCGTGCCGATGGTGCCCGGCAAGGCCGTGGTGTTTGCCGCATGAGCCTCACCGATCAGCAAGTCGCGCAAGTCCAGAACATCGCCCGCATGGTTCGCGTTGTCAAAGTCGGCGATCACGTCGTGGGCTGGTGCGACAGTGCTGCCGGCATCGCCCAGCGACCAGCGGAAGACGTCATTGCCGAGGCCCCCCGCCAACTGGTCATCGCCCTTGCTGCCTTCGATCACGTCGGCCCCGGCACCGCCGACCAGCGTGTCGCGACCGTCGCCACCGATCAGGTGATCGCGGGCATCGCCGCCGCTCAGGTGGTCGTCACCCGCACCGCCACTGATCAGTGAGCCGGTACGCACCGCATACGTGCCTGCCTTTGTGCCGGCCACGATGTCCTGCAACTCGGTCAGCTCGGGAGCATTTGCGGTGCTGTAGAGCGGCAGCGTGCTCGATCCCAGCACCTTGTAGCTGCTGTCGGCATCGCTGTGGAGCTTGAACTCCACACGCAGAACGGCGTTGCCACCTTGCTCCCAGTAAAGCAACTCGAGCGGCGTCAGGCCACCTTCGATCGCCACGCCCGAGTAGACCCGTGTGGTCGCTGACTGGATCCCGTCGAATACCGCAACGGTCTGGTCGTCGAGCCGCAGGCGGAACCCGTCGTCGGCCGTCACCCGGATGTCGTACAGCCCTGCATCCAGATAGGCCTGTCCAGTGAAGCGCATCGCCGCGTCACTGGTCTTGCCCAGGCCGCTGGTGGGGCCAGTACCCAGAGTGTCGTTGTCTGCGGTGCCCTGAGTCACGCGCAGGTCCACCGGCGAGG
>NCFZ01000154.1 GCA_002281415.1 Burkholderiales bacterium 28-67-8 | reverse complement strand
CGACGAGTGGGCATCGTTCGAACAGAAAATCAACGGGCTCAAGGGCTTGACGCAAGGGCGGCTGCGCATCTCGGTGGTCAGCACGGCCAAGTACTTCGTGCCCGGCATCCTGGGAACGTTTTGCGCGCGCTACCCGGACATCGACATCGCGCTTCAGCTCCTCAACCGCGACGGTGTGCTCGCGCGCTTGCAGGACCACCGCGACGATCTGTACATCATGTCGATGCCGCCATCGGACATGGAACTTGAGCAGGAGGTGTTCCTGCCGAATCCGCTGGTGGTGATCGCGTCCAAGGGGCACCCCTTGGCCCGTCGCAAGGCCATTCCCTTGGCCACGCTGGCCAAAGAGCGGTTCATCTTGCGCGAGCAGGGCTCTAGCACGCGCATGGCGTGCGACGCGCACTTTGACGGACTGGGCTTCAAGCCGAATGTGCGGCTCGAGTTGGGCAGCAACGAGGCCATCAAGCACTCGGTGGCAGCGGGCCTGGGGCTGGCCGTGTTGTCACGCCACGCGATCGCCGGCCGTCAGGACGGAGATGGCGTGGCGGAACTGAAGGTGCATGGGTTTCCAGCGCAGTCCAACTGGTTCATCCTGTACCCGAAAGACCACCGACCGGCGCCTGTCGTCGCCGAGTTCCTGGCTCACCTGCGGGCCAGCGCGAAGGAATTGACCACTGCCATTTCTGGCGCTGTGCGGACCTGAAGCCGAGGTCGCTCTCGTACATCGGCGGATGCGCTTGCACACCGGCACAGAGCGAGACAAGCTGCGGCGCGACACCCGCACGAACGATGCGGACGCGGCCACCCGGCAACTTGCCGTGTCGAAGCAGAGCAATGCGGCCACGGCGGCCGAAGTCGCTGCGGTCAGCGCCGTTGACCGGGAAGCCCGGGCCATGAGTTCATCGAGCGCAGCACCTCGATCAGAACAATTGCCCTTGCGTATTCGGTGGCGTGCGGGCGCGACGTTTGGCGGGTGCGGTGGGCGGCAGGCCACTCTTGCGCGAGCCGTGTTTGTGCTGGATGGCGTCGGCCTCTGACCTGGCCTCGCGGGTCTGGCGCAAGGCGTAGAGCTGTTCCTTGGCGGCGGCCACCGCCGCGCGTTCATTGACGATGGGTCTCGGATACGCCGCGGTGCCGATCTCGGGCACCCACTGACGGATGTACAGCCCCTGCGGATCGTGGTCGAGCGCCTGTTTGGCTGGCGAATAGATCCGCAGCGTGTTGATGCCCGTGGTGCCCGACTGCATCTGCATCTGGCTCCAGTGGATGCCGGGTTCGAAGTCGAGGAACTGGCGCGCCAGAAAGAGCCCCGGCTCGCGCCAGTGCAGCCACAGGTGATACGCCGCGAAACTGACCAGCATCGCGCGCATGCGGAAGTTCAGCCAACCGGTCGCGCGCAGCTGGCGCATGCAGGCATCGACCATCGGGTAGCCGGTGCGGCCTTCGCACCAGGCCTGCAGGCGCTCGCGGTCAATCTCGCCCTCGTGCACGCCGTCGCCGGCGCGCAGCCCGTCGACGCTGCGCGCCACGTTGCGCCACTCGATGGACGGCTCGTCCTCGAGTTTTTGCATGAAGTGACAGTGCCAGCGCAGCCGGCTGGCGAAGCCGCGCAAGGCATACGCCAGCTCGCGATCGGTCGTGGCGGCGATGCGCGCCTCGGTGGCCTGGTGCACGCAACGCATCGAGATCGTGCCGAAGGCCAGGTGCGCGCTCAGCCGGCTGCAGCCCTCGGCCGCGGTGATCGGGCTGGACATCGCACGGCGGTAGTCACGGCCGCGGCCCGCGAGAAAACCCTCCAGCGTGGCCCATGCCGCGCGTTCGCCGCCCTCCGGCAAAGCGGCATTCAACGCTGGTACGCCCAGTTCGCCCAGCGTGGGCACGCTACGGGGCTGCTGGGCCGGCGCCGCCTTGAAACCGCTGGCGAGAGGCGCCTCCGGCGCATTCATGCGCTGCGACCATTTGCCTGCCCACCCGGCGCGAGAGCGCAGGCGCCGCACCACCCCGGTTTGCGGCGTTTCGGTCCACTGCACGCCCTGGTTGCGGCACCAGTCGGCCACGGCCAGATCCCGCGTGTAACTCCAGCCAGGGCCGGTTTCTTCGTGGCTGAGCAGGTGGGTGAAGGCGAACTCGCGCCGCAGCGCTTGCAGCACTTGTGGCATCGACCCGCTGCGCACCAGCAGCGGCAAGCCACGCTGCGCCAGATCGCGCTGCAGCTCGGCCACGCAGTCGAGCATGAAGCCGACATGGCGCGGATCGCACTCGGCGCTGTCCAGCCACTCGGGCTCGATCACCACGAGGCCGAGTGCGTTGTCGAATCGCATGGCTTCGGCCAGCGGTGCGTGGTCGCGCACGCGCAGGTCGCGCTTGAACCACACCACAGCGGCTGCACCCGTCATGTCGCGAGCCACGTCCAGCCTCGTATCAGGTCAAGGTTTGGCGCCGTGGTGCATCGGCACTCAGCCGATGTGTGCGCTGGGGCGCGGGAGCAGCCTCCCGGGCATCGCGCGCGGCGAGGGCGTTGAAGCCGCGCTCCACCACTGGGTCACGCTCTGCCCGGCCACGACTCATGGCTCGCGGGGGGTGCGCACCGTCGGCGGTTGCGTCACATCGGCTGGCGCATGGCCTTCAGACTGCATCAGCGGCGCGGGTGCCATTTTCTGGCCGTCCCACTGTTGACCGCACCAGCAGCGGCCTTCTGTGTCAATGATGCAGGTGCCGCTGCCGCAGCAACGCAGATCTTCGGTCATTCGAAACTCCCGGGTTGGGCCTGAATGGGGGCTGTGGGTCGCTGTCCGATGAAGTGAGCCGGTGCGTCAAGGCCGCCAGGTGCAGCCCAACCGGGGTTTTTCAACAGCGGGATCAACGCGCGCCCTTCGCCGAGCCAGACACGCATCGGCGGGGATCATAGAGCGCCAGTCGTCGAAACAGGCCGGGCCACGTTGTCGAACAGTGGGCGGGCCGCGGCCTTCAACGCCCAGCTTCAGCCTGGCCGGATGGATGCAGCGTCACACCGGCCAGCGGGTGGGTGATGCCGCCGTCGCCATAGCTGCCGATGACCTCGGCGATCACCACCTGATAGCCGGCCAGCCACCGCTGCTGGCGTTGCTTGGCGGCGATGTGGGCCGGGTGAGTCATCAGCGCTTGCAGCGACTCCAGCGCGTCCCAGTAGTACACGGTGGACGTCAGCCCGCTGGAGGGACTCTCCCAACTTTCTTCGCCCAGATAACCCGGGGTGGATTTCGCCGCCTGAGCGATCACGCTGTCCAGGGCGTGGAATTCGTCGTTGAACTCGCGCGCGGCGAAGGTGAAGGTGGATGTGTACATGGGGCGAGGGTATTCGTTCGGCGCGACCTGGGTGCGATGGTTTTACCGGTCACCGAGGCCTGCGGTGGCTGATGCGAGGCTTGTATTGGGTTTGTGACATATGTGACAATTGCGACAAGGTTGTCTCTTATCTGTGGACTGGGACGGTTGTCCGGGCCACTTCCCGAAACTTGAGCTGTGGGGAGCAACCATGACCGATCTCGTCTCTGTTTCACGTCACGGGTGCCACACACACGGTTTGGAGCCGGTCGCGCATTCGGGTGACGTGGCGGCACAACTGAAAATGGGTCTCCAGTATTACGAAGGCGATGGGGTTGCCCAGGACTACGTGGAGGCGGCGCGCTGGTTCCAAATGGGCGCAGCCCAGGGAGCATCGGCGGCCCAGTTCAATCTGGGGCTGATGTGCTTCCACGGCCGCGGGCTTCCTCTGGACTATGTTCAGGCGGCGGTCTGGTACCAATTGGCGGCGGAGCAGGGCCACACCGACGCACAGTTGAACCTGGCCTCGATGTACACCAACGGTGAGGGCGTTGCTCAATACGACGCCGAGGCTGCTCGCTTGTGCACGCTGGCTGCCCAAAAAGGCAACCCGGGTGCTCAGTTCAATGTCGGCCTCATGTACGCCAACGGAAAAGGCGTGGGCAAGGACCAGGTGACGGCGTACATGTGGCTGAGCATTGCGATTTCATCCGGATTCATTCAGGCCGTCGAGAAACTGGACTATCTGGCCTTGAACATGACCGACGACGAGATTGACGAGGCCCAGCACCGCGCGCTCCAGTGGTCCGAGACCCGCGTTTGAATTCCATTCCAGGGCGGCTCAGATTCGATTGCCCACGGGGGCTGTGCGGTCGATGTGACCCCGCCCGCCAGCACTGGCGCGGACCGATGTTGCCGATCTAGCTGTGCGCCTTGCCGGCCGTCTTGCTCAGCACTGCCCCAAGCAGCAGCGTCAGCGCCAGACTGGGCAGAGCCGAGCCCCAGGTGGGCCACAGCACGGCGCCCGCATGGAAGCACGCGATGCCCAGCAGCCACACCAGCGCCGGCCCCCAGCGCAGTGCGCGCTCGGCGGGCAACCCGAAGGCCAGCTGCGAGATCACCACGCCAAACAGCGGCACGAAGATCGAACTCAGCATCAGCAAGAAGGGCTCCAGGCTGTGCATCGGCAGCACCAGCGCACAGCCGGTGGCCAGCGCCGCCAGCGCCATGCCGGCGCTGCGGATCGAGCCGCGCTTCGCAAGGAAGCTGAACGACACCGCGCCCGAGTGCACGTCACCGTAGGCGTTGTCGGTCTCGTCGATCAGGATCAGGCCGAGCGCGAGCAGCCCGCCCTGTGCCAGCAGCAGCGTGGCCACCAGGTCGGCACCGGGCGGCGTGGTGCTGACGATCAGGATGCCCAGCGCGTAACACCACACATTGGCCAGCGTGTAGCCCAGCCAGGTGCCGCGCAGCGCGCCCGAGGCCGACACGCCGTAGCGTGAATAGTCGGCCACCAGCGGCAACCACGACACCGGCATGGCAATCACCAGGTCCAGCGCCGCCATGAGGCTCATCGAACCGTCACCCGCTTGCGACCACCAGGCCTCCACGCCCTGTGCATGCAAGCGCGTCGTGAATTGGTAGGTCAGCCAGCACAGCGAGGCCACCACCAGCGGCAGGCCCAGCCGGCTGATGAAGCGCCGTGCCATCCCGACCATCGAGCCGCTGGCCAGCGCGATCAGCAAGGCACCCCAGGCGAGCGTGGCGACCACAGGCAGCCATGCCGCGTCGATGTTGAACAGCTGGTGCACGATGGCCGCCGTGCCGTCGCGCATCACGACCAGCTCGAAGGCCGTCCAGCCCAGCAGTTGCACCACGTTCAAGCCGACCGGCAGCAAGGCGAAACGCAGGCCCAGGCTGCGCGCGATCAACGCCGAGCTCGACAGCCCATGGCGGCAACCGATCGCCGCCACCCACGCCAGCAACCCCGAGCCCAGCACCGAGCCCAGCAGCACCGCGGCCAGGGCCTGCGGCGGGCTGAGCGCGGGCATCAGGTAAGCGCCGATCTGCATGACCAGCAGGCCCACGCCGAGGCTGAACCACAGCGCCGCGTGGTCGCGAAAACTGAACCCGCGCTGCGCGGTGGGGATGCTCACCATCGAGTGATGGGCTGCGTCGTGCGTACTGGATGCCATCGTGTTCTTCCTGCAAATCGATGACAGTGAAGCCGCCAAAGTGCCCCGCTTTGAATGGAGCGCGACGGATTCTAGGTGTCGCGTGCCGGTGACGCCGCCGCCACATGCCACCGCGAAAGCAGCGTGCGCCACTTGCCCTGCTCGGGTTTAGGCAGCAACATCACGCCGCCCTTCCGAACGGACCCTTCTGACGCGAAGGACAGGCTCGACAATCCCCGGCACACCCCCCGTTTTCGATGTGATGTGTTGCCGGCGCCTTCAGCGCAAGGCCGACGATTGAACACGCCGCGCTCCTACTGTTTTCACAGGTACCAAAGGCCTTTCAGGTGAAAGACATCATTTTTTCCACTGGTGTGAAGACCAGCTTGCGTGAGTTCATCCAGAAGAAGATCGACAAGAAAATCATCAAGAGCCTGGAGCGCAGGTCGATCAGGTTCAACGCTGAGCGAGGAGAAAAGATTGCAGTATTCGCCAATGAGCATATT
>NCFZ01000153.1 GCA_002281415.1 Burkholderiales bacterium 28-67-8 | reverse complement strand
TAGTTCGATGAGGAAGGTACGAAGTTGACCCAGCAGGCCACTGTGCAAGTCGGCTTCGGTGT
This sequence comes from Burkholderiales bacterium 28-67-8, assembly GCA_002281415.1. Classification (GTDB taxonomy): domain Bacteria; phylum Pseudomonadota; class Gammaproteobacteria; order Burkholderiales; family Burkholderiaceae_C; genus PBB1. Next base: position 12,257 of record NCFZ01000153.1, on the reverse strand, counting down.
GTCCTGCCTGCAGGTTGAGGAACTCAACCGAGTAGGCATCCTTGAAGGCGCTCCCGGCATCAGCGCCATGCATTTGTGTCAGCGCTGCTGACACTTTTGCCGGGCTTAGCACCGCACGCTCGAAAGTGCCCAGGCTGTACTGACGCTCCAGCTCTCGGCTCGTCCACTTCTCCTGCACGGCTAGGCGCAGGTAGAACTCTCGCTCCTCGGGGCGCTTAGACTGGGTCAGGATGATCAGGTTGTGGGTCCACGGCAGTTGTGTCAGCAGCGCTGTCACCTTCTTGTCTGCCGCGCTGTATGCATCGAAGAACTGTCTCATCCGAAACAGGTTCCGGCGGGTGAAGCCGCGCTGGCCTGGAATCGTTCGCGCGAGGTGCTGCGCCAGACTATCCACCACGCCCTCACCCCAGACAGCCGCTTCCAACTTGGCGCTGATGTACTCGCCGACGCGCCAGTAGAGGCCGACGAGTTCGCTGTTGACTGCTTGATACGCTCGCTGGCGGGCCTGCTCAATGAGGCCGACGACCTCGGCGAAAGAAGTTTCAACCAGGTCGATAGGTTCGGCCTTGGCAACAGCCCGCGTCGCCACCGGCTTTCGCTTCATGACAGGTTTGCGGTCGTTCATCGTGTGCTCGCGTGGCGGCGGCTATGGTTCACGCAGAGCCAGATTGACCGTGGCCAGCATCAGGCAAAGGGTCATTGGTTTCACGGGTGACTCAATGAAGCCCCGGGATCTGTAGAACCGCCGCGCCTGCTCGGAGATGGCATGCACCAGAAGCGCGGTGACGCCGGCGATCTCGGCGGCCTGAATCGCCCGCCGGATCGCATCGTTCAGTAGCGCGGTGCCGATACCTCTCAGGTGGTGATCCTTGTGGATCGCCAAACGGCCGAGAACGAGCACAGGTATCGGGTCCGGCCGGTTTCGAGTCATCGGGGACGGAGCCTCCGAGTGCCCGATCGCGCCGGCCGCGAGGCAGTAGTAGCCGATCACGGCCTCGCCGTCGCAAACAACGTAGGTGCGCGATGAGCCATTGGCCTGGTTCTTCGCCGCTCGCCGCTTGAGCCAATCGTCCAGTGAAGGCTCCCCACAGTCGAAGTCGACTACTCGATGTGCTTCGCCCAGCGGCTGCGGTGCCGAGATCATCGGCACGGTCACTTTCCGCTGCGACTCGCTGTCTTAGCTGCCGTTGCCGCAGCCGCCCAGGGCGCTTGGGCCTTGAGGGTGCGGCGCAGGCGGTCAGTGGGCGCGGGAGGGTTGTCGAGCATGTCCTGGAACGCAGCAAAGCCTTTCGCATCCAGAGCGAAGTAGGTCTGATCGAGCAGCACGTCCTCGGCCTGCCTACAGGCGGCTTCGAGCATGAAGTCCGAGCGGCTGCGGCCTAGGCGGTCGGCGGCCTGGTCGATCAGGTCGCGTTGCCCTGCCTTGGCGCGGATGCTGATCGTGACGGGCTCTTGGGCTTGGGACATACACACCTCCATGTATGTCAATCATAGTACATTCATGTACGGCTATCGGCAAGACAAAAGAAGTGTCCACAGCGGGCGATCTGGGTGTTCTACGGTAGAACGGACATCGCGGAGCGCAACCCCGCTGGGCCGGATCTCGCAAGTTTTGGTGGGCGTTCTACGGTAGAACAACCAAAGACAAAGGGGCCAACCGGCCCCTTGAATCTCCGCTCCCCTTGCAAAACCTCAATCGAAGAGCTTCTCCAGGAACTCCCTCAGTCGCCTTTCTTTAGCAGCAGACAAGCTGCCTGCTTTGATCTGAACCGAAACGTTGCCCTTCGGGTCCTTGTCCCAGAGACCGACAACCTTGCCCTTGGAGGTGATCTGCACCGGAGCCTCGCGCGTTGTCGAGGCGCCCGCGCCGGTGAGTCGTGCGAGGACTTCCTTGGCGGCGAGCTTCGGGGTCATCGCAGCAAGCTCCCGCGCCTGAGCCAAAACATCATCGGGGCTCTTGTCGATAGCGGCCTTCAGCGCAGCACCCCATCGAAACTGAAGGCTAAGCGGGCTCGGGAAAGCCTCGATCACTTCGGGCGGCAGTGACGCCAACTGGATCGCAGTGCTGACGTTGCCGACCTGAGCGCCGATCGAGGTAGCCAGCCTTCTGAGCGAAGGGAACAAGCCGTCATCAATCGCACGCTTGTACATGACGCCCTGCTCCCAGGGCGAAAGGTCCTGCCGCTCCCGATTCTCCCGCTCCATCTCTGTGAAGAGCTGAGCGTCAGTTAGCACCTCGACGATCGCAGCCACGGGCAACCCCAGCTCAAGGCATGCACGATGCCGTCGATGGCCGAAGGCAATCTCGTACTCATCTTGGCCATCACCGCCCTGCCCTACCCGCCTGACTTTGATCGGCTGCACGTTCCGACCGGCCGCCTGAATCTCGGCCTTCAAGCCTTCGAACTCGGCGCCCGCAAACGACAGCTCGTGCCGGTTCGCAAAGCGGCTCGGCTTTATCCTCTTCGGATCCAAGAACTCGACGATGGTGGCGTCTTCGAACCGCTCAAGCTTCGCGCGCAGGTCGCGATTTTCTGCCTCGACCCCGCGGCCCATCGCAATAGAAGCGGAAATCGCACCCATTGCCGTGCGGGGCCGATCAACCGGCGCCGGCGCGGCGGCCGGCGTCTCGTCTTCGTCATCGAAGCTGATGCTCTTGGCCTTGTCGGTTAGCTTGCTCATTCCGCGTCCTCCGTCTTCGTGACTTGCCTTAGCCAGGCGCTCACCATCTGGCCTTCAACGATGTCGACAAACTGGTCATAGGCGTCCACGGCCCGCTTGATGGTCCTGCTGCCGGCTGAACCAGGCTTCATGTCATAGATCGACCCAAACTCGGCACTTGCCGACGCGGCAGTTGCCGTCTTTGGAATCTCTATGGGCAACACCTTCGAACCGTAGGCGGCGCTGATCCACTCGCGCACGACATTGGTTGCGATGTCGCTCGCATCCACCTTGGACAGCAGCACGTCAACAAACTCGAATCGCTTGGACTTGCCACGGGCAACCAATTCCTTGGTCAGGTCATAGAACAGGTCCCAAAACTGAACGCTGGACGCAAAATCGAGCGCGTTGGGCGGGAGAGGGGTGATGATCCCGTCAGCGGCCATCATGGCGTTGATGGTGACGTATGAAAGGGCAGGGGGCGTGTCGATGATGATCACGTCGTAGGTCTGACGAGCCTGCTCGATGCCGTAGTGCAGTACGTTCCAGAACTGGAAGCGCTGACCCTCGTCCCGCTGGCGGCCTGGAAGCGCGAACTCAGCACTGAAGAGAACCGACGTCGCTGGAATGAGGTCGATACCGTCCCAGTACGTCGAGCGGATCGCGTACTCCACGCTTTCCTGTTCACCCAAACACAGCGGCAATATCGTGTGCTCGGCCTCGACCTCGGCGTCAGGCAGGATGCCGAAGAGGGTGGTAAGACTGCCTTGTGGATCGCAGTCGATCACCAAGACCTTGTGGCCACGAATGCTCAGGCCCTGAGCAAGCGTCACTGCGGTCGTAGTCTTGGTGACGCCGCCCTTAAAATTCGCGACCGCGACTGTGATTGCCTCGGCGCCCGGCGGACGCATCCTTCCGGTGCGAAGCTCCCGCGTCCAGGCCCGAACATCTGGCAAGCTGAATTCACGACGAGTACCCGCGGAGTTCAGCCCGCCAGCGGGTAGGGTGCCGCCCTTCTTGGCGCGATAGTCGATCTGGCGAGTGTCCAGGTTGACCAGGCTGCCGAGCTGTGCCGGGGAGAAGTGCGGAGGCTCCTTCTGCGCATTCGGAGCTAGCATTGCCTTCCGGACCTTGGCCAGGATCTTCTTGGCGCGTTCGGCTTGCACACCGATATCTGCAAGTTCTACTTGCTCTCGTCCCTCGACAAGGATGTTCGTCACGTAGCCTCCAACACTGGTTTAGCCAGCATTGTAGGTTCTGACGGAGCTTAGAAGATAAATCTACAAATCGAAGGCACACCCAACGCGATTGCCACACTTGCCGGACAGCCCTTGCTTTTCGGTATCTGCGGATAAGTCAGGTCCAGATCTTCACTATCCTTGAGAGCTTTAGAGACTTTGCATTCAGCTTTTTCTCTATAGATCAACGGCTTAGCGCGTTTCCAGTCCGGCATCTGTGGCAATCCCGTCCGCCAGGTGTGGCGGTACGGTCCGGCATCTGTGGCAATCGCGTCCGTCAAGCGTGGCTGCCGTCCGCTATCTGTGGCGCAAGATATCCACAGGGGCCCACTTTGGTCACGCCTACGGGGTGTCCGGCAAGTGTGGCTAGAGCAACTACAGAGAAGCGCGCGCAGGCTCAGCCTTCAAGATGGACCCGCCTTGGTAAGTCACAGCTGAGCGTTGGCTAGGTGTCCGGAGCCGTTGGACGTAAACTCTCGGCATGTCGACGGTCAGAAAGGCGCCTCAAACTTTGCATCAGCCCGCAGCGTCCAGCGCAGTTGGGACGCTGAGCAAGTCCGTTTTCGCGCTTGCCATCGAGCCGTTGACCATGGCCCTGACGGTGACTGGACGCAAGGCCTATGACGTCATGCTGTGGATCGCACAGCGTGGCCCAGCTGCTGCAGATGGGGGTTACACGAGCCCTGTGAGCGCGATCCTTCGCGGCTATGGGTCGACAACCAAAGCGTCTGAGCGCGTGCAGCGCTACATCGAGCAGATGGTGCAAACGACGGTTGTCTGGCGGCCACTGGCAGCGAGCGAGCAGGGGAACATGTTGCTCGAAGGCTTCGAGGCCGCGGCGCCAGAGAAGATCAGCGATGAAGCTCGCACTTTCCCATTGCTCGCCGAGGCCCGCTTGTACATCCGTGGCGGTGAGGCCTGGGTGACCTGGTACTACCCACCGTCGATCAAGGAGCAACTGATCAGCCCCGAGCGATGGGCCCAGATCGAGTTGAACTCCATCGCCAAGCTCTCGACCTACACCGCCGTCGCGCTGTACGAGATCTGCGCCCGCTACAAGGACAGCCCTGGAGGCTTGACCAGCCGCCACGAGCCGGAGTTCTGGACCCGCGTGCTTCGAGAGGGTGGTGGCATCAAGCCCCGTGAGTTTCGGAAATTCAAGAACGAACTCCTGATGCCGGCTGTCGCCGAGATCAACGAGGAGACCGAGATTGAGGTCGAGCTCATCGAGCATCGCGAGCAGAGCACGCTACACGCCGTCCAGTTCAAGGTCGCGCGCAAAGCGAAGGAGAAGGCCAAGATTCCTGACGCAGCGGATGTGACCTTGGTGATGCGAGCGGCGAAGTTGGGCGTGCGTGAGTCCGACCTGGATGCCCTTGTCGCGAAGTACGGGGCACTCAAGGTCACGGAAGGCCTGGATGCCATGGAGGCCTACATCAGTGACCCCAACGCCTCGAAGATCATGAACCGAGGCGGCTACTTGAAAGCCGTGCTGGCGAATCGGTTTCCTGACGGCGGAGTGCCCGCGCCACTATCGCCCGCAGAAGCACGGCCGGTCCCCAAGGTCGACCCGAAGCGCGAACAGCAGGAATTGGTGGAGGCATGGAAGGCCAACCGGCAGAAGCAGGTTCGAGCCGAGTTCTCAGCCCTGCCAGACGACGAGAAGGCAAAGTGGATTGACCAGGCTGCGCCTACGATCATGCAGTGGTCAGTCACGACGCCGGCCATGCGGAAACGAGTGGCGGATCGCGACTGGGAGTCGCCCCTGATCAGCCGAGTCGTCCTGGATGTTTACGCCACGGCGCGGCACGGGGCAGGGTGGAAGGAACCGAGCGAGATGGACCTAGTCATGTTCACGGTAGCGGCGGATCGCCAGCAGGCTTAGGCCCCCACCGGGGAGCCAAAACGCTGCCGATCGATGGCGGCGCTACATGATAAGTATCCTTATCACCATGCGCGAAAACGGGTGACAAATCGGCCTTTGCCGGGAGACAATCGGCCAAGTGCTTGATCCGTAAGGAGAACTGCGATGGCCGGCCCACTCGACATCGACGACGACATGCAGCGCATGCAGCTGCGCAGAGGCGAGGCCACCGCGAAGGGCGGCCACGCCTTCCAGCGGCTGCTGCAGCTTGCCGAAACCCGCGACTCCGGCCAGGTCCGACGGGTCGCGCTCTTCATCGCCGCGACCTACAACGGCGAGGCCTTCCCCTTCGATCTGTTCGAGCTGCGCGCGGTCGACGAAGCCATCAGCGACGACATGCTGCTGTGCATCGACGCGCTGCGCTGGGGCCAGTCGGACCTGCACAGCCTGGTGCCCGACGGCGACCGGCGGGTGAGGGCGGTGATCGAGCAGTGGGGCCTGAAGTGGCCCGAGGCGCAGTGACTGCCGGCCACCTCGGTGACTGAAACCTACCCGGACCCGCTTGACGACGCCGCGCTCGGCGCGACGTGGGCTGCAGCCTGGTCGGCGCTCGGCCGGCCGGCGCCGGCTGGCTTGCAGGCCGAACTCATGACCGCCTGGTCCGAACCGCAACGGCACTATCACGACCAGCGGCACCTGCGCGAGTGCCTGGCACTGTGGACCCGGTGGCGCGGCCACTGCCCGCGCGCCGGCGAGGTGGCGATCGCGCTGTGGTTCCACGATGCCATATACGACCCGCAGGCGAGCAGCAATGAACTGAACAGTGCCGCGTGGGCGGCCCGGTCGCTTGTGCGCGCCGGCGCCGACAGCGACGCCGCGCAGCGGGTGCACGACCTGGTGATGGCCACGCAGCACGACGCGCCGGCCGCGCTGGGGTCGAGCCCCGACGCCCAGCTACTCGTCGACATCGATCTGTCCATCCTCGGCAGCCCAGCCGAACGCTTCGAGCGCTACGACCAGGACGTGCGCAAGGAGTACGCGTGGGTGCCCGGCTTCCGCTACCAGGAGGCGCGGGCGCAGGTCCTGCAGAGCTTCCTCGACCGGCCGCAGCTGTACCACGGCGAGCAAGCGGTCGCGCTACTCGAAGCGCAGGCCCGCATCAACCTGGCCGCCGCGCTATCGAGGCTCGCGCAATGAACGCGCGGGACGACAAGGCGCTGGCCAGCCCGAGCCCGAAGCGGCCGAAGGCCGCGCGGGCAGGGCAGGGCGCCGGTGCTCCGGCGCCGCTGTTCGGGACCGCCATCCGCACACCGGCGCGCAGCCTCGCGCCGGTCAGTGCCGCACGGCAGCGCAAGCTGCACGTCGGCCACTTCGCGTTCATGCGCTCGGTGGTCCAGGGCCTCGATCCCCGCGAAAGCTGGGAGCGCTACTTCCGCGTCGAAGGCGAGGCCACCGACCAGCGCACCGTGCGCGCCACCATCGCCTGGATCCGCGACGAGTTCGCCGCAGCCGCGAAGCGCGAAGACCGCTTCGGCACCGCGCGCCTGGTGCGCATCGACGCTACCCGCATCGCCGACCCGTCGCTCGAACTGCCCAGCCTCGAAGCCTTCGCCGAAGCGCATGGACTCGAAGACGAGCGTCAGGCTGACCAGATCGCCGCCTACGAAGCCGAGTACGGCCGCGCGACGCAGCGGCTGCGCCGGCGCGCCCGACTGATCGCGCGCCAGCTCGAAGCGCTGCGCTGGCTCGAAAGCCTGGTGGCCCAGTCGCCGAAGGCTGGCGACTCGGTCGCCGCCTGGTTGAATCCGACGCTTGCCAGCCACCTCGAAGCCGCCGACATCTTCACGCTCGCCCAGCTGGTCGAGCGCATCAACGGTGTCGGCCGGCGGTGGCACGCCGGGATCAAGGCGATGGGGGAGGGCAAGGCCCTGCGCATCGTCGAGTGGCTCCGCGAGCACCAGGACAGCATCGCGCTGCAGCTTGGCCGTCATGTGGCGATGCCCCGCAGCAAGCTCTACGCGCACGAACTTCAGGCGGTGGTCGCCCCGGCCACCGACATCCGACCGCTGGAGAAGTTCATCGTGCCGGCCGAGCTCGACGGCACCCGCGGCCTTTATCGGCGCCCGCAGCCGCAGTGCCTGCTGAAGGCCACCAACGACTACCAGGCCATCCTCGCCTGGCTGCGGTCCAAGCACGGACTGACCCCCGAGCAGAAGGCGCACCTCAAGGCGCGCCGGCGTCAGCGGGACACCGGCGTCGAGCAGGGCATGGACTGGCTGCAGGCGCTCTCGCACACCCAGCGCGCCTACCGCAAGGAGGCCGAGCGCTTTCTGCTGTGGGCGATCACCCACAAGGGCAAGGCCCTGTCCTCGATGAGCAACGAGGACTGCATCGAGTACCGGGATTTCCTGGCCGACCCGCAGCCGCGCAGCCGGTGGTGCGGTGACCGCGGGCGCGAGCGGTGGTCGCCGCTGTGGCGGCCGTTCGAGGGGCCGCTGTCGGCGTCGGCGCAGCGGCATGCGGTCACGATCCTGAAGAACCTCTACGGCTTCCTCGTCGACCAGAACTACCTGATGGGCAACCCGTGGTCAGCGGTCGGTGTTCCGCGGACCTCGGGGCCGAAAGTGAACGCGGGGCGGAGCTTCAGCCTGGCGCAATGGCAGCTCATCGAAGGGCAGTTGAAGATGCTGCCGGCGACCTCTGCGAACCAGCGGCTGACCTTCGGGCTGCATCTGCTGTACGCGACCGGTCTACGGTTGTCGGAGGTCGTGGCGGCGACGGTCGATGACCTGCAGTGGGTCGAGTACCCGGCGGATGCGTCAGACGATCAGACCATGGAAGGCTGGCTGCTGCGGGTGGTCGGCAAGGGGCAGAAGGAACGCGAGGTGCCGCTGCCGGCCGACGTGGTTGGCGAGCTGGCCAGGTACCTGGTGTCGCGGGGGCTCGATGCGGACCCGGAGGACATCGGCAACCAAGGGGCGTTCTTACTCGGCAAGGCGAGCGATGCCGCGGAGCGCGCGCCGGGGCTGAGCACAGGGAAGGCGATCGACCCGCGGCAGGGGATCGCGGCGACCACCTTCTACGACCAAATCAAGCGCTTCTTCGAAGACTGCGCCGGGGTGCTACGAGGGCAGGCCGACGCGAAGGGCGCGGAGCGGCTTGAGAAGGCCAGCACGCACTGGATGCGGCACTCGCATGCGAGCCACGCGATCGCCAGCGGGATGCCCATCGAGATCGCCCAGCAGAACCTGGGGCATGCTTCGCTGGCAACCACGACGGTCTATGTCACGACTGAGAAGCGCCGCCGTATGAAAGCCATCCAGAAATTCTGGAGCGGGTAACGAAACTGCCCGCGGGTCAGTTGTCGTTCAGGCCGTATACGCGCGAGCCGAGTTTGCGCTTGTGGAGGGACTCGAACGCTACAACCTCGGGTCTGGTCAGCGCGCGATCAAGTGTCTGCAGTATCGAGAACTGAAGATGCTGGATCGATGACTTGTCAGCGTCAGCCAAGGCCTGCAGTTGTCTATTCCCTGCATGTCCGTTCTCGGCGTACGAGCGCCACCGACCAAGCAGACCATGCTCACCAGACGCCGAACCGACGTACTGCTTGCCGGTTCTTGTGTCCAGAACCAGATAGACCCCAGCGACCGCGGACAACATGCGATGCCACTCCCGATTGGCGGTCGGGTGCTTGACCATGGCGACGAGTTCCGCAAAGGTCAAAACGACATTGAGGTACCCGGGAAAGTCCTTGACGTAGCCTTCCGGCAGCAACTCCACAACAGGCTTGCGCCCGGGCTCGAACCACTGATGCCAGCTGCGCGTCCCGGTACCCCAGTCGATGACGAGACGGCCGACGAGGTCCTCGAAGCCGGGTCGCATCTTGAGGTCATAGTGGTGGTGATGCGAAACATCGAGAGGCAGGGTGGTTCCACGCGGGAGCGGGACTGCGCCAGGCGAAGACACCTTGCCTACCGTGTAGATGCCCACGAACACGGCTTGACGCTCACCCCTGCCCAGAAACGACACAAGCATTTCCGAGTTGTTAAACACCGGAGCCGACTGGTAGGCCTGGTAAAGATCGAAGAGACCATCGCGATAGAGCTTCGGCACATCCACACGCGCGTCTGCGTGCCGAACCAGCTTGACGCTTTGCTTGCGGACCTGGGGATCGAAGCCGAACGGTTGCAGCAGGTTTTCGAGCGCGAGCATCAGTGATCCTTCCCCGTGCTCGACTTGGTGCCGCCCGGACTCACAACGGTAAAGCCTGCGTATTCAAGCGCACGCTGGCAGAGTTCCAAGAAAGAAGCAACGGACAAATCGTTCTTCGCATCGTTCGTGCGCCAGGCACAAACGCGGAAGCTCGCTTCGCTGGCGCCGGCGTCGACGTGGTCGATCGTGGGGAGCAGGGCGTGCTGAGCCTTGTAGCCGTGGCGGCCAGCCTTGGACTCGTCGTTGTCGTAGGTGCCAATGCGAGCCCAATCCAGATGTTCGCCGGTGTAGGCATCCTTGCCGCCGGATAGAACCACTGCAGCATGGATCGCCTCCTTGTAGAGGGAGACGGAAGCTGCCCTGCCTCTCTTCCGATCGCGTTTGACATGTGCTGCTGCTTTACGCCCGAGCCAGGATTCGTACCTCTCTGGCGTCACAACGCCCTCAAGAAAGGGAGGCATGGAATGCTTACGTGCCATTGCGTACTGGCCTTGAGGTGCAGGAAGGATCTGAATCAGCGAGATGTACAAGAGGGTAGCGAATGCGGCTGCCCATCATTTTCTGGCCAGAGACCCCGAGTACTCGACCTCTTGGCATCTCGTCACCTGTCCGCCTTGAACAGCAATCTCCAGCACACTACGGCGCTTTGCGAGCGGATCCATCTCGAAGAACATCTTCATGCCAAGGAGGTACCGCTTCTTGAATTCCTCGAAGGAGTACCTCAGAAGGTGAATGTTCTCGACATAGGTACCCTCGTGGATATTGAACGACCCCACGAGAATCTCGACGCTATCCGCACTCATCCCGCAGTAGAACTTCGCGTGGAAGTCGGTCTTGAAAAATGCCTTCTTGTCGTCCAGCGCGGCCACCGTTGGATTCAACAGTCCCCAGCTGCTTAGGAATTCGACATCGTTCTCGGTGTCGCGGGAAGCATCCTTGAGAAGCTTGAAGGTGGCTCTGCGCGTGATGAGCGAAGTCTTGCTCGGATCGGTGTACTTCAGCACCCAGTTCCAAAGCTCCGGGACCTTCTTACTAGCCCCGGGGTAGTTGAAACCAATGAATGGTGCAGCGAGCAAGACAGCGCTATGCAAGGCCCGCCACCGCAAAAGGAGCTTTTCCAGAATGGCGATGCAGTCGTCGGCCTTCGACGTCCACGAGCCAGAACTCCGAGGCGGCCTGCGAAAGGTCCTCAGAGAATTCTCGATAGAAGCGTGCACGATGCTCTGCGCCGCAATTGCACGGCACATCGAGCCAAACGCTTGTAGCCTCAGTCGCGCCACCGCGACGTGCGAGGTACCAGTTGACGTAACCCGCGAAGGCTGCTTGAACTGTGTCGAGCTGCGCCTCCAATGCAGAATAGGCGAGCCCTTCTAGGCTCTGGCTGCAAGACCCGCATCGGTAGAGTGGCCTTGAGGTGAGATCAAAGAACTCTTCGGGCTCACCGTGCTGAAGCAACAGAAGACGTTCGACGCTTTCTGATCCATCAACGACGCCGTGTGCCGCAAGCACGTCGGCGCGGTCCCCTACTTCGTTGTCCCAGGTTCCGAGGATTGTTGCCCCCGACTTGACCTTGGAAGCGTCGTCGGGGTTCTTCACGTTGAGCGGGAAGACGTGACTGCACTTAGCGCATTTCAACACCCAGCCGCCAGAGTCGTTGCACCCGCCGGGCCAGCGCCCGACTGAAATTTGAATGGGGTTCTGGCAAGCCGCCTTCGGACACTTGACGACCTCGCTTCGATGCTCAACGTCCATAAGGCTCCTCCATCTCTCCCATCGTCCCCTGGCCCATGCCGAGGAATACCCATTTTGTGTGACGGTGGCGCCGCCTGAGCAGCCAGCTGGAGCGAAGTCAGCAACGCATTGATGCTCCAACCGACATGCAAGCTCGTGGCCTAGGCTGGTCAGCGCGGGGCCCCTGACGCGAGAATAGCGGTATGCCCCTCGACGCTTCTGAAGTCGTGGTTCTTCTGATCTCTCGACGCGAGCATGAGGTGGGTCACCTGGTGGGGCGCAATTCGACCGGTCGCCGACGAGCGCGCGCCTGATCTATCCTCCAACGCATTTGCCTTAACACTGAAAGCTGGCACATGGCAACCAAGAAGAGCGGACCGACCCTTGCCTCATTGAACGCGCAGATTGCTGCGCTGCAAGCGCAGGCCGATGCCCTGCGCAAGAAGGAAGTTGCAGAGGTCGTCGCCAAGATCAAGGACGCGATCGCGCACTATGGCCTGACGGCCGCCGACCTTGGTCTTGCAACGAGTGCTCGCAAGAATGCGAAGTTG
>NCFZ01000152.1 GCA_002281415.1 Burkholderiales bacterium 28-67-8 | reverse complement strand
GCTGGTGCTGCTGCTGGTCACGGCCTCGGCCGGTCTGCTCACCAGCCAGGCCTGGCGCTGGATGCAGCCATCGAACATTCAGCTCGTGCTGTTCGCTCACTTGTCGATGGCGGCTGCGGGCTTTTTCCTGCTGCTCGCCGCGAACGGGCCGTAGCCACGCTCAGGCGACGGCCCGAGCGTGGGGCGCCGTTGCGTGGGCTCGAGCCAGCCGCACGCTGACCATCGAGCTGTTCACCGCGTGCCTTGGCCGAAGTCGGCCGTGTTCAGCTCGTGCAGCGCCATTGCATTGACCCATGACAAGGTCTGCGCATCCAGCAAGGCGCTCAATCACGTCGACTGGCCCACAAGGAGACATCGATGCACGCACTCAAAGACCTTTTCACCTCAGATGTCGGCCTCATGAGCCTGGCGGTCATCGCCCTCGTGTTGGGGATCGGGGTCTACCTCATCCGCTACGCGCTCAAGCACATGCGTGACGAGGAAGCCAGCGCGCGGCTGCGGCGCTGAGCGAGAGCGCGGTGGCAAAAACCGGCGGAGCCTGAAGTGCAGACCGAACCGGGCGCTGATGTCGCGTTCCAGACTTGAAGCCGAACAAACAAAAAAGCCCGCACGAGGCGGGCTGAGATGCTTGTGGGAGCGATCTCTCAGGGTTGAACACGTACCCAGCTGAAAGGGCCGAAGGCGTTTTCGCTGACAGCGGCGTTGATGGATGGATCAACCGTCAGCCTCAGGTACTCCTTGTCGGTGTTGCTGGCCGTGGCGTTGCCGTGCACCACCAAACGGTGGAAGTTGGGGGCGTTGTAGGCAGGAACAAAACTCGGGTTGGTCTTGTCTTGCACGGTGGTGAACGGATCGGCCGCCGTGATGGTGCGCAGCACACCGCTGGCCACGCTGTTGGCGCAAGTGGTGGTCACCGTGGACTTGCTGCTGGTGGTGGATGGGACTTCCACGGCGCACGGCGCGTCCTTCACCAGCGGGTTGTCGCTGCGGTAGAAGTGCGAGTCGCCATTGATCCACAGCACGGGTTTGCCGAAGCTGGCGGTGAGGCTGGCGACCTTGTCGATGTACTGCTTCAGCTCGGTCAAAGTGCCGTTGTAGGCCATGGCATTGCCGTCCAGGTCCCACATGTCGCCTTGCACCATGATCACCATCGCCGTGTCGCCATTGGCTTTGGCCTTGGCGTAGACGGTGTCCAGCCAGCGCAGCGTGGCGCCGGTCCGGTCGGCCACCTCTTGTTGTTGCGCGGTTCCCATGGTCGGAACGCCGTACCAGTTGAAGGTGCCGTTGTTCGAGCCGCCCGGCACGTTGACGGTAGCGAACAAGACGCCCGATTTTTCAAACCAGACGTTTTCCACAAACTGTTTATCGGTGTCGTGGGCCGGGTCGAACTCGACCGCTTGCGTGTGCACGGTCATGCTGGTCTGGCCCAGCGTCCTGCCCGGCGAGGCGAAAAAGATGGAGCGGACCAGATCCAGGTTGGCCAAGGGGTCGCCAGACATGTAGCTGGCGGGTTGACCGCTGACCAGGACGTAGTCAATGTTTGTCGTGCCGGCGTTGTAGAGCCCGCCGCCCTCTTTCTTCTTGTGGCAATCCATCCACTCGTTGTCACCGGGGGTGTACACGAGCGGGGCCCTGAACGCCGCCCATTGCTGAGCAATCGCTTGGTCGTAGGCCTGGGTGCAGTACTCCTTACCGGAGTGGATGTCGCCCGTATGCAGCACCATGGACACTGCACTGTCAGCGTTGACCGCACTGATGAAGGCAGGGTTGGCGTTGAACTCAACGGTGTCTGTGGGTGATGCACCGTAGGGCATGTCACCGATCACAGCCACGCTGAATTTGGGCAAGGGCGAATTGCCGTCGCCACAACCCGCCAGGGCCAGGGTGGAGGCAACGGCCACCATCGCTGCACGCGTACCGAACATATTGATGTCTCCAAGTTCCTACCTGATTGGTAGCTTTTGGATGGTCGCGTGCGACCGTGACGGCGCTATGTCAGATCAGGGGGCATGGGCATTCACCGCGAGATGACGCTCAAGCCACTGTGAGCGCCGGCCGTTGGGCGGGCGGTGCGGGGCGCAGCGTGATCACGCCGGACCAGCCCATGCCGCGATAGGTTTCGTAGCCGGGGGTCTTGGCGTAGCCCAGCAAGGCGCCGTCCCTCGATCGCAACTGGCCGGTGGGTTCCTTGAGCGCGGGCAGCTTCATCACCTCGGTGAGCACGCCCCGGCCATCCGACGAGGCGATGACGCGATGGTTGGAGTCGAGGATCAGCGCGCGCCCGCGTTCGCGTTCCTCGTCGCTGAATTTCACGCCGCCCACCACCGCCTGCGCTTGCGTGTGCCAGTCGAAAAAGATCACCAACGCGCCGAGAGGCTCGCCGTGGGCTGCGCCGCCGCGCCGGATAGCGGTGCTGTACGACGCCACCAGCGCTCCGCCCAGTGGCTCGAGCGCTTCAATGTCGGTGGAGGCAAAGTCGTTGCCGCTGCCCGTGTCCATGGCGCGCTCGAACCAGGGCTGGCCGCGCACATCGCTGCCCATGACGCCCGGGTAGCGGTCCGGCCTGCCGTTGGCCAGCACACGCCCGTTGGCGTCCACCACCCACAGGTCGAGGTACACGGTGTAGCTGTCGAGGATCACCCCGAGGCGTTGGCTGGCTTGAGCCGCGCTGGCGACGTCGCAGTGGGTCACGGCCTCGACCACCGCGGAATCGGTGGCCCACCAGCGCACGTCGCACGAGCGCTCGTAGAGGTTGCGGTCGATGATGTCGATCAGGTTGAGCGCCAGGTCGGTGAGCCGCTGCCCTTGCTGCGACTCCATGCGCCGCAGCACCTCGTCGCCCAGTTCGGCAAGCCGCTTGATCTCGGTGGCCAGATCCAGCGACAGCGAGTTCGCCAGCTCGCCAATCTGCGTCGACACACGCTTGACCTCGCGCGCCACCACGACGAAGCCGGCGCCCGCCGCCCCGGCGCGAGCCGACTCGATCAGCGCGTTGATGGCCAGGTACGACGAAGCCCGGTTGATCTCGTTGATGCCGTCGATCTTGTGCTCGGCCAGCTTGCCCAGCCGCTGGGCCAACTCGACGATTTCGTAGGGGTGTGCCATGACCGATCTCCGAGTCGGAAGTTGCGAATGAGGTGGCACCAGTCTCGCCGACCTGGCAGCCCGGTCAAGGCGCGAAAAACAACCCCAATTTCCTGAAATGCACCCGGTTGGCACGCGACAAGGTGGTCGGGCCTGAAGGTCCCTGCCGATCCCCATCGCGGTGCCTCGCGGCACCAGACTGAAGCGCCGCGGTGCATCCCCATCCTTGAGTTGCTGGGTTCAGCGTCCGGCGGCGCCGCCTGGCTCACGCTCGCGACCACTTTCGCCGCTGGTGACGGCGCTTGAGCGTGTGCTGTCTCAGGCCGCGGCCCATCCGTGCGGGTGGTGCGTGATGCCGGGCTGGATGCCGGGCGGCCTGACGTGGGCTTGGCCATGCTGCAGGTTGATGCGCCGAACGGCTGCATCGGCCTCATCGGCCGGCAGCGGGCGGGCAAACAGATAGCCTTGCATCCGCGCACAGCCGATATCGCGCAGCAGGTGACATTGCTCCAGCGTTTCGACCCCCTCGACCACGCAATCGAGTCCAAGTTCGGCAGACAGCTTGACCATGGCGGCCAGGATCGTGCGGCCTTCCGGATTGATGGCATCCACCAGCAGCGAGCGGTCGATCTTCATGGTGTTCACCGGCAGCCTGCGCAGGTAGCTCAGCGACGAATAGCCCGTTCCGAAGTCGTCGATCGAGACGTGCAGTCCGGCAGCGCGCAACTCGCACAGCTGACCGATGCTGCGTTCCGGGTTCTCCATGAGCACCGATTCCGTGACCTCGATCGTCACTCGCGTGCGTTCGATGCCGGTCCGCTCGACGACAGCCAGCGCGTCGCGGCTGAAATTGGATTGAGACAACTGGACCACCGAGACGTTGACCGCCACCGACTCGACCGTGGTGCCGTTTGATCGCCAGGAGACAAGCTGCTCGCTCGCCTTGCGAAGCACCCACAGCCCGACGGGCACGATCATGCCGGTGCTCTCGAGCAAGGGCACGAATTCGGCAGGCGACACGATGCCGAACTCCGGATGTCGCCACCTCAGCAAGGCCTCGACGCTGTCGGCCCGTTCTTGTAGGACGTTGAAGATGGGCTGGTAGTGCACTTCGAACTGCTCTTGCACGAGCGCTTCGCGCAAGTCGCGCGTCAAACGGATCCGCCGCGTGGCCTGCGGGTTGACCCTGCGCTGGAACACGACGACGGCGCTGTCGTCGGCTCGCTTGGCCTCGTACATCGCCTGGTCGGCACAACGAAGCAGCTGCGCGGAGGTTTCGCCGTGCTCGGGAAAGAGCGCTGCTCCCATGCTGGCCTGGGCTTGAATGGTCCGGCCGTCGAGCAGCATCGGCACGGCGAGGGTGGACAACAGCCGTTCCATGATCGAGCTGGCCGCTCTGTCGTTGGCAACTCCGGGCAGAACAATCAGGAACTCATCACCGCCGAGGCGACCGATCGACGGTGATGTTCCGAGTGCCGCATCCCCAGGCTCCGTGACGGTGTCCGACGATCTCAACTGTTTCTGGAACCGTCGGGCGACTTCGATGAGCACGAGGTCGCCGACATGATGCCCATGCACGTCGTTGATCGTCTTGAAGTTGTCGAGATCCACCATCACCAGCATCAGCGGATCCCCCTCGGCGGTGGCAGCGCGCACTGCCGCTTCCATCGTCCGGTCAAGCTGGCGCCGGTTCGGCAGACCGGTCAACTCGTCATAGTCGGCCAGCTCCTGAAGCAGCGCAGTCTTGCGCCTTTGCGAGATCAGGACGCGACCGAAGGTTGCCAGTGCGGCGAGGATCCCGGCCGCCAGCACAGAGCGCACGACCAGGTCGTGTCGAGCCGCGTCGTGAATGGCGTCGAAGGCTGCCTGGGGCACATGTCTCGTGAGAACCCACGACGAACTGGCAGGGCCTTCGAGAGGATGCCTCACCGTCAGACCGGCGGTCTTGCTCCCGGCCAGGATGTCACGCAGGCCCGCATTGCGCCGGTCTGCCACCACGACCGCGCTGTCCTTGTGGGTCAGCACGTAGTCGACTGGGGTCGTCTTGTCTCGCCCCGCCGCCTCGGCCTCGGCCAGCTCGGGCTGCGTCACGGGGATGTTCGGCCAGTCGAGCAGTCGCGCTTCGAGGACGTTGAGCCGAACCACGGTGGTCACGAGGCCCTTGAACGCGCCGGTCGTTTCATCGTAGATCGGGACCGACAGGAGCACGCCGGAACGATCAGTTTGGTGTCCGTTCGTCGTCGAAAGGTACTGCGAGTTGTCGCAGGTGATGACGGGCTGAGACAGCAAGCTGGCAACCCCGTGGGGAGCCATCGGTGGCAGTGTCGGGTTCTCGCGCCTGAACCGGTTCAGTTGATCCACGATCTGCGCGTACTCCTGCGCTTCCACCTCTTCGGGCAGGTCTGGCGAAGCGTCTTTTCGCATGGACCCCTGGGCACCAGGGGCCTGGCGCCGAAAGCGCTCAGCGATCACCGAGTCGAACATCAGGAACGGCACCTCGCCACGCTCTGGATGGAAGTCGTCGTAGACGATGTAGACCTCGGACACCGACATCACGTCGGCCAGGTGCAGGTAAAGCTGCGTCACGGTCTCCGCATCGCTGGCGGCAAAGCGCCCTTCTTCCACCGTGTTTTCGGCCGCTGAGGCCCGGTTCTCGGCGGCAGCCCTGCGCACGGCCGGCAGCATGGCGATCGTGCGCGTGGTGGTGTAAAGATCGGTCAGGACCTGGGACAGCTCACGCGACTTGGCTTCGGTGGAGCGACGTGCGTCGGCTTCGAGGCTCTCGAGTGCGCGGTACCGGTCGCGGTTGATGTCGCTGACGATGAGGCTCTCGACGATGAGCAACAGCAAGGTTGCGACCAGCACCACCCCGACGCTCGCCGAGGGACGGCGGGTGCCGCGGCGGATCTTTTGCAGCCAGGTGGAGGTCATCGGTGTTCCATGGGTTTGTACGGGTCTTCTCTGTCCGTGTATCGGATCGACCCCGGGAAAGCTGACGATTTATCCCCATACA
>NCFZ01000151.1 GCA_002281415.1 Burkholderiales bacterium 28-67-8 | reverse complement strand
GGTGCCGGCGCCCCGGTAGCCGATCTTCTTGCACGCGGCAGCACAGCGCTCGCCCAGTCGTTCGATCGCGCGGCGGGGAATGCCTGGCGCGGGCGCCTCTTCGATGATCTTCTGGTGACGCCGCTGCATCGAGCAGTCGCGGTCGCCCAGCCACAGCGCATTGCGGTGCTGGTCGGCGAGCACCTGAATCTCGATGTGGCGCGGGTTTTGGAGGAATTTCTCCATGTAGACCGCCGGATTGCCAAACGCGGCGCCGGCTTCGGTGCGTGTGGTCTGCACCGCGTGCAGCAAGGCGGCTTCGGTGTGCACCACCCGCATGCCGCGCCCGCCACCGCCGCCGGAGGCCTTGATGATCACCGGGTAGCCGATGGCGCGCGCGGCCTTGACGATTTCGCGCGGGTCTTCGCCGAGCGCGCCTTCGCTGCCGGGCACGCACGGCACGCCTGACTTGATCATGGCCTGCTTGGCCGAGACCTTGTCGCCCATCATGCGGATGCATTCGGGTGACGGGCCGATGAAGGTGAAGCCGCTGCGCTCGACGCGTTCTGCGAAGTCGGCGTTTTCGGACAGGAAGCCGTAGCCCGGGTGGATGGCCTCGGCGTCAGTGACTTCGGCCGTCGAGATGATCGCCGGCATGTTGAGGTAGCTGAGCGATGACGCGGCCGGGCCGATGCACACCGCCTCGTCGGCGAGCTTGACGTACTTGGCCTCGCGGTCGGCTTCGGAATAGACCACCACCGACTTGATGCCGAGCTCGCGGCAGGCACGCTGAATGCGCAGTGCGATTTCGCCGCGATTGGCGATGAGTATTTTCTTGAACATCAACGAACCCGGCTCACTCGACGATGAACAGGGGCTGGCCGAACTCCACCGCCTGGCCGTTTTCGCACAGCACACGGGTGACCTTGCCCGTCTTGTCGGCTTCGATCTCGTTCATGATCTTCATGGCTTCGATGATGCAGATGGCCTCGCCTTCCTTGACCTCCGAGCCGATGTCGGCCAGCGGCTTGCCGCCGGGGCTCGCCGCGCGGTAGAAGGTCCCCACCATCGGCGACTTGACGACGTGGCCCGTTTCCTCGGGCACTTCGGCGACGGCCGGTGTAGCAGGGTGGGCGGCGGCCACCGGCAGCGCCACGGCCGAAGCCGGTGCGTAGCTCACCATGGCGGCGCGGGGATCAGCCTTCACGATGCGCACCTTGCCTTCGGCTTCGGTGATTTCGAGTTCGGAGATGTTCGATTCCGACACCAGGTCGATCAGCGTCTTGAGTTTGCGTAAGTCCATGCGAGAGCTCCAACAGTGTGTCTGGTCAGACGTGGGACAGAGGGTTCGTGCAGCGCTGCGCGGGGATGACCCACGGTGCGGCGCATTTCACAGCGGTTGGTGATTCAGCGGCTGGCGTGGTGCATGGCGTGATCCAGCGCCAGGCGATAGCCATCAGCACCCAGGCCACAGATCACGCCGACCGCCAGATCAGAGAAATAGGAGTGGTGGCGAAACGGCTCGCGCCGGTGAATGTTCGACAGGTGCACCTCGATGAACGGCAGGTTCACCGCGGCGAGCGCATCGCGCAGGCCCACGCTGGTGTGGGTCAAGGCCGCGGGGTTGATGATGATGAACTGGCTGCCATCGGTGCGCGCGGCCTGCACACGGTCGATCAGCGCGCCTTCGTGATTGCTTTGAAACGTGTGCACCACCGAGCCGGCCTGGGCGGCGGTTTGCACCAGATCGGCATCGATCTGCTCCAGTGTTCGGCTGCCATAGACGCCGGGTTCACGGGTTCCCAGCAGGTTCAGGTTGGGTCCATGGAGCACGAGGATTTGCATGAAGATGATTCGGCACGCCTCTCGGGCGCCGGGTCGCTGGTCTGCAGGGGGCGGACTTTACGCTGTTTGAGGTGCGTTGGCGTGTTTTGGAGTCAAATTGACGCCACACCGCTTTGGGGCCGCCTGCGAGCGCGGCTGCCGGTCAAGTGCCGGCCTGGCTCGCCCAGCGTGCCAGGTCGGCGGGTTTCAGTGACCCCAGCTTGCGTTCGATCACGCGGTCATCGCGGCCCAGGACCACCGTGAATGGCAGCGAACCCTCGGGGTTGCCCAGTGTGCGCGCCAGTTCGCTGCCGTCCAGCCCCGCCAGGCCGATCGGAAAACTCACCGGACGCCGCGCCAGGAACTCGCGCACCGGTGTGGGGCTGTCGATCGCGAGCCCGACCACATGCCAGCCGCGGGCTTGCTGTTGGCGATGGAACTCGTCGATCAGGGGCATTTCTCTGATGCAAGGCGGACACCAGGTGGCCCAGAAATTCAGCAGCAGCGGGGCTCCTCGCAGGCTTGCCAGCGCCAGCTCACCGCCGCCCGGCTGCTCGAAGCGCAGCGCCCAGAACTCGGCACCGGGGGTGTCGCCCGCGCCGCCGCTCAAACGGCTGCGGCTGGCAAAGCCAGCGCCGCCAGCCAGTGCCGCGGCCGCCACGCCGCCGAGGATCCAGGTGCGTCGATTCATGCCGGGTTCTCCATACGCTGTCGCAGCGCAGGCAGATCGCCGCGCTGGGTCTGTCCGCTGGCGTCGGGTTTGAGACCGCCGCGCAGGTCGTCGTGGTCGAGCACCGTGAGGAACACGGTGACTTCTTCTCCGAGCGCGCGGCTCGGGCTGCTCACGCGCAGCACATCCACGGGCAGGTTGCGCGGGCCGGGCTGGCTGCCGATGTCGAAGTCGATGCCCCGGTTGAGCATGCCCATCTCGGCGGCCTTCGGGTCGTCGCAATACAGCTCGATGTGCACGCTGGACAGCCGCGTGGCGGTGCCGCGCCACACCGCGCCGGTGAGGTGCGGCCGGAACTCGGCCAGTCGCTCCATCCAGGCCGCAGCCACTTCGCGCAGGGCGGCGAGCTCGGCGGGCTGGGTATCGGCGCAAAACAGCGCCAGATAGGCGCGCACTTCGTCTTCGACGGCGGTGTTGTCGGGCAATGCGGCTGAGCGCGTGCTGCGCTTGCCCAGATCGCGCGCGGCACGGCGCTTGGCCGGGCCGTACTCCAGGCCTTCTTCCACCACGAGGCGGGCTGCGGTGGCCGCGATCTCGGCAGTCAGGTCAGAAGACATGGGGTGGATTTTGGACCGGCGTCAAGGCAGTTCGACCGCGCCCATGCGCGCCGACACCGTGGCCGCTCGCGACAACAGGTAGGGCGAATCGGGACGCTTTTCGAAACGCTTGGGCGCGGGCAGCATCACGGCCAGCCGCGCTGCGGCCATCGGCGTGAGCTGCGCGGCGCTGGTGTGAAAGTAGTGCTGCGCGGCGGCTTCGGCGCCGAAGATGCCCTCGCCCCACTCGACGCTGTTGAGGTAGATCTCGAGGATGCGGCGCTTGTCGAGCATCGCCTCGAGCATGAAGGTGAGGATGAACTCCTGCGCTTTGCGCGGCAGGTGGCGCTCGCTGCTCAGAAACAGGTTTTTCGCCAGTTGCTGGGTGATCGTCGAGCCGCCGATCACCTTGGGTTCGACCTTGCGCGGCGTCTTGGCCTCGCTGCGTGCGTTGATCGCCTCGGCGCGGGTCTGCGCCTTCTGGTTGCGCTCCCAGGCTTTTTCGAGCGCGTCCCAGTCGACGCCGTTGTGCTCGGCGAAGCCGGAATCCTCGGAGGCGATGACCGCGCGCTTGAGGTGGGGCGAAATGCGCGCGTCGTCCACCCAGCGCTTGCTCCAGCCGAGCGTGTGCTGCTCGCTCAGCAAGCGCCAGATCTCGGAGCGCTGAAAGCTGGTCGACGTGGGGTCGACCACGGCCATCAGCGCAATGCGCAGCGCAAAGTAGATCTGCAGCGCGATCAGCGCCAGGGCCACCAGCACGACGAAGCGCAGCAGTGACGCCCGCGGGCTCTTCTTCATGGCGTCTTGCCCGCAGCGACCGCCAGCCGGTGTTGCAGCGCTGCGAGCACCGGGGCGGTGTCGGGGCGCACACCGCGCCAGACGAAAAACGACTCGGCAGCCTGTTCGACCAGCATGCCCAGCCCGTCGCGCCCGCGCGCGCCAAAAGCCGCGGCCCAGTCGATGAAGGGCTGCGCCGCAGCGCCGTACATCATGTCGAGCGCCAGCGCGCCGGTGCGCAGTGACCCGGCCGGCACGGGCACGCCACCGGCATGCAGGCTGCTCGCGCTGGCGTTGACCATCACGTCGAACCCGCTGCCCGGCTGCTGCAGGCCGGCCACGCTCAGGCTCACGCCGTGCGCCGCCGCCCACGGGGCATGCCGCGCGGCTAGCGCTTCGGCCTTGTCGACAGTGCGGTTGCACAACACCAGTTCGGCGGGTCGGGCGGCGATCAGCGCGCCCAGCGCTCCGGCGGCAGCGCCACCGGCACCGACCAGCAGCAAGCGCGCACCCGCCAGCGGCACGCCGGCGTTGTGCTCGATGTCGCGCACCAGACCGGCGCCATCGGTGTTGTCGGCGAGCCAGCCTCCGTCGTCGAAGCGCAGCAGGTTGGCCGCTTGCGCCAGAGCGGCGCGCTCCGTCGCCTTCGCGCCGAGGGCAAAGGCCTCGAACTTGAAGGGCACCGTGACGTTGCAGCCGCGGGCCGGGCCACCCACCGACGCGGTATCAACCGCAAACTCGCCCACGCTGCCTCCGGGCGCTTCGGCGAAAGTCCGGATCGCCTGCGCGAAGCCGCCCTCATCGAGCGGACACAGCAGCCGCCCGTAGCGCAGCGCCTGCCCGGTGGCCGCCGCGAACATGGCGTGGATGAACGGTGACTGGCTGTGCGCCACCGGGTGGCCCGCCACGGCGTAGTGGTCGATGGGGGTCATCAATGCGTCTTTCAGCGGGGGGAGGGACTTTGCACCGTGGTCTCGAGGCCGTCCTCGCGGGTGAAGCGAAAGCGCGAGGTGACCACCATCTGGTCGAACTCGGCGCGCATTCGGGGCGAGAACGCGCCGAAAGGCCCGGCGGCGCGAACGATCGCGATCGCCTGCCGGTCGAGCACGGGTGACTTGGAGGGGCGCACCACCTCGGTGTCGATCACCCGTCCGGCGGCGTCGATCGTGACGTTCATCGTCAGCTCGCCGTACAGCTTTTGCCCGCTCTGTTCGGGAAAATGGCTGGTGCCGCGTTCTTCGATCTTGCGGCGCAGCCGGTCGTAGTACTGCGCGTAGGCCGCCTCGCGCGTGGCCGGGCTGATGTAGCGCTTCTTGGGGCGGGCGTTTTCCTCGTTGACGCGTTTTTCGATCTGCGCGAGCAGTTGCACCAGCTGGCGCCGGCGGTCCTCCTTGGCGCGTTCGCTGGGCGAGCCCTCGTCGTGGCTGGCATCGAACGTCGGCATCAGCGCGAGCTCGCGGCGCACCTGCGTGAGGAGCTGCTGCTGCGTCTGCTGCAACTGCTCGATCTGCTTGCGCGAGGTTTCTTCTGCGTCTCCGAGCTCGGTCTGGGTGGAGGGCAGCAGCGGCGAGGTGGCCCGGCCGCTGTCGGCTTCGCCACCACCGGCCAGCGAGACCTGCGCGATGGCCTGAGCGCGGTCGGGCGGGGTGCTCGAGCGCGAGTTGACCAGGATCACCTCGAGCGGCGTGTCCTCGAAGATGCGGTTGAAGCGCTCGGGATCGACGAGACGGATCGTCAGCAGCGCGGCATGCACCGCCACCGAAAAGATCAGCGCAACCCCCAGCGGCGACAGCTTGCCGAACATGCGCTCAGATGAGGGATCTGGCGTTCAAGGAGCCACCACTGCCGCATCGGCGGCTCCTTCGGCTGGCGCGTCCTGCAAGTCGATGGCCAGCGTGAGCGGACCGGCCGCATCGGCCCCGTCATCGGCGGCCTCATCGGGCTCCACGGCGTCATCGGCTTCGGTCGCGGGGTCGTCGATGCGGGCCAGCACGCTGGCATGCAGGTCGAGCGTGAGCAGGTCGGTTCCGGTCAGGCGCACGCGCACCCGGGCACCGCGCGGCAAGGCCTCGGCACCGATCGCACGAAACACCAGCGGCAGCGTGTCGGCGCGAACCAGACCGTCCTTCATCACCGCCGCTTCGAGTTCGGCGATGCCTTCTTGTGCCAGGTGACGCAGCGTCCAGTACCGCTCTATGGCCGACTGGAAGGCGTTGTAGGCGCTGTAGGCGGCCTCGAAGCCCGAGATGATCGCGAACAGCGCGGTGTCCTTGGGCTTGAACGGCGCAGCCA
>NCFZ01000150.1 GCA_002281415.1 Burkholderiales bacterium 28-67-8 | reverse complement strand
CGGTGGTCGCGGCGGCGGTGGCGGCGGCTACGGCGGTGGCGGCGGTGGTCGCTCCGGTGGTGGTGGCGGCGGCTACGGCGGTGGCGGCGGCGGTCGCTCCGGTGGTGGCGGCTACTGATCAGGCATCTGGTCCGACAAGCCGGTTGAAACCCCCGGCTTGAGCTGAACCAAACGGCTGCACCTTTCGGTGCGGCCGTTTTCGTTTGCGCGGCGCTTTTTCGGTGCTATTCGCCCCGTCGGGGTTTGCGCCCTCGCCCCTGAAATGCCCGATCGAACAATGCGTCCGGCAATACCTTGAGCAGCCTTGCCACGAGCCCCATCTGCCACGGGATCACCCGGTGGCTGGCGCCTCGCTCGATGGCACGAAACGCGCTGTCGGCAAAGGCCTCGGGCGGCATCAGGAACGGCATCGGGTAGCGGTTGCGGCGCGTGAGCGGGGTGTCGATGAAGCCCGGGCTGATCGTCACCACCTTGAGCCCGAAAGGCCGGCACTCGCCGCGCAGACTCTCGCAATAGCTGATCACCCCGGCCTTGCTTGAGCAATACGCGCCATGCCCCGGCAGCCCGCGAATGCCCGCCACGCTGGCGACGCCCACGAGCGTGCCGGCCCGGCGCTCGCGCAGCGGGTGCAAGAACGGCTGAAACGTCGCCGCCAGCCCGATCAGGTTGGTTTCGAGGATATCTCGCAAAACCGCCAGATCCTCGAATTCGGCGGTGTCGAAGCCCTCGCTGATGCCGGCGTTGGCGATCACCACATCGGGCAGGCCCTGCGTGAGCAGACACCGCCGGCCCGCACCGGTGATGCTTGCGATGTCGCGCACGTCAGCCTCGTAAACCATGCACTGCTCGGCAGCCAGCCCTTGGGCCCGGGCCCATGCGGTCATGTCGCCCGCCCGGCGCGCCGCCAGGGCCAGCCGGTAGCCGGCCTGCAAAAACCGCTCGGCCAGCGCCAGTCCGATGCCGCTCGAAGCTCCGGTGATGTAGACCAGCGGGGCGCTCAAGAGGTCGCCCTTCTGCCGCAGTCCATGCAACGCCACATCACGGCTTGATCAGCCGTGCTACGGCTTCTTCGAGGGGGCGGCCGACCCGGGAAACGTCGCTTGGACACGCCCGTTGAACTGCGCCACTCGAGTGAGGTTGTCGTAGGTCATCGAAGCCCCGCGCACTTCGGTGGCATCACGCGTGATCACCACCGGCAGGTGAGAGCTCACGCGCTCGGTGCGCAAGAAGACATGCAGGAACTCGCCCCGAAAGTCGATGGGCGCCTCATGGACACCCCCCTCGTTGTAGGCCTCGCGCAGCACGCGGGCATGGCCGGTCAACTGGACCTCTGAGCCGTCGCCGTTGGACAGCGCCTTTTCGGCCCACGCCAAGGTCACACGGCCCTCAGGGGTGATCGAGCGGAGGCGCACCTTGTCGATTTCCAGCGTGTCGGTGTCCGGGTAGTGGCGCAAGGTGTCACCCTCGATCTGCGTGGACAGCGCGCCGGAGTTCGCGAACCTCTGCACGGTGAATCCGTTCATGGTGTAGTCGGGCACATGCCGCCGCACGGCCTCGGGCTTGTCGCCCTGGAATACCGGGGTGTTCTTCGCCAGTCGCCAGGTGGCCAGAGCCAGCAGCGCCATCAGCACCAGCGGCAGGTAGTGCGACGCCGCGTCGACCGCGCGGCGATACCAGGGTGCCACGGAGCGGCGCGACCTTGGTTCGTCGGCTGCACGCAACGGCGATCCGAGCCCGGAACTCAACAGGCCCACCTTGTTCGGACGTCGCACGGCCACATCATGGCGTGGTGTCGAGCGTCGTGAGATGACCCTGCAGCAGCGCCGCGTAGCAGCCGGCGGCCGTCAGCAGCAAGTCGCAGCATTCGCGCGCAGCACCCGCGCCACCGGCCAGGCGGGTGACGTGATGTGCCACCGCGCGCACCTCGATGTGCGCATTGGCCGGCGCACAGGAAAACGCCGCGCGCGTCATCAATGGCAGGTCGGGCCAGTCATCGCCCATCACCGCGAGCTGATCCCAGCCGAGCTGCAGCGTCTGCATCACCTCAAGGGCGGCAGTGAGCTTGTCATGCACGCCGTACACCGCGTGCTCGATGCCCAGATCGGCAATCCGGCGCCGCACCGCCGGCGAGTCGCGCCCGGTAATCACCACCGGCGTGATGCCGCCACGGGCAAGCAGCTTGAGCCCATGGCCGTCGAGGCTGTTGAAGGCCTTGAAGGCCTCGCCGTGCTCGCCAATGAAGAGGCTGCCGTCGGTCAGCACGCCGTCCACGTCGAAGATGGCAACACGGATGCCCTGCGCCTGGAGCAGCAACTCAGGCTCGCAGGTGAGCACCGGTCGCAGCGCACGCGGCTCGCGCGACGTCATCAAAGCACCTTCGCACGCATGAGCTGATTGAGGTTCAGCGCGCCGACGAGCCGCTGTGCGGCATCGACCACCAGCACGCCGGTGA
Organism: Burkholderiales bacterium 28-67-8; assembly: GCA_002281415.1. Classification (GTDB taxonomy): domain Bacteria; phylum Pseudomonadota; class Gammaproteobacteria; order Burkholderiales; family Burkholderiaceae_C; genus PBB1. The sequence continues at coordinate 3,691 of NCFZ01000150.1, read as the reverse complement.
CGCGGTACTGCTCCATCAGCCCGGCGGCATCCACGGCGAGTGCGTCGTCGCGAATCACCTTGGGGCGGGGATGCATCACGGCGCTCGCCGAAAGGGAGCGCAGATCCTCGCCGCGCTCGATGAGGCGGCGCAGATCGCCGTCGGTGAAGATGCCCAGGACCTGCTGCTGCCCATCGGTGACCGCCGTGAAGCCCAGCCCCTTGCCCGTCATCTCGGCCAGCAAGGCGCCAAACATCGCGTCGGGCGCCACGCGGGGCACCGCATCGCCCGAGACCATCAGATCGCGCACGTGAATCAGCAGCTTGCGGCCCAGGCTGCCGCCAGGATGCGACATCGCAAAGTCGGCCTCGCGAAAACCGCGCGCATCGAGCAACGCGACGGCCAGCGCATCGCCGAGCGCCATCTGCGCGGTGGTGCTGGCGGTGGGCGCGAGGTTGAGCGGGCAGGCTTCCTGGTCGACACCGCTGTCGAGCGCCAGGTCGGCATGGCGCGCCAGCGAAGAATCAGCGCGGCCCGTCATGCTGATCAGGGTCACGCCCAGGCGCTTGAGGGCCGGCAGCAGCGCAGCGATTTCGTCGCTTTCGCCGGAATTGGAAATCGCCAGCACCACGTCGCCGGGCGTGACCATTCCGAGGTCTCCGTGGCTGGCTTCGGCCGGATGCACGAACATCGCCGGCGTACCAGTGGACGCCAGCGTGGCGGCGATCTTGCGGCCCACATGACCGCTCTTGCCCATGCCCATCACCACCACCCGGCCGCGGCAACGCAGCATGGTCTCGACGGCGCGGGAGAAGGCTTCGCCCTGGCGGGACTTCAAGCCGATCAGCGCGCGCGCTTCGATGTCGAAGGTGTCGCACGCCAGCTGCAAGGCGCGCTGGGCATCGAACGCGGCAAGCTCAGGAGCGGCGGGAATCGGCGTGGGGGCGGAGGTGTCCATTAGGATCGAACCACGAGGGAGACGCATTCTAGGCACGCGACCCCGGCGGCCGTGCCCCGGTCGCAAAACCCTGCAATCCACGCTGCCGCACAGCACCAGCGGCCGAAGTTTCCGATGGCATCCACCTTTGAGTTGACCTTGCTCTACCTCGTGGCCGCGGTCGCCGGTGTGGTGCTGTGCCGGCTCGCCAAGTTGCCGCCGATGCTGGGCTACCTGGCCGTGGGCGTGGTCATCGGCCCCCACGCCATGGCGCTGGCCAAGGACTCGGCCGGCGTGCGCTACCTGGCCGAGTTCGGCGTGGTCTTCCTGATGTTCGTGATCGGGCTCGAGTTCAACCTGCCCAAGCTCAACAGCATGCGCAAGCTGGTGTTCGGCCTCGGACTGGCACAGGTGGTGCTCACCATTGGCGGCACGCTGGCTGGTCACTTCCTGCTTGGCTGGCTGTATTCGTTCACCGCGCATCCGTGGCAGTTGTCGTGGCAAGGCGCGCTCGTGCTGGCGTCCGCCATGGCAATGTCGAGCACGGCCATCGTCGTGAAGCTGATGGCCGACCGGCTCGAGCTCGAGAGCGAACATGGACGCCGCGTGATGGGCGTGCTGCTGTTCCAGGATCTGGCCGTGGTGCCACTGCTGGTGTTGATCCCTGCGCTCGACTCGGCCGGTGCCGATCTGGCCGCCACGCTCGGCACGGCGGCACTCAAGGCGGGCGCGCTGCTGGCGATCCTGCTGGCGGGCGGGCAAAAGATCATGCGCTGGTGGCTCACGCTGGTCGCACGGCGCAAGAGCGAAGAACTGTTCATCCTCAACTTGCTGCTGGTCACGCTGGGGCTCGCCTGGCTGACCGAACACTTCGGGCTGTCGCTGGCGCTGGGCGCCTTCATCGCAGGCATGCTGATCGCCGAGACCGAATACAAGCACCAGGTCGAAACCGACATCCGCCCTTTCCACGACGTGCTGCTGGGGCTGTTTTTCATCACCATCGGCATGAAGCTCGACTGGCGCCCGGTGATCGACCAGTGGCTGCTGGTGCTGCTGCTCACGCTGCTGCCGGTGGTCATCAAGTTCGTGCTCGTCGCGCTGCTGGCGCGGATGTTCGGCACCGCGCCGGGCACCGCCTTGCGCACCGGCCTGTATCTGGCACAAGCGGGCGAGTTCGGTTTCGTGCTGCTGACGCTGGGAGCCCAAGAGCACCTGATCGACCCGCGCTGGATCAGCCCCGTGCTGGCCAGCATGGTGCTCAGCATGATGCTCACACCGCTGCTCATCGCGTACAGCGACCGCATCGTGATGCGGCTGAGCGCCACCGACTGGCTGATGCAGTCGGTGGCCATGACGACCATCGCCAAGCGCGCGATCAACACCGAGTCCCACGTGATCATTGCCGGCTACGGTCGCAGCGGCCAGAACCTGGCGCGCGTGCTGGACTCGCAGCGCATCCCCTACATGGCGCTCGACCTTGACCCCGACCGTGTGCGCAAGGCCGCTGCCGCCGGCCAGAGCGTGGTGTTCGGCGACGCCGCGCGGCTGCAAAGCCTGATGGCTGCCGGCCTGGCACGCGCCAGTGCGGTGGTGGTGAGTTATCACGACACGCCCTCGGCACTGAAGATCTTGCGGCTGGTGCAAGAACACGCGCCGAAGGTGCCGGTGATCGTGCGCACGATCGACGACAGCGACCTGGAACGCCTGAGAGCCGCCGGTGCCACCGAAGTCGTGCCCGAGGCGATCGAGGGATCGCTGATGCTGGCCAGCCACGCGCTGGCGCTGGTGGGCGTGCCCATGCGCCGGGTGCTGCGCGTCGTGCAGGAGCAGCGCGATGCACGCTACGGGTTGCTGCGCGGGTACTTTCACGGCGCCGACGACGACACCTTCGACGAGCGCGGCAACGTGCGGCTGCACAGCGTGACGCTGACGGCGGTGTGCAGCTGTGTGGGACAACCGTTGGCGGCCGAAGCCCTGCACGCGGTGGGCGTGTCGGTGGTGTCGATTCGCCGCGCCTCGGGCGCGGTGAGCCGCCCCGAAGACGACCTGCTGCTCGCCGCCGGCGACACCCTGGTGCTGTCGGGCCTGCCCGAGCCGCTGGCGCTCGCCGAAGCCAAACTGCTGTCGCGCGGCTGATGCCCCCGGCGGCCTGACCCCCATTTGATGCCCATGATCCGAGTCACCGAACTGCGCTTGCCGCTCGACCATCCCGAAGCCGATCTGCGCGCGGCCTTGCTGCTGCGCCTGGGCGTGACCGATGCCGCGCTGCGCTCGTTCACCGTTTTCAAACGCAGCCACGATGCGCGCAAGAAGACCGCCATCGTGCTCATCTACACCGTCGACTGCGAGGTCGACGACGAGGCAGCGGTGCTGGCGGGCCACGCCGGCGATGCGCACATCAAGCCCTCGCCCGACACCCGCTACCGCTTCGTCGGCCACGTGCCGGCCGACTGGCGCGCCAGCGAGCGTGCGCGACCGCTGGTGGTGGGCTTCGGGCCGTGCGGGCTGTTTGCCGCGCTGGTGCTCGCGCAAATGGGCCTGCGACCGATCGTGCTCGAGCGCGGCAAGGAAGTTCGCGAACGCACCAAGGACACCTGGGGCCTGTGGCGCCAGGGCGTGCTCAAGCCCGAGTCGAACGTGCAGTTCGGCGAGGGCGGTGCGGGCACCTTCAGCGACGGCAAGCTGTGGAGCCAGATCAGCGACCCGCGCCACCTCACGCGCAAGGTGCTCACCGAATTCGTCAAGGCCGGCGCGCCCGAGGAAATCCTCTACGTG
>NCFZ01000005.1 GCA_002281415.1 Burkholderiales bacterium 28-67-8 | reverse complement strand
CGTTGATGCCCTTGATCTGGGCGTTCATGCGGTCGGCAATCGCCAGGCCGGCGGCGTCGTCCTTGGCGCTGTTGATGCGCAGGCCGGAAGACAAACGCTGCATGGACGTCGCGAGCGAGCCCTGCGAGGCAGAAAGATTGCGCTGAGCATTCAGCGAATTCACGTTGGTGTTGATGGTCATTGGCATGATGTGTTCTCCTGTCAGTTAGATAAGACCCGGCCTAGCCGCCGGCGTTAACTCAGACTGTTTGGGGACCCTCCCCTCGCTGTCCTTGCCTGTACCCGTGCACGAGACGGTTTCGACCCGTCCACGGGCACCACCCGCGCTAGTCAACCGTGGTCTCGCAGTCCTTGAAGATGTCTGCTCAACGTGGGCCGGCTAACCGGACAACGACTCTGTTTCCAGACCCGTTGGAGCATTTATCGGAGGCGCTGCGCCTCAACTTGAGTTTTCGCAAGCAACATTTTTTGAAGAAATTCGCTCAAGTTTTTCAAGCGTCGATCAATGCATGAGCCAGTCCCGTGCCGCTCTTTTCCGGGGACCGGGTCCGCGTGGCTGCCACAGGTGCAACACGACAATGACCCCACCATGGGAACACCGACACACGCCATCGCTTTGGTCATGATCGTGCGCAACGAGGCACGCTGCCTCGCGCGTTGCCTGAGCAGCGCGCGTGCCCATGTGGACGACATGCTGGTGCTCGACACCGGCTCGACCGACGGCACGCCCGAGATCGCCCGACAGTGCGGCGCACGTGTGGCGCACTTCAACTGGGTCGACGATTTCTCGGCCGCACGCAACGCGGCGCTCGCGCAGGTCGATGCACCCTGGCGCCTCGTGCTCGACGCCGACGAGTGGATCGACTCGGGCGCACAAGCCCTGGCCGCGCTGCGCTCACGAGCGCCTGACTTCATCGGCTTGATCAGCGTGGACAGCCTGGTGCGTGATGAATCAGGCGCCGTGCAGCACGCACCGAGCTGGCTGCCGCGCGTGCTGCCGCGCGGCGTGAGCTACGCCGGGCGCATCCACGAGCAGCCTCATTCGGCGCTGGCGCGCCAGCGTCTCGCCTTGCACATCGGACACGACGGTTACCTGCCGGAGCACTTGAACCCGAAGCGCGGGCGCAACCGCACCTTGCTGAATGCGGCGCTGGCCGAACACCCTGACGACGCCTACTGGCGCTACCAGCTGGGCAAGGACTTCGAGGTGCACGGCGACCACGCGCAGGCGCTGCCGCACTACCAGGCCGCGTGGGCGGCCGATGAGTCCGGTGCCTCATGGCGACACGACCTGCTGCTGCGCTTGCTGTTCACCTTGAAAAAGCTCGGCCACTTCGAGGCTGCGCTCGAGCTGGCCGCAACCGAACAGGCGCACTGGCAGCATTCGCCCGACTACTTCTTCACCCTCGGTGACGTGCTGCTCGACGCCGCGCTGGCGCGGCCGGCCCAGGCCGCCGAGTGGCTGCCGATGATCGAGCTGGCCTGGCTGCGCGCCATCGAGATCGGCGAGCAGCCCGAGCTGCCCGACACCGTGCGCGGCCGCGGCAGCCATCTGGCCGCACACAACCTGGCCGCGTTCCACGAGAGCCTCGGCCACGCGGAGCAAGCCGCGCTGTGGCGCGAGCGCTCGCGGCTGTGGCGCGCAGGCGTCTGAATAGCCCCTGAGCGGTGGCGCTTTTCAGACCACCGCCCGCACCGCGCCGCACTTAAGCTGGGCCGACAAGACACTTCCTGGCGCCGGCTGCGGCGCGCGAGACCATGGCCCTGAACCTGCCGAACCCTGCGCCACCCCAAGCCGGCAACGCGGCGCACGAGCGCGCCCGCCGCAGCTGGCTGGCCGGGCAGTCGCTGGCCGAACGGGGCGACTGGCCCAACGCCGCCGACAAATTCGATCAGGCCTTCCGCTCGCACGCCGACCAGGCCTACGGCCTGGCCGCCACACACGCGCTGATCTGCGCCGGGCAGCCCGCAGCGGCGGCCAGCCGCGCCACGGCGCTGCGCCAGCAGCACCCGGCCCTGGCGCTGGCCTACACGCTCGAATCTCATGCGTTGCTCGAACTCGGGCGCCCCGGCGACGCGGCCGACTGCCTGCTGGCACTGCCGGCCAACGCACCGCGCGACCGCGCGCACTGGCAGTCGCTGGGCATGGCGCTGCAGCGTGCCCAACGCCACGACGAAGCGATCGGCGCGTTCATGCAGGCGCTCGCGCTGAAGATGGACGACGCGGTGGTGCACTTCTATCTGGGCATGTCGTTCAAGGACAAGGGCATGAAGTCCGAGGCGGCCGAATGCGTGCGCACCGCGCTGCTGATCGGACTGGACGCCAGCGAGCTGTCGGCGCGCTCGCAGCTGGTGTTTCTCGAGCGCGAGGCCTGCCGCTGGGCGGCTGCCGATGTCGAAATGATCAAGCTGCTGGCCGCACTGCGCGCGGCACCCGGAGACCGCGCCGTCGAGACCGGCCCGTTCGTTCATGCGGTGCTCGGCGACGACCCGCACGATCTGCTCAAGGCCGCAAGGCTTTACGCGCTGCGCGTCGCCTCGTTCGTCACGCCACTGCCGCGCCGCGCCGCGCACGCGCACGACGGGCGGCTGCGCATCGCCTACCTGTCGGCCGACTTCCATCAGCACGCGACCAGCCAGCTGATGGCGCAGATGCTCGAGAGCCACGACCGCAGCCGCTTCGAGGTCACGCTGATCTCGGCCGGGCCCGATGACGCGAGCCCGATGCGCCAGCGCATCGCCGCCGGCAGCGAGCACTTCGAGGACCTGAGCCGGCTCAAGCCCCCGGCCATCGCGCAGCGCATCCGCGAGCTGAAGATCGACATCCTGATCGACGCCAAGGGCGCGACCTACGGCACGCTGATGCCGGTCACCGCGCACCGCGCCGCGCCGCTGCAGGTGAGCTGGCTGGGCTTTCCGGGCACCAGCGGCGCGAACTACGTCGACTACTTCATCGGCGACCGCGTGGTCACGCCGCTGGCGCTGGCCAGTCACTACAGCGAGAAGATCGCGCAGATGCCGCACTGCTACCAGCCCAACGACTCGCAGCGGCTGCGACCTTTGGCCAGCGACCGCGCCGAGTGGGGCGCACCGGCCGACAAACTGCTGCTGTGCGCCTTTCACCAGTCGTACAAGATCTCCGCCGAGGTGTTCGACCACTGGTGCAGCATCCTCGAGCGCGTGCCGAACGCCGTGCTGTGGCTGCTGCGCTGGAACACCAACGTGCAAGACACCTTGCTCGCAGCGGCCAAGGCGCGCGGCATCGCCGCCGAGCGGCTGCTGTTTGCGCCGCTGCTGCCGCACGACGAACACATGCGCCGCCTGGGCTGCGCCGACCTCTACCTCGACGCGTGGCCCTGCAACGCACACACCACGGCCGGCGAGGCGCTGTGGGTCGGCGTGCCGGTGGTCACGCTCACGGGCGAGATCTTTGCGCAGCGGGTGGCCGCCAGCCTGCTCGAGACCCTCGGGCTGCCGCAGCTGATCTGCCACGACCGCGAGCACTACGTCAATGAAGTGATCGCGCTGGCCAACGACCCCGCGCGCCGCGCCGACCTGCGCCAGCAGATCGAAACGCAGCGCAGCGCCAGCACGCTGTTCGATGGCGCACGCTTTGCGCGCGACATCGAAGCGCTGTACGAGCGCATGTGGGCACGCGCCGTGGCCGGTCTGCCGCCGGAGCACCTGCCAGCCGCCATCGCCGACTGAGCCGCCCTTCCCCGCTGATTTGGCGATGAAAATCGCCATTCATCCGAGCTTCAGTTTGGGCGCTCGTGGCCGAGCATCCACCCATCGGGTCACCGGTGGTGGCCCACGCAACGAGCACAAGGGTTCAAGCGATGAGCGCAATGTCTGACCAGGCGGCCCGTGCCGCGGATGCCGCCACGGGAGTTTCGGCATGAAGGCGGTCATCCTGGCCGGCGGACTGGGCACGCGGCTGGCCGAGGAAACCTCGGTGCGCCCCAAGCCGATGGTCGAGATCGGCGGCAAGCCGGTGCTGTGGCACATCCTCAAGCTGTACTCGCACCACGGCATCAACGACTTCATCATCTGCCTGGGCTACAAGGGCTACGTGATCAAGGAGTACTTCGCCAACTACTTCCTGCACATGTCGGACGTGACTTTCGATCTGGCGCAAAACCGCATGGAAGTGCGCCACCAGCATTGCGAGCCCTGGCGCGTGACGCTGGTCGACACCGGCGATCAGACGCAAACCGGCGGGCGGCTCAAGCGCGTGGCCGACTACCTGGATGACGGCACCTTCTGCATGACCTATGGCGATGGCGTATCGAACGTCGATGTCAGCTCGCTGGTCGAATTCCACAGGAAGCAAAAGCGCCTGGCCACGCTGACGGCCGTGCAGCCGGCCGGACGCTTTGGCGCCATCGACATCGTCGACAAGTGCATCACGCGCTTCGAGGAAAAGCCGCAAGGCGACGGCAGCTGGATCAACGGCGGCTTCTTCGTGCTCGAACCCGAGGCGCTGAAGTACATCGACTCGGACGCCACCGCCTGGGAGCGCGAGCCGCTCGAAGCGCTCGCACGCGACAAGCAAGTCAGCGCGTACACCCACGAAGGCTTCTGGCAGCCGATGGACACGCTGCGCGACAAGCTCAAGCTCGAAGACCTGTGGCAAGCCAATCAGGCCCCCTGGAAGGTGTGGTCCTGAGCGCCATGGGGGCCGGAGATTTCGGCGGCGCCTACGCCGGCCGGCGTGTGCTGGTGACCGGCCACACGGGCTTCAAGGGCTCGTGGCTGGCGCTGTGGCTGCAAACGCTGGGCGCGCGCGTGGCCGGTCTGGCCCTGCCGGCCGATACCGATCCGGCGCATGGCGAGTTGCTGCAGCTCGAAATCGATGAAGTGCTGACCGACCTGCGCGATGCGCACGCCGTGCGCGCCGCCGTGCAGCGCTTCGAGCCGGACATCGTCTTTCATCTGGCCGCGCAGCCTTTGGTGCGGCGCAGCTACCGCGAACCGCACCTGACCTTCGACACCAACGTGATGGGCCTGGTGAACCTGCTCGAAGCGGTGCGCGCCACACCGGCGGTGCGCGCCATGGTCAACGCCACGACCGACAAGTGCTACGCCAACCGCAACGACAGCGCCGGCTACCGCGAGACCGATGCACTGGGCGGGCACGATCCGTACAGCGCGTCGAAGGCCTGCGCCGAGATCGTCTCTGCGAGTTACCGCGCCAGCTTTCTGGCCGCCGACGATGGCCGCGGCCATGCGGTCGGTCTGGCCACCGCGCGGGCCGGCAATGTCATCGGCGGCGGCGATGCCTCTGAGGATCGGCTGATCCCCGATCTGGTTCGCGCAGCCTGCGCCGATCGCGTCACCCCGATCCGCTACCCGATGGCCACGCGCCCGTGGCAGCACGTGCTCGAGCCGCTGTCGGGCTATTTGCTGCTGGGCCAGCGCCTGCTCGCCGACCCCACAAGCTGCGCCGAGGCCTGGAACTTCGGCCCCGACGCCGCCGGCCACCTCAGCGTGCAAGACGTGGTGACGGGCTTTGCGGCGCACTGGCCGCGCGTGCGCTGCGAACTCGACACGAGCCCCCAACCGCACGAAGCCGCGCTGCTGCACCTGGACTGCCGCAAGGCCCACGAGCAGCTGGGCTGGCGCCCGGTGTGGGATGCCGCCACGATGCTCGAGCGCACCGCGCACTGGTACCGCGCCTGGCACGAGCACGGTGTCGTCGCCAGCCGTGACGACTTGCAGCACTACCGGGCCGACGCACGCCGCGCCGGCCTCGCCTGGGCCCAGCCATGAACTTCACCGCGACGCCGCTGGCCGGCCTGTGGGTCGTCGAGACCGTCCCGCGCGGCGACGCGCGCGGCCGCCTGACCCGGCTGTCGTGCGAGCGCAGCTTGCAGACGATTCACCCCGGGCTGCATTTCCGGCAGGTGAACCTGTCGTACAGCGCGCTGCTCGGCACCGTGCGCGGCATGCACTTTCAGCGCGCCCCGGCAGCCGAGGTCAAGCTGGTTCGCTGCCTGCGCGGCCGGGTGTTCGACGTGGCCGTCGACCTGCGCGCCGGCTCGGCCACCTTCGGCCACTGGCACGGGGTCGAACTGGCGGCGGACAACGAACGGCAGCTGCTCATCCCGGAGGGTTTTGCCCACGGGTTTCAAACGCTCACCGATGATGTCGAGCTGCTCTATCAGCACAGTGCCGACCACGACGCGAGCTGCGAAGACGGCGTGCGCCACGACGACCCGGCACTGGCCATCGCGTGGCCGCTGCCGGTGACGGTGTTGTCCGACCGCGACCGCAGCCACCGGCTCATCGACGCTCAATTTCAGGGAGTGCAGACATGAAGTGCCGCCATTGCGCAGCGCCCTTGACCGACGTGTTCGTCGACCTCGGCTCGGCGCCGCCGTCGAATGCGTTCTTGCGCACGGAAGATCTGCCCCGGCCCGAACTGCACTTTCCGCTCAAGGTCTACACCTGCGTCGAATGCCAACTCGTGCAAGTCGACGAGGTGCAGCGCCACGACGCGCTGTTCTCGGACGACTACGTCTACTTCTCGTCGTACTCGAGCTCGTGGCTGGCGCACGCGCGTCGCTATGTCGATCAGGTGGTCGATCGGCTGGCGCTGGGCGCGGATTCGCTGGTGATGGAGATCGCCTCCAACGACGGCTACTTGCTGCAGTACGTGCGATCGCGCGGCATCGGCTGCGTGGGCATCGAGCCCACGGCCAGCACCGCGGCAGTGGCACGCGGGCTGGGCATCGAGAGCATCGAGTCGTTCTTCGGTGCCGGCTTCGCACGGCAGTTTGTGGCCGAGCGGCGCCAGGCCGATCTGGTGCTGGGCAACAACGTGCTGGCCCATGTGCCCGACATCAACGACTTCGTGGCGGGCCTGCGCGAGGTGCTTGCACCCGCCGGCACGATCACCGTGGAGTTTCCGCACCTGCTGCAGCTCGTCGAGCAAGGCCAGTTCGACACGGTCTATCACGAGCACTTCAGCTATTTGTCGCTGCACACCGTGCAGCGCATCTTCGCCAGTCAGGGCCTCACGGTATGGGATGTCGAGGAACTGCCCACGCACGGCGGCTCGCTGCGGGTGTGGGCACAGCACGCCGCTCATCCGCGCGCGCCGACCGGGGCGGTGGCTGCGCTGCTGCGCAAGGAGGCCGACGCCGGCATGACCGGCATGGACTTCTACCGCCGCTTGCAGCCGGTGGCCGAACGCATCAAGAACGATCTGCTGAGCTTTCTGATCGAGCAGCGGCGCGCCGGCAAGTCGGTGGTCGGCTACGGTGCGGCGGCCAAGGGCAACACCTTGCTGAACTACGCGGGCGTGCGCGGCGACCTGCTGGCCTATGTGGTGGATGCCTCGCCGCACAAGCAGGGACGCTTTCTGCCCGGCTCGCGCATCCCGGTGGTCGCAGAAGCCGAACTGCGCCGGCAGCGGCCCGACTTCGTGATCGTGCTGCCGTGGAACCTGCGCGACGAGATCGGCGAGCAACTCGCCTACATCGGTGACTGGGGCGGCCGGCTGGTCACGGTGGTTCCGCAGCTGCGCATCGGCTGATCGCCGGGGCTGGCTGTCGTTTCAAGCGCTTTTCGAGCCGCTGGACATTCGCGCGGCCGCTAGAGTCTTTTTCACGATGTCACTTGCCTGGAGGCGCGCATGGTCCCCGTGTTCAAACCACTGATCGAACAAGAAGAAATCGACGCCAGCCGCGAGTCGCTCGAACTGGGCTGGCTGGGCATGGGGAGTTACGTCTCGGCCTTCGAGAAAAAGGTCCACGAGATCATTGGCTCGCCGGCCGATCGCCACGTCGCGGCCGTGAGCACCGGCACGGCGGGTCTGCACCTGGCCTTGCTGGTCGCAGGCGTCGGCCCGGGCGACGAGGTGATCGTGTCGTCGTTCAACTGCTCGGCCGACTTCCAGGCCATCTCCTGGGTGGGCGCCGACATCGTGTTTTGCGACTGCGACGACACGACGCTGGCGATCGATCTGGAGCGCGCGGGCCAACTGGTCACGCCGCGCACCAAGGCCATGATCGTGATGGACTACGACTGCATCATGTGCGACCACGACGGGATCGCGCAGTTCGCCCAGAACCACGGCATCCGCATCATCCACGACGCCGCGCACTCGTTCGGCTCGAAATACAAGGGCCGCATGGTCGGCAGCTTCTCCGACATCTGCGTGTTCAGCCACGACCCGGTCAAGACCATCACCTGCCTCGACGGCGGCACGATCGTCGTCAAGACCGAAGAAGAACTGCGCAAGGTGCACGAGCTGCGACTGCTCGGCATGCAGCAGCCGGCCTCGGTGATGTACCAGAACAAGCGGGCCTGGACCTTCGACGTGGAGCAGGTGGGTTTCCGGTATCACATGCTCAACATGCACGCGGCCATCGGGCTGGCGCAACTGGGCAAGCTCGATGTCATCTCGCAAACGCGCCGGGACGCTTCTCGCGAATACAACGCGGCGCTCGCCGGCATAGCCCAGGTGCGTGTGCCCGCAACCGATTTCGCCGACGTCAACCCGTTTCTGTATTACATCCGGGTGCCCGAACAGCACCGCGACAGCCTGCGCGACTTCCTGAAAACCGAGGGCGTCGACACCGGCATCCATTGGCAGCCGGGCCACTGGTTCACGCTGTGGAAGGACTGCAAGGCGGGCGACCTGAGCGTGACCGACCGCGTCGGCAAGGAGATCCTGTCGCTGCCGCTGCATTCGAAGATGCCGCTCGACACGGTGCGCCTGGTGGCCAGCAAGGTGCGCCAGTACTTTGCCCAGGCATGAAGCCCGGCCAACGCCTGCTGCGCGCGCTCAAGGACAGCACGCTGGCCGGCAAGCCGGCGCTCGTGCTGCCCGTGGGCTCACCGGTGCGCGCGTTGCTGCGCCCGATTGCCACCGTGGCAGGTGCCACGGACCCGACCGACGTGCAACTGCTCAGCGAGTGGCGCAATCGCCATGTGGCGTCGTTCCTGACCGAATTTGTCTCGCACGATGAACGCACGGTCCGCTGGCTGACCGGGCCGGTGCACGACAACGGCGGCAAGATCTTGTTCATGCTCGACGACCTGAACGGCGAACGTCTGGGACACCTCGGGCTGGGCTTCATCGATTGGGACGCGGGCTACGGCGAAGCCGATGCCATCGTGAGCGGCGGCGTATCGCCACCGGGGCTGATGAAGCTGGCGCTGCAAACGCTGCTGGCCTGGGCCCACGATCAGCTGGGGCTGGACGAGCTGGCGGTTCGGGTTCGATCGGACAACCCGGCGGTGGCGTTCTACGAAAAGGTCGGGTTTCGCGAATTCCAGCGCGTGCCCCTGGCGGTGAGCCGCGGCGCCGACTTCACCGAATGGACCGAAGACCCCTCGCTCACGACGAGCGTGGCGAGCCTCGTCTACATGCGCTACGCGCGGCCCTGAGTGGACATCGCACGGATCGGCCGCGACGGGCTGCTGCGTTACCTGCTGCGCCAGCTCGATCACCACTTCCCCGACGAGCGTGACTGCGCCGCGCCCATCCAGGCGAACCTGGACGAAGCACTCGAGCGGCTGCGCCAGTGCATCAACGGCGTGCGGCCCTGGCCGCAGGAGCGCTTCGATTACCTGCACTCCACGCAGTACTGCCAGTTCCTGTACTTCCTGGGCAACACGATCTGGCGCCACTCGGGCGACACGGAAGTTCCCACCAAGCTGTTCTTGCTGAACAAGGCGCTCAACGGCATCGACTGCTTCTACGAGATCGAGCTGCCGAAGGTATTTTTCATCGGCCACTCGGTGGGCATCGTGCTGGCCAAGGCCACCTACGGCGAGCACCTGGTGCTGTACCAGAACTCGACGGTGGGCAAGAACCACGGCGTGGCGCCGGTGCTGGGCAGCGGGGTGGTGATGTTCCCCAACACGGCCATCATCGGGCGCAGCCAGGTGCGATCAGGCACCGTCATTTCGCAAGGCGTGAGCGTGATCAACCAGGACACGCCGGGCGACACGATCGTGTTCGCCGGCGCGGCCGGTGCGCTCGAGTTCAAGCCGCTGAAAAAGCCCGTGCTCGACGAGATCTTCCGGCTCTGACGACCCCGGGGCCGCTCACAGCCCGAACTTGCTCAGCAAGGCATCTTCCAGAACGATCCGCACGTTGTGGCTCAAGGCCCGGGCGCCGTCGAATTCAACTTGCGGCGCGGCGCCACGGATGAGCACCACGGTGTCGCGCATCTCGGCGCATTGACTCATGTCGCCCACGAAATGCACCGGCAAATCGGCACCGCGCGAGATGAAGGCGCGGTCATCGGGCGATGAATCGCCGACGACGACCAATTGCTTCATGCCGCGGTTGATCTCCGGGTCGCGGTACAGGAACTCGAACATGGCCGCGGAGGCCAGTGTGGCCAGCGGCACCGGGAGCATGTGCTCGTAGCCCATGCCTTTCATGCGCATCGCGATGTAGTACGTGTCGATCGCATTGCGAGCCTTCAGGTGACGCAGCCGCACGGCCACCGACATGCGCACCGCGATCATTTGCTGGATGCGCAGGTGAAAACCGCTGCGCTCCTCGGCGCTGAGCGCCGTGCCGCTGCGCGCGAGCATGTATTCAAGGCCGCCGCGGTAGCGGTCCCAGGCGTGTTCCACCTCGTCGGTGCCGAGCTGCACGCGCTCTTCGTCGTCGAAGTAGCGCGTGATCGCCACATAGAACGGCTGCTGCCGGATCAGCACGGCGCCTTTGGTCAGGTAGTCGGACGAGTGCATGAACGCGAGGAACGCGTGGTCGTTGATGCGCGGCATCGTCGACACGAACGCATCGCGTCGGGTGATCTGGATCTCGGGAAAGATGTGGTGGCGCAAGATGTGATCGAGCAGCACGGGGTGCGCGCCACGCTCGATGCGCAAGTCTTGCGGCACGCTGTAGAACTGGCCTTGCTGCTGCTGCGCGACCAGGTCGTACATCAGCCAGGGGGCGTAGACGGTGACCAGCTCGGGGTCGGCCTCCATCTTCGCGATGATCTCGGCCACCTGGTCACCCAGCAGGCTGTCGTCGTCGGACAGGTAGACCAGGTAGCGGCCCACCGCCTGCGTCATCACGAACTGCCAGTTCGGATAGCCGCCGATGTTCTCGGCGTGCCGGTGATAACGGATCGGCAGGCGGTCCGAAAAGCTGGCGACCACCTCGGGCGTCGAATCGGGCGAGGCGTTGTCGGCAATGAAGATCTCGTACGGGTACGGGAAATCTTCAAGCTGGCTGACCAGCGACTCGAGCAGGGACACGACGTACCGGCTGCGATTGAACGTGGGGATACAGATGCTGACGATCGGAGCAACCATGGCGATGAACCTGCACGTGAAAAGAAAAATCAGTCTATGACCGGGGCCGCGCCGCTGATCTGCCGACAAGCGCCCCGATTGCGGGGCATTCCCGCGCTGAGCCCCACAGATTTCGCCCCGGCCCGCGGGTAGCATGGGCCGCTCTGTGTTCGATTTCACCCGGGTACCCCCATGCGCATCCTGCTGATCGAGGATGACGAACTGCTGCTCAGCGGGCTGCGCGAGGCGTTCGCTCAGGCGGGCCACGAGCTCGATCACCTGAGCGCCGCCGAACCCGCGCTGGATGCGTTCGCCCACCAGGTGCACGACCTCGCCATCGTCGACATCGGCCTGCCGGGCATGGACGGGCTGGAACTGGTGCGCCAAGTGCGCGCGGTGGGCAACAAGATCCCCGTGCTGATCCTGACGGCGCGCGACGGCCTGGCCGATCGGGTGCGCGGGCTCAACGAAGGCGCCGACGACTACCTCATCAAGCCGTTCTTGCTGCCCGAGTTGATGGCGCGGGTGCAAGCACTCATCCGGCGCAGCCAGTCGGCGGCCAGTTCGCGCCTGATGGCCGGACCGCTCGCGCTCGACATCGCCACCCACGAGGCGCAATTGCACGGTGAGCCGCTGCCGCTGACCGGGCGCGAGTGGGACTTGTTGCTGGCGATGGTGCTGGGCGCGCCCGGCGTGGTGGCCAAACGCAAGCTCGCCGACCGCATGAGCCGCTGGGACAAGGAGATCACCGACAACGCGATCGAGATCTACGTGTCGCGCCTGCGCACCAAGCTGGCGTGCGACGGCCTGTCGATCCGCACGGTGCGCGGCATCGGCTACCGGCTGGACTTCTGAGCCCCGCAACGCACCCATGAACCAGTCTTCCTTCACCTTGCGGGCGCGGCTGCTCAGGCGACTGTGGTGGCCGCTGCTGGCCGTGCTGCTGCTCAGCGCGGTCTACGACTACACCAGTGCCCTCAAACGGGCGAGCAGCAATCAGGACCGGACCTTGGGCCGCATCGCCATCGCGCTGACATCGCGCATGGATGTGGACGCCGACGATGCCAACGACGACGACGTTGGGGGACACCTCGCTCGCACCGTGATGGCGATGCAGCGCGCGGACAGGCGCGACCGGCTGTCGTTCATGGTCAAAAGCCAGGGCGGTGAACTGATCGGGGGCGACCCTGGCTTGGAGGCAATCGCCACGCGCACCCCAGACAAGCAGACGACCTACGCGGATCGGGAACTGGGTGGCGAAGCGGTGCGGGTCGTCACACTCGAGCATCCGTCATCGCTCGGCCCTGTGACCGTGGTGGTGGCAGAAACCACGCACCGTCGGCAGGCTCAGTCTCGTCGGCTGTTCATCGACACGCTGGTGCCCAACCTGCTGCTGATCGCACTGACCTTGTTGCTGGTTCGCAGCGGGGTGAAGAGAGCGATGGCTCCCCTGGACACGCTCAGCGCAGGCGTGGCCAACCGGGGCCCCGCCGACCTCAGTCCGCTGCCGCTGACAGGCCTGCCCGGAGAGTTGTTTCCCGTGGTGCAGGCCATCAACCGGCTGATGACCCGGCTGAGGGCAGCAGCACAGGGACAGCAGGCATTCCTGTCGAACGCCGCGCATCAGCTGCGCACGCCGCTGGCCGGGGTGCAGACCCAGCTGGAGCTGGCCATGCGCACCAGCGACGGCCCGCAACGCGAACGCCTGGCGCTGGTGCAGGCGGCGTTGCAGCGCATGGGCCACACCACGCACCAGATGCTGGCGCTGGCGCGCTCGGACCCGCAGGCCGCTGCGGTCGAAGACTTTGAGCCGATCGACCTGCAGCCGCTGCTGGAAGACGCCGCTTCGGCTTGGCTGGACCCGGCGCTTGCCGCGCAGGTGGATCTCGGCTTTGATGCACAGCCCGCACCGATCACCGGTTCGGCGTGGATGCTGCACGAGATGCTGAGCAACCTGATCGACAACGCCATCCGGCACAGCCCGCCGGGCGGCCGCGTGACGGTGCGCTGCGGCCGTGACGACAGCGGCGGCTGGCTGACGGTGGAGGACGAGGGCCCGGGCATCCCGGCAGAAGAACGCCAAAGGGTGCTCGGCCGCTTCTACCAGGTGCCGGGGCCGCAACGCGGAGGCACCGGACTGGGTCTGGCGATCGTCAGCGAAGTCGCCCAGCGGCACGGCGCCGAGCTCACGCTGGGCAGCGGCGACGATGGATCGGGCTTGAAGGTCAGCGTGCGCTTTGCAGCATCCGGGTGATCGTCGTCAGGTGTTTGAAGGCTTGCCGCGCATAGCGTCGTGGGCTTGAGTACTTCAACACCCCGCTGATGCCTCCACGCGACCGAGTCACACCCAGCAGTTTCATCGCCACCCACCCCCGACTGGTGATCGTCGCCCACTGGGCCACGGCGCTGGCGCTGGTGCTGGTTTTCACGCTGGTGCTGTCACGGGAGTTGATCGACGAGAAGGCGTGGCGAGCACTGCTGTTGCAGGGGCACCGGGCAGCAGGCCTGACCGTCTGGGTGTTCGCTCTCTCACGACTGGTGCTGCGCAGCCGCTTGACGCTGGCTGACAGCAAGGCCGGCCTGGGCTGGCCTCAGCGCCTCGCGTCGCAGGCCACACAGGCGCTGCTTTACGCCTGCCTGCTGAGCCTGCCCGTGCTGGGCTGGCTGCTCACCAACGCCCGCGGGCAGGTCGTTGATCTGCCCCTGCTGCGCAGCCTGCCCGTGCTGCTGGACAGGGACCTCGATCTGGCCGACGACCTGGAGTCGTGGCACTCGACGATCGCCTGGGTGATGGTGGGCCTGGTGAGTCTGCACGGCGCAGCGGCCGTGTGGCACCACCGCATCCGCCGCGACGGCGTGCTGATGGCGATGTGGCCCGGCTTGCGCCGTCGCCCGTGATCCTGGCGGCCTCGCGCCGCCTGCCGAATTTGAAGTTGTCTGATGGAAAGGTCAGGAATGTTGTCGAGTCGTTTCTTCATGGGTTTGCGTGTGGCGCTGGGTGTGGCCGGCGCTGTTCTGGTGGCAATGCCCAGTCATGCCGTTCCGAGCTTTGCGCGTCAGACGGGTCAGGAGTGCGCGGCCTGCCACATCGGCAGCTACGGCCCGCAGCTCACGCCCTACGGGACGCGCTTCAAGATCGGCGGCTACACCGACACAGATGGCAAGGAAGGCAAGGTGCCGCTGTCAGGCATGGTGGTGGCGTCATTCACGCACACCGCCAAGAAGCAGGATCCGGCACCTGAGCACGCCAGCAAGAACGACAACTTCGCGATGGACGAAGCGTCGGTCTTCCTCGCCGGAAGGATCTCTGAAAAGCTGGGCGCCTTCGTCCAGGTCACCTACGACGGCATCGCCGGAACCACGGCGCTCGACCAGATGGACCTGCGTTTTGCGCACGCCACCGAACTGCAGGGCAAGGAGCTGACGCTGGGCTTGTCGGTGAACAACAACCCGGGCGTGCAGGACCCGTTCAACACGATGCCGGTGTGGGGCTTCCCGTACGTCGGCTCGGCGCTGGGCTTTGGCGGCGCGGAGACCGGCACACTGATCAACGGCGGGCTGGAGCAGCGCGTTCTGGGGCTGTCCGCCTATGCGTTCTACGACAAGAACTGGTATGCGGAACTCGGCACGTACCGCTCGCTGTCGACCTGGACGCAGTGGAAGATGGGTCTGGGCAAGGCCGATGACCCGGGCAAGCTCGGCGCCGGTTCGGCCTACTGGCGGCTGGCCTACATGAAGGACCTGAAGAGCAGCGCATGGTCGGCCGGCCTGTTCGGCCTGAACAGCAGCCTGCAGCCCGATCGCACCAGCGGCTCGGCTTCGAACGACTACAACGACGTCGGCGTCGATGCGCAGTACCAGTTCCTCGGCACCCGCGAACACGTCTTCACGGCCCAAACAAGCTTCATTCGCGAGCGCCAGAAGCGCAAGGCGCTGACGGTGGCGGGAGACGCGGCCCACAACGTCGGGCACCTCAACGAGTTCAAGCTGAACGCCTCGTACCACTACCAGCAGACGTACGGCGCCTCGTTGGGCTACTTCTCGACCACGGGCGCCTCGGATTCGCTGGTGTACGCCGACAACCGGCGCTCGCGACCCAACACCGCAGGCATGGTCATGCAACTGGACTGGACGCCGTTCGGCAAAGAGGGCTCATGGGGCGCACCCTGGGCCAACGTGAGGCTGGGCGCGCAGTACACGGCCTACTCGAAATACAACGGCTCGTCGAGCAATTACGACGGCAGCGGTCGCAGGGCGTCTGACAACGACACCTTGTTCCTGTTTGCCTGGACTTCGTTCTGACTGGGAGTGCATCCATGATCGCAAGTGCTTGCGGGTTCGCCCGCGTGATGTCCCTCAGCGTCTTGCTCGAGCGGCTGGTTGTCTCATCCACCTTGGGGCTGGCAGCCCTGGTTCCGGGGCACGTGCACGCGGCCGGCAACGCGGGGGCCGACGCGTTTGCCACCGAGTGCGCCGAATGCCACAGCCTCAAGCAAGGCAAGAACAAGAAGGGCCCGTCGCTGTTTGCCGTGGTCGGGCGCAAGGCAGGCTCGGTGGAGGACTTCAAGTACTCGAGCGCCATGACATCCAGCGGCATCGTCTGGACCGCCGAGCAGATCGACAGTTACATCACGCTGCCCAAGAAGGCCGTTGCGGGCGGGATCATGAAATACGACGGACTGCCCGACGCCAAGGCACGGACTGATCTGATCGAATACCTCGCAACGGTCAAGTGACCAGGCGCACCGACGGTTCAGCGTCCGGCCGGACGCCTGCCGGCGGCTTGACGCTTCGATCCGGAAGGACCACTCTCAAGGGCCGTCCACCGCTTAAACTACGCGTTAGCGTTCGACCTGAGGTCACTGCTGATTCTTTATTCACTGACCTGTCGAGACTTGCCCATGAACATCCACTGCACCTGGACTGACCCCCGATACGGGTCGGGCGCCTGACGTGAGCGTGGCGCAAGATCCTTCGGTACTTCCGGTGCCGGTTGAGCCGCAAGCCGGGAACACTCCTGCCCGCTCAGCCGGTACGCAGCCGTTGCCGGTGGTTCTGTTGCACGGTTTGCTCAGCACCCCGCGAGAGTTCGGGCTGATCTCGCTGCCATTGCAGTCCCGTGGTGTCGAGTTGATCATTCCTCACATCAAGGGCTACACGGAAGGCGACCGCACGCGGTTCACCCGTTGGCAGGAATGGGTTGATGCCGCGTCCGAGGCCATCCATGAACAGGTGGGCGTGGACCGACCCTTCGTGCTGGGAGGTCTTTGCACCGGCGGCGTGGTCGCAGCTGCCGTGGCATTGCGCGGCGAATTCAACGTGCAGTCCCTGGTGATGATGTCGCCGAGCTTTGGCTACG
Source organism: Burkholderiales bacterium 28-67-8 (assembly GCA_002281415.1). Lineage (GTDB taxonomy): Bacteria > Pseudomonadota > Gammaproteobacteria > Burkholderiales > Burkholderiaceae_C > PBB1. Next base: position 15,804 of record NCFZ01000005.1, on the reverse strand, counting down.
ACGGATGGGCACGTGACCGCTGGTGGGGATGGCGGAAGCTAGGGTTTCTACTGGGCGTTGATCGCTGGATTTCAATCCGCGAGCGCGCACCGTACGGCATCAAGAATGAGAAAATACGCCGCTGGGTGGAGCGCGACATGGAGCAGCGCGCGTCAAGCGCGGCCGGCCCGTCCGCACTGCCCCTTTGGGGAATCAATCAGTCCGAAAGGCTCATGCGGGATGTCGTCAAGCGCTTGCCTGGTTTGCACACGCCCACAGTCATCATGACCTCGCTGGAAGACGAGATTTGTACTGTGGGCACCGTGCGCCGGGTTTTTGACACCCTGCCTGGTGATTCAAACCGTCTTGTGGTGCTCGAAAACTCGTATCACATGATCACCATTGACAATGATCGTCAGCAAGTCACCGCAGAACTGCTGAAATGCGCTGGCAAAATTGAACATTCGGCGTCCGAAGGTATCGAAGATGCCTCGGGTGCGCCCTCCAAGTCACCGATTGGCGCTTTCACCGCCCCCGACGCCCAGACAGGAAAGCTCGCATGACAAGCTCCATGAACGAATTGCTGGGGTTGATTCAAAAGGCCTACGACATCGACCCTGCGACGATTGATCCGAACCAGCCTCTGTCCGAGTTCGGTCTGGATTCGCTCGCACTCGCCGAACTGATGTTCAACATCGAAGATCACTTCGGCATCGATTACCCCGAGTCACGCGCCAACGTGCAAACGCTGGCCGAGCTGGTTCAGGTGGTCGATGAGGTGCGCGGCTCCGTTGCCTCCAAATGAGCCCGCGCGATGTGGTGGTGTCCGGCCTCGGGCTGGTGTCGCCACATGGCGATGATGCCGCTGCGGCTTTTGACTCACTGCTGAAAGGCCGTTCGGCCGTTGCCCTTTGGAGCCGTGAGGGAATGCCGCCCGCAGCGGTGGCCAGTGCAGATTTCTCCTCGGAACGCTGGTTCAACAAGATTCAACTCGTCGGTGTCGACCGGGTCAGCCAGATGGCTGTTGCGGCGGCCGAGCTGGCCAAGGCTGATGCCTGCTGGCCCGGTGGTGTGGACGGCGAGCGCGTCGGGGTGTTCATCGGTAGCGGCATGGGTGGTGCTTCGGCGCTCGAAGACGGCTACGAAGCGGCCCGCCTGGGCAAGCGCGTGTCGCCGCTGACGGTGGTGGCAGCCATGACCAACGCGCCGGCCGCACACATCGCGATTCGCGCTGGCGCCCAAGGTCCGGTTTACACCTACACGGTGGCCTGTGCCTCTTCGGCGCTGGCCATTGCCGAAGCCGCCAAGGCGATCGCCGCAGGAGAAATCGACATTGCCATCGCCGGCGGTGCCGAAGCTCTGCTGGTGCCCGGCGTGGTGCGCGCCTGGCAGGCGCTGCAGACCCTCGCCACGCCCGATCCTGTCGATCCCAGCCAATCATGCCGGCCCTTTGACGCTCACCGTACCGGCTTCGCGCTGGGTGAAGGCGCTGCGATGCTCATACTGGAATCACGCGAGCATGCACTGGCCAGGCAAGCGCCCGTGCGTGCGCGGTTTGCCGGCAGCGGCATCAGCTGCGATGCGCTGCACCTGACCAAGCCCGACGCGCAAGGGCAGGTGCGCGCGCTGCGCAATGTGTTGCGCTCCAGTGGCCTGGCGCCGCGGGACATCGCTTATTGCAACGCCCACGGCACCGCCACGCGGGTGGGCGACGGCGTCGAATGCGAGGCCTTGCGGCAGGTCTGGGGCGAGGACCTCCAGTCGCTGCGCGTGAGCTCAACCAAGTCCATGCACGGCCACTTGCTCGGTGGCGCCGGTGCGCTCGAAGCATTGATCACGGTCATGGCCGTGCAGCAGCGGCAGGCACCACCCACCGCCAACTGCCAGACCCCGGACGCGGCCTGCAATGTGCCGCTCATCCTGGGAGCGGCGGAACCGCTGCCTCACCTTCGGGCAGCGATCAGCAGTTCTTTCGCATTCGGCGGTACCAACGTGGTGTTGGCGTTCACGCGCAACGACTGAGCACCGGCCCCATCCAAACGCCGTCTCACTTGGCCGGCTGGGACGGCAAGAACCTGACCAGCACCCGCTGCCCCACGCGCAGTTCGGGGTCGTCAAGTTGAAGCAGGCACTCAACCACCCGCGCATCGACGATGGTTTCTCCGCCGCTGGTATCGGGCGCACCGGGCGGTCCGAACACCTCACCAATGCTCAGTACGTGCGCGCCATGCACGGCCGAGCCCTCGGCCACCGAAACCACCTCGGCGCGCATGCCTGGCTTGACGCGAGTGACCAGCGACTCGTTGAGATCAGCGCGCACGATGCGAGGCCCTTCAGGCAGCAAGTTCAAAAGCACGGCGTAGGCGTCCACGAATTCGCCCACCTCCGCCGTGCGTTTGACCACGCGGCCGGCCACGGGCGCATGAATGGTGGCGGCAGACAAGGCCTGCGATGCCTGCGCCACACGCTGCCGCACGATGGCCAGAGCCGTGCGCTGGACAGCCTGCTCCTGCTCGGCATCGATCACCGCCGCGCGCGCATCGTCTCCAGCCTGCCCGCTGCCCGCACCCGCTTTCTGGGCCTGCTGCAGCCGCTCCATTCGGGTGCGCAGCGCCGGTAACCGGGCGCGCGAGGCATCGAGCTGAGCGGCTGCATGGGCCTGTTCAGCCTGAGCCTGCTCCAGCGCGAGCCGGGCCTCACGGGCGTCGATCTGGGCAAGCACCTGCCCCTTGCGGACCGCATCGCCCGGCTCGACCGCCCAGCGCTGGATCAGACCGCGCTGGGGGCTCGGCACGCGCAGCAGGCCGCCGGGCACATCGACCCGGCCACGCGCCATCGCGACATAGCGCGCCTCAGCGGCGGACGAGGCCGATGCCGATGCCGACGGAGCCGGAACCGCACCGTCGGCAGGCGAACAGGCCGGCAAGGCGGCGATGGCCAGCGCGGCCAGCGAGCACACGACAGCAAATCGGTGGGTGAGTGAATTCATCGTGGTCCTTTGGACGCGCCGGGGCGCGTGTCGTCGAGCAAACGCCCGTCTTCCATGTACAGCACGCGGTCGGCATGCGCCACGACGCGCGGGTCGTGACTGACGCACAGCACCGCCGCGCCGTGGGTGCGTGCAAGCCGGTGCAGCAAGTCGATCACCATCTGGCCGTTGGCGGCATCGAGCGCGCTGGTGGGCTCATCGGCAAACAGCAGCTTCGGGTTCTTGGCCAGGGCGCGGGCGATCGACACGCGCTGCTTTTCTCCGCCGGACATCTCGGCGGGACGCAGCCCGCAGCGCGCCGACAAGCCAACCTCATCGAGCGCCACCAGCGCACGCTCGCGGGCCTGAGCGCGCGTGAAGCCCAGCGCGCCGAGAGGCAGCATCACCTGCTCGACCGCACTGAGCGCACCAAACAGGTTGAAGCCCTGAAACACGAAGCCGGTGTGCTGCAGGCGGAAACGCTCCAGCGCCTGATCGTCCAGCGACCACAGCGACTCTCCCAGCGCGTCAACCTCCCCGGCATCCGGCCGCAGCAATCCGCTCAACAGGGCCAGCAAGGTGCTCTTGCCGCACCCCGACGGGCCTGACACCAGCGTCAGTTCCCCCGCCAGCACATCGAGGCTCAACCCGCGCAGGATCGGCGTGTCGATGCGGCCGCTGCGAAACGACTTTTCCAGAGCGCGGCCGCGCAGCACCACTGCGCCATCCCCGGAGGTCACGGATTCACTCATCTCAGCAAGGTGGCCGGATCGGCGCGTCGCAAGGCGCGCACCGCAGCCCAACCCGACACCAGGGCAATGCCGAACACCAGCGCCGCGCAACCCAGCGACGCCCAGCCATCCACGGCCACCGGCACATCGTGACGTCTGGCCAGCCACAGCGCTGCAGCGGCCCCGAAGGTGCCCAGGACAATGCCCGTTGCGCCGATCCAGGCGGCTTGCTCCAGCACGACAGCGCGCAACGCACTCATGCCGATGCCCAGTGCCTGGAGCGCCGCATATTCGGCCGCAGACCCGGCCACCGCGCCCATCAAGGTCTGGCTGGTGATCACCGCGCCGACGACGCTGACCACCACAGCGAGAAACAGCACACCCAGACCGGCCCCCGTCTCGAGCAGCCAGTAATGGGTGACGACCTTGGAAAACTCATCACGCGTCCAGACCTGAAAGCCATGCTGACGGCCTTGCTCGTTGAGCCGCTGGTGCGCCGCCGGCAGTTGGGCGGGATCTCGCAGCCTGACCACGTAATAGGCCACCCTGTCATCAGACAGGCCCCCGGGCTGGATGCGCCCCGCCGTCTCGAGCGACGCCAGGATGTTCACACCGCCCAGCGTGCGCAGTCCCGACACGGTGCCCACCACCTCCACCACGTGACCATTGATGCGCGGACGGTCTCCCACCACGACGCCGAGCTTTTCGAGGTCGGTCGAATCGACGATGACTGAATCGGGCTGTTCGAGGCGCAGGCGCAAATCGCTCGGCAGCACCTTGGCGAACACCAGGCCATCGGCCGACGTATCGATGCCAGAGACGTACATGGAAAACGCGCCCAGGTCATTGCGCACCCGCCAGTCGCCGTAGATCCAGCGGTAGGGCTCGACGCGGTCAACGGCCTCGTCGAGGCGCACCCAGATGTCGGTGTCCGAGGGCAACAGACGCCCCAGTTCGATGGTGCGCGTGCCGGGATAGCCGATCCACAAATCGCCCTTGGACGCTTCGATGTACACCGCAGCGCTGCCGAAGATGCCCAGCACAAGCGCGGCCTGCACCATCAGCAGCAGCCCCGAAAACGCGACCGCCACCACCGCAGGCAGGAAGCGGCGCCACTCGTGCAGCAGCGTCTTGCGCGCCAGCGCGACGATCATGGTGCCGCGCCCGGCAAGGCCGCGCCGCCAAACGAGGTGAACAAGGCCACATAGGCCAGCTGCTCGGCCCGCGCGGCCTCGAGGCTCGCGCGACTGGCTTGCAGCGCGACGCGGCGGGCATCGGCGCGCTGCAAGCCGTCGGCCAGGCCGGCGCTGGCCTGCGCGTCGGTGCTGCTGGCCAGACGCTGCGCAGCCGACTGCGCCGCGAGGGCTGCGGCCACCCGCTGACGCTCGAGATCCAGCTGAATCAGCGCCGATTGCGCTTCGGCCACACCCTGCAGCACTTCCTTGCGGTACAGCGCGGTGGCCTCATCGAATTCGGCATGGCGCGCCAGTTGATTCGCCTCACGCTGCCCGCCGTCGAACAGCGGAATCGAGAAGGCCGGTCCGGCAGAGAACACCCCGCGCAGCGAGCTCGATGCCGGGCCGCTGATGGCGGTCGTCAGCCCGATCAGTCCCATGAGGCTGATCTGTGGCTGCGTGTCGGCGCGCGCCAGACCGGTGGCGTGAGCGGCCCGAAAGACCGACTGCTCGGCGCGACGCACGGCCGGGCGCTGTCGCACCAGATCGGCCGGCAAGGCCGTCAGCCCCAGCGCGGCACGTGCCGGCGGTGCCGCCTCTGTGAGTGCGGCCGGCAAATCGGCCCGCAAATCACCCAGCAGCACACCGAGCCGCACCCTCGCCTGCGCGGCGTGGGCCGCAGGCTCGGCCACCGCTGCGCGGGCCTGAGCGCGTGCCGATGCCGCGGCGTCGACATCGGTTGAGGACAACTGCTGTGCCTGCCACAGCGCCAGCGTGAGCCGCTCCCGCTCATCGCCAAGCTCGGACAACTGAAGCAACACCTGCTGATCGCGTTCGGCCGCGCGCATCTCGAAATAGGTGCGTGCCACCTCGGCGACCAGCGTGGCGCGGGCCGCCTGCTCATCGGCGAGAGCGCCTTGCAGTTCGGCCTCGGCCAGCCCCGCCAATGAAGACTGGCGCTGTGGCAAAGGCACGTTCCATTCGGCGCCCAACCCGCTCTGGAAGTAGGTGCTGCGCCCATCGGCGTTTTGTTGCGGAGCGCCCACCAGTGACAGCCGCGGCCCGAGCCGCGCATCGGCTTCGCGCGCCATGGCGCGCACCGAGCGCACGCGGGCTGCGCAGGCTTCGAGGTCAGGGGATGCCTTCAATGAGCGCGCCACCAGGCCATCGAGCTCTGCGTCGCCAAACGACCGCCACCAAGAGGCCAGATCCACCGGCTGTCCGTCACGGGCGGCAGATGCGGCGGTGCCGGACCAACCGACGGGCACCGGCACCACGGGGACGACGGCGGAAGGGGCCGGCGGCGCGGCAGCGCAGCCCCCCAGCACCAGCACGACGGCAAAGACGGTGCGCCTCAAGGCGGCAATGGGTGGCAATCGGTCGACAGGCGTGGGCATGAGTCGGAATGATAGGGCTGCGACTTTCATCACGGCAAAACACGCATGCCGGCAGTCTTGTAGGAATTTGCCTGACACGACGGATAGGAAAAGAGGGACTTAAGCGACAGAGATGACCTGATGTCACCGTCCTTCTCTGACAAACACAATTCTTTTCACGTTGAGACGAATTCAAACGCCAGCGCTGATGAAGCCCCGGAACCGAAAAGATCACTCCCAGGAGACCGCCATGAATGCAGACCAGATCCTCACCGAAATCCGCGAAGCCAACCTGTCCTACCTGATGCTGGCCCAAAGCCTGATCCGCAGCGACCGCGAACAAGCGCTCTACCGCCTGGGCATCAGCGAAGACAACGCCGCGCTGCTCACGCTGCTGACCCCGTCGCAAATGATGAAGATCGCCTCGAGCAACACGCTGCTGTGCCGCTTCCGCATGGATGACGACATGGTCTGGGGCCTGCTGACCAACCACGGCAAGGGCGCTGCGAACGACACGACCAGCCGCCTGCACGCCAGCATCCTGATGGCCGGCCGCCACCAAGAAGCCGCCTGATCCGAAGATCACAAAACAAATACAAGCAAGGGGAGCCCATCATGCGCACCAAAAGCATCCTGACCGAAGCCAAGCAGATCGACCGCGCTGTCACGTTGATCAACCTCGGCGCACGCCTGCAGGTGCTCGAAAGCGAGACCGACCTCAGCTACGAACGCCTGTTGCGCCTTTACAAGGAAGTCGCCGGCAAGTCGCCAAGCAAGGGTCAGTTGCCGTTTTCGACCGATTGGTTCATGACGTGGCAGCCCAATATCCACTCATCGCTGTTCCTGAACATCCATGAGTACCTGAACAAGGTCGCCGAGATGGACGAGATCGACACCGTCATCAAGGCCTACCAGCTGTACCAGGAACAGATCCAGGCCCAGGGCCTTGAAGAGTTGCTGTCGGTGACGCGCGCCTGGCGTCTGGTCAAGTTCATCGACAACGGCATGCTCACGATGACCAAATGCTCCAAGTGCGGTGGCCACTTCGTGACCCACCCCCATGAAATTTCCCGCCACTATGTGTGCGGCCTGTGCAACCCGCCCGCACGTGCCGGCAAGGGCAAGGCTGCCGGCGGCATCCAGATGCATTGATTTGCGGATCGGGTTCGACGTTTTCCTGGTTTTGTCTCCTCTTCGTGCGCCCCGCGCGCGCGTTCCATCGGGCCCCCATCGGGGCCCGTTTTTTTCCTCTCGTTTGAGGGTCGATTCGGCCCCTATTGATCGCATCGACACAAGGCTGATCGGTTCACACTCAACCATCGCCCCAAGCCGTCGATACTTGGGGAGTCACAGAACTCGCCCGTCGGCGTGTCCGCCATTCGAAAGCCAGATTCATGTTCGTACTCATCGGTTGGGGCATCGCCATGGTGTGCATCTTCGGGGTGTACATCTTCCACGGCGGCAACATCAGCGTGATCCTGGACGCCCTGCCCTTCGAGATGATCACCATCTTCGGGGCCGCGGGCGGGGCGTTCCTGGCCAACAACCAGATGAAGGTGGTCAAGTCCAGCCTGAAGGGTCTGGGCTCTTGCTTCAAGGGCAGCAAGTACAGCAAGGCGCGCTACATGGAGTTGATGGCGCTGCTGTACGACATCCTGCAAAAAGCCCGCAAGGAAGGCCTGATGGCCATCGAGCAGGACGTCGAGGATCCGCACAACTCCGCACTGTTCAAGAAGTATTCGGTGGTCGGCCATGACCACCACGTGGTCGAGTTCATCACCGACTACCTGCGCATGATGGTCTCGGGCAACCTCAACGCACACGAGATCGAAAGCCTGATGGACAGCGAGATCGAGACCCACCACAACGAGGAGCACGCGGCGGTGGCAGCCATCAACCGGCTGGCCGGCGGCTTGCCGGCCTTCGGCATCGTGGCCGCGGTGCTCGGCGTGGTCAACACCATGGGATCGGTGGGGCAGCCCCCATCGGTGCTCGGCGGGATGATCGCCTCGGCGCTGGTGGGAACCTTCCTGGGGATCTTGCTGGCCTACGGATTCGTCGAACCCCTGGGCGGCTTGCTCGAGCAGAAGGTGGATGACGGCTCGAAGGAGCTGCAATGCATCAAGACGACGCTGCTGGCCAGCATGCAGGGCTACGCCCCTCAGGTGGCGGTGGAATTCGGCCGCAAGGTGCTGTTCTCGACCGATCGGCCCACCTTCGCCGAGCTCGAGCAGCACGTCAAGGGCAAGAAGTGATCACCGACACGAGGGCATAACGAGATGTCGGGCGACTCGAAAAAGCTCCAACCGATCATCATCAAGAAGATCAAGAAGGGCGGCCATGGTCACCATGGCGGCGCCTGGAAGATCGCGTACGCCGACTTCGTGACCGCCATGATGGCGTTCTTCCTGCTGATGTGGCTGCTCGGATCGACCACCGAGGGCGACAAGAAGGGGATCGCCGACTTCTTCGGTTCCCCTTTGAAGGTCGCACTCGGCGGTGGCTCGGGCTCGGGCGATTCCTCCCACGTCATCAAGGGCGGTGGCGAAGACCTGTCGCGCACCCACGGGCAGGTCAAGAAAGGCGAGACCGAGGCTGAAAAGCGCACCATCAACCTGCTGGCCCTGAAGGCCGAGCAGCGTGCCGCCGAGCGGGCACGGCTCGAAGAGCTCAAGAGGCGTGTCGAAGACGTGCTGGCCTCGAACCCCCGACTGGCTTCGATCAGCTCGCAGATCCGCCTCGACATGACCAGCGAGGGCCTGCGCATCCAGATCGTCGACGAGAACAACCGGCCCATGTTCGACAGCGGCAGCTCGATCGTCAAACCTTACATGCGCGAGTTGCTGCGCATCATTGGCGATGTCCTCACCGATGTGCCCAACCGGCTGACCCTCGAAGGCCACACCGACGCCAAGCCCTTCGGCAATGGCGAACGCGGCTACAGCAACTGGGAACTGTCGGCAGACCGGGCCAACGCATCGCGACGCGAACTGCTCGAGGGCGGACTGCCTGAGGCACGCGTGCTGCGTGTGCAAGGGCTGGCCTCGAGCCACCCACTGGAAGATCAGGAGCCGCTGAGCCCGACCAACCGGCGCATCAGCATCATCGTGATGAACCGCGAGGCCGAGGACCGGTTCTTCGACAAGCGTCCCGACGAGATGGAGCCAGCGGAAGATACTTCCAGGTCGGGGGATTCCACCTCAACTTCGGCACCCGCAGTCCGATAGAAACCCCAATCGGACCGCACCCCCTATTGCGAGGATCAACATGAGCCAACAAACCGACATGAAATTTTTGATCGTGGACGACTTCTCCACGATGCGCCGCATCGTTCGTGGGTTGCTCAAGGAAATTGGCTACAACAACGCTGAAGAGGCTGAAGACGGCGTCATCGCGCTGAACATGCTCAAGAACACCAAGTTCGACTTTGTCGTGAGCGACATCAACATGCCGAACATGGATGGCTTCGGGTTGCTGACCGCCATCAAGAAAGAAGACTCGCTCAAGCACCTACCGGTGTTGATGGTCACGGCCGAGGCTCGCAAGGAAGACATCGTGCGCGCTGCCCAGGAAGGTGCTGCCGGCTACATCGTCAAGCCCTTCACCAAGGCCACCCTGGAAGAGAAGGTGACGAAGATCATGCAAAAAATCGGCGCCGCTGCGTGAAGGAAAACCGATCATGCAAATGAACGACCTCTCCAAAGTCCCTGCGGCCGAGTCGGCCGATGCTGCTTCAGCTCCCGAAAGCGATGCGCCTGCTGCATCGCCCGAGGTGTTCCAGCAACTCGGAACCATCACTCGCCAGCTGCACGACACGCTCAACCAGCTCGGCGTGCTGCCCAGCTTGTCGCTCGCGGCCGAAGGCCTGCCCGACGCACGCAGCCGGCTGAACTACATCGCCGAAAAGACCGCAGCGGCGGCCAACAAGGTGCTCAATTCAGTCGACAGTGCCAAGGCCGATCACGCCCGCATTGCCGCCGAAACGCGCCGCATCGCCGCAGCCCTCGTGGCCGACCCGGTCAAGGCGGTGGCGTCAGGCGCGGTACTCAACTTCGTCAGCGACTTCGAGGCCACGACGGCCAGCATCGACAGCCACCTGACCGACATCATGATGGCGCAGGACTTTCACGACCTGACCGGCCAGGTGGTCGCGCGGGTGGTGGCGCTGGCCAGCGAACTCGAAGACAGTCTGGTGCGCCTGCTGGTGCAGGCCGCGCCCGCCGAGCAGGTGCAAAAGCTCGAGCAGCACCTGCAAGGTCCGGTGATCAACGGCGAAGGCCGCTCGGATGTGGTGACGAACCAGGGCGAGGTCGACGATCTTCTGGCCAGCCTGGGGTTCTGAGCGACAGGGTGCGGCGGGTGGGGCTCAGCCCGCCTCGCCGCCCACCAACCCATTGCGGATGGCGTACACCGTCATCTCCGAGTTGTTCGACAGCGCGAGCTTCTCCAGCACGCGGGCGCGGTAGACGCTCACCGTCTTGGGGCTGAGCATCAGCTCGTCGGCGATGTCCGACAGGCGCTTGCCCGAAGCAATCATCACCAGCGTTTGCAGTTCTCGGTCAGACAGCTTCTGATGCGCCATCTCGCTGCTCGGCGTGGTGAGGCTTTCGACCAGCATCTGCGCGATCTCGGGCGTGACGTACTTGCGTCCCTGTGAAACCGTACGCACCGCAGCCACGATGAGCGCCGGGTCGCCGCCCTTGTTGACGTAGCCATAAGCGCCGGCGCGCAAGGCCCGGATGGCGTACTGGTCTTCCGGGTACATCGACACCACCAGCACGCGCAGCGTCGAGCCCTCCTCCTTCAGCGCATGCAGCACGTCAAGGCCACTGCGCCCGGGCAGGTTGATGTCGAGCACCAGCACGTCGCACTCGGCATTGCGCATCAGGCTGCGAAGTTCGCCGTAGTCGCCCGCCTCACCGATGACCTGGATGTCGGGGGCATCGGACAAGGTGTCGCGGATGCCGCGTCTGATCAGCGCATGGTCGTCGCACAAGATGACTTTGATCACGGATTTCCCCACTCGGCCTGTTCCTGGAACCCGGCGGATTGTTCCCCCGATGCTTGAACCGCGCCATCGCGGTCCAGCGGCACCGACAGGATCATCGTCGTGCCGGACGTGCCACTGCTCAGATCGACCCAACCGCCGACCGTGCGCGCGCGCTCGTGCAGCCCGCGGATGCCGAACGACCGTGCCTTGGCCAGGTCGTCGGGGCTGAGGCCCCGGCCGTTGTCGCTGATCTCGAGCGACAGCACGCCGCCGGCCATCGACAGGTCGATCGAGACCTGGGTCGCCTGGGCGTGCTTGCTCACGTTGGTCAGGGCTTCCTGCGCAGCGCGATAGGCCACCAGGGGCACGCCGGGCGCCAGGGGCACGGCCTGGGCAGGCGCGCGGAACAGGCAAACGATGCCGGTTCGGCGCTCGAACTGCGCGGCCATCCACTGCAGCGCCGCCAGCAGACCCTGTTCGAGGATCGCGGGGCGCAGATTGAGCATGATGCGCTGGCTCGATTCGATGGCCGCCGTCACGGTTTCCAGCGCACCTTGAACACGCGCTTGCACCTCCGTGGAATCGGAGTGCCTGGCGATCCACGCCAGATCGAACTTCAGCGCCGTGAGCGAGCCGCCCACATCGTCATGGATCTCGCGCGCGATGGCCGCGCGCTCCATTTCGATGCTGGTTTGCAGGTGCTGCGCCAGTTCATGCAGCCGCTGCTGCGATTCGCCCAGTTGCCGGTCGGCGCGCAGCCGGGCCCGCCGTGATTCGCTGGCCTCCACGGCGTGCAGCAGCGCAGGCACCAGGCGTGCCAGGTTGTTCTTGAGCAGGTAGTCGCTGGCGCCATTGCGCATGGCCTCGACCGCGGTGTCTTCGCCGATCTCGCCGGACACCAGGATGAAGGGGGTGTCGCTTTCGCGGGCCATCAGCAGATCAAGTGCCACCAGCCCGGAAAACCCCGGCAGGTTGTAGTCGGACACGATCACGTCCCAGGGCTCGTCGAGTGCCAGCAGGAAGTCGGCCTCGTTGTCGACGCGCCGCGCCGTGACTTCGAGCCCGCCGCGCTGCAGATGCGCCAGCGTGAGCTCATGGTCGAGCTCGGAGTCTTCCAGATGCAGCACTCGCAGGCGGTGGTCGGCGGCACGGGTCGGCATGACACGAGTATGCCGCCTGCAGGCAGCGCCGGAACTGACCCCGGATTGCCCGTGTGATTGCGCTTAGGTATGCGCAAAGGCTGCCGACAATAAAGGACATATTCACGCGCCTCGGGACCTGGTGCGACCTTTCGGCAAGCAACCGACGGCTGCGCACGATTCCCGGACGCCTCTCACGGAGCGCATCTCTGATGGACCACGCCACACATGAGATCGGCCCGCAGGTCAGGCCCTTGCTACTGGCTGCCGAGTTGCAGGATCACCTGATGACGGCCAGCAACGACCTCGATCGCCTCAACACGTTGCTCGAAGACGCCTGCGACACGCTGATGGCGCGCTTCAGCACGGCGAACGAACAGATCGCCACGCTGATGGACGAGCACCAGGCCGATGCCGACAGCCCGCGCGCTGCCGCGGCCTACCGCAGCCTGATTCAGCAACTCGGTGGCGCGGTCACCGCGCTGCAGTTCCAGGACATGGCCTCGCAACTGATCGCGCACACCAACCGCCGGTTGCGCAATTGCGCCGACACGCTGGCGCAGGACGCCTTTGGCGATGATGACGAAGACGGCTCTTGCGTGATCGAAGCCGCCCCGCTGCGCCCCAACCCGGTCACACAGGCCGAAATGGACGCTGGCTCGATCGAGCTCTTCTGACCCGCCCACGCTCAACCCTTCCTCCCGGAGACAGACATGCAATCCATCCTTACCGTGGACGACTCGGCCTCGATGCGCCAGATGGTCAGCTTCACGCTCAAGAGCGCCGGTTATCACGTGGTCGAGGCCGTCGACGGCCAGGATGCGCTGGACAAGGCCAACAGCCGCGACTTCGATCTGGTGCTCACCGACCAGAACATGCCGCGCATGGACGGCATCAGCCTGACGCGCAACCTGCGCAACAACCCGAAGTTCAAGACCACGCCGATCCTGATCCTGACCACCGAGTCCAGTGACCAGATGAAGCAGGCAGGCCGCAGTGCCGGCGCGACCGGATGGCTGGTCAAGCCGTTCGATCCGGCCAAGCTGCTCGAAGTGCTCAAGAAGGTTTTCCGCTGAACGCACAGCGCAATCGCAAGACACAAGCAGTCGACAGGGAGCCAGGGCGATGAGCGACATGAATACAGACCACGGCGGTGCAGGCATCGACCTGAGCCAGTTCTATCAGGTGTTCTTCGAGGAAGCCGGCGAAAACCTCGAGCGCATGGAGCAGCAACTGCTGGCCATCGACATCGAGGCTGCTGACGACGAAGAGCTCAACTCGATCTTTCGCTGCGCTCACTCCGTCAAGGGCGGTGCGGCCACCTTCGGCTTTGCCGACGTGGCCGAACTGACGCACCAGATGGAAACGCTGCTCGACCGGCTGCGCCGCCACGAACTCACGCCCACCGTACCCATGGTCGACGTGCTGCTGCAAGCCGGCGATGCGCTGCGCTCGCAGCTCGCGCGCCATCAAGGCGCCGGCGGTGATCCGGTGGACACGGCTGAATTGCTGTCGGCCATCCGCGCCATGGGCGCCGGCGAAGTGGCGCCGCCTGTCGTCAAGGCCGCGCCAGCCCCAGTCGCTGCAGCGCCCAAGGATGCCGCGCCGGCCGCTCCCGCCCAAACAGCGCGCGGTCTGGAGCTGCGTGTCGGGCCGCTGGCCAACCCCAAGGACGCCGACAACCTGGTCGATCTGTTCAAGGAAATCCCCGATCTCGGCACCATCGAGCCGCTCGACGGCGGTCAGGCCAGCGACGGCATGCGCCGCTTCAAGGTCGTGACCAACAGCTCGGACAGCGACCTGCTCGACCTGTTCACATTCCACGTGGCCCGTGAAGCGGTCTCGATGCTGCCGCTGAGCGCCGGCTTCGGCTTCCACGACGGCGCACCGGGGGCTCCGCCCGTCGAGAACCCGCCCGATCCGGGCTTCGGCTTCTTCGATGGCGCACCCGGACTGCCCGGCTCGAAATCGGCAGACAGCGAGCAGGTACCGACCAGCGCGGTCGAGGTCGGCGCGCCGCCGGTGGCTGCACCCCGGGCCGCAGCGGTCAAACCCGAGAAGGCCGCGTCGGCTGCCCTCGAGGCCTCCACGCTGCGCGTGTCCGTCGAGAAGGTCGACCAGCTGATCAATCTGGTGGGCGAGCTCGTCATCACGCAAGCCATGCTGGCCCAAAACAGCAAGCACATCGACACCGCGCTCTACCAGCAGCTCGCGGCCGGCCTGGCCAACCTCGACCGCAACACCCGTGACCTGCAGGAATCGGTGATGTCGATCCGGATGATTCCGATGTCGACCGTGTTCAGCCGCTTCCCGCGCATGCTGCGCGACCTGGCCACCAAGCTGGGCAAGAAGGTCGAATTCGTGACCCAGGGCGAGGCCACCGAACTCGACAAGGGGCTGGTCGAAAAGATCACCGATCCGCTCACCCACCTGGTTCGCAACAGTTGCGACCACGGTATCGAAATGCCGGCCGACCGGCTGGCCAACGGCAAGTCCGAGCAAGGCACCATCACGCTGTCGGCATCGCACCAGGGTGGCTCGATCGTCATCGAAGTGCGTGACGACGGCCGCGGGCTGTCACGCCAGAAACTGATCAACAAGGCGCGCCAGCGCGGCATCGACGCACCCGACTCCATGACCGACTCCGAGGTCTGGGGCCTGATCTTCGAGCCCGGGTTTTCGACTGCCGATGTGGTCACCGACGTGTCGGGACGTGGTGTCGGCATGGACGTGGTCAAGAAGAACATCACCGCCGTGGGAGGCACCGTCGAGATCGAATCGGCCGAGGGCTACGGCATGCGCGTGTCGGTGCGCTTGCCGCTGACGCTGGCCATCATGGACGGCATGAGCGTGGGCATCGGCGAAGAGGTCTACATCCTGCCGCTGTCGTCCGTCGTCGAATCGTTCCAGGTCTCGCAGCACACCATCAAGACCATCGGCGGTAGCGGCCGAGTCGTTGAGGTTCGCGGCGACTACATGCCGGTGATGGATCTTGAGCAGATCTTCAACGTGCCGCGCCTGGACTCGGAAAAGGGCCCCGCCATCATGGTCGTCGTCGAGGCCGACGGCGGGCGTGTCGCCCTGCTGGTCGACGAACTGCTCGGCCAGCAGCAGGTGGTGGTCAAGAACCTCGAGGCCAACTACCGCAAGGTCGACGATGTCTCGGGCGCCACCATCATGGGCGACGGCCGCGTCGCACTGATCCTCGACGTGGGCAGCATGGTCCGCCGCTCGAGGCATTGAGGTCCCGTACCACCGGGCACCACCGCTCACTCACGCACTCACACCGGAGCGTCCTGACCATGATTGCCATTCCCACCTCCGCGAGCGGTTCCGACCCCAGAGCCATCGGGCGAACAGCCGACAAGCTGATCCTGGCCGCGATCGGACTGGGTTGCGCGGTCTCGGTGCTGATCGCCAGCCAGTACGGCGGCATGCCGCTGGCG
>NCFZ01000149.1 GCA_002281415.1 Burkholderiales bacterium 28-67-8 | reverse complement strand
TCATCGACGAGAACGTGATGCCGCCGCTGGGCACGCCGCCGCGCGCCGGGTCGTCGAGCAGCTGCTCGAGCGCAGCGCGCACCACGGCCAGCGGCACCGGTTGCTCGATGCCGCCGCGCCGCATGCTGTCGGCCAGCTCGCGCACGGCGTCTTGCAGCTCGCGCTGGTCGTCGAGCTCGTTGCCCAGCGCCTGCATGAAAGTGTCGATGGCGCCCAGCAGCAGCGCGGACCAGGCCTCGGGCATCTGCGCCACGCCGACCGAGCGGTGCAGCTGCTGCAGCGCATCGGTGTAGCGCCACAAGGCTCCCAGCGCGACGGCGCTCGAGACCTCGGCGTCGCCGCACGGCAGCACACCGTCGAAAGGCTCGGCCACATCGGATGGCAGCGCGTAGCCCAGAAACAACCGGTCCATGCCATCGGCCAGCGTGTGGCGCGCATCGGCCGGCACGTCGAAGCTCGCGCGGTGCTCGGCGTCGATCGCCCAGCGCATGCCCGAGGCCAGCATCCAGTCGTGCACCTGCTGCAGCGCGTCGTCACCCAAGCCAAAGCGCCGCGCGACGATGTCTTGTTGCAGTACGCCGAACACTGCGCTCGCGCCGAACCGCGATCCGGCCAGCGACAGCAGCGCGAGCAGCGCACGCGCCGGCGCATTGACGCTGCTGCGCGCACGCCCGGTGATGGTGTGTGGCAGGTGGCGGTCTTTCGGTGCGGTGCCGAACACCGCGTCGATCAAGGGCGCGGCGGCCTCGAGATCGGGCGTGACCACCAGGATGCTCGAAGGCTTCAGCGCCTGACCGAGCTCGGCCGCGCGGGCAAACAGCCCCAGCAGATGGTCTTGCAGCACCTCGAGCTCGCGCGTCAGCGAGTGGCACACATGCACCTCAAGGCTGCGGTCGTCGTCGACGATGGGCACCGAGCCCGGCTCGAGCGGCTCCAGCGCGAGGATGGTGTCTTGCAGCCGGGCGAGCAGCGTGTCGCCGCCGTGGGGCACGAAACCGCTGTCGTCGGTGGTGTCGCTGCCCATGGCCTCGACCAGAGCGTCGATGTGCGACTGCGTCTTGCGGCCCCAGGCGGCGAGCAGGCGGTTGCCTTCTTCGTGGCCATCGGCCAGCCCGCGCGCGGCCAGGTGGGTCAGACGGCGCCGGTCGATCACCTCGAACCAGTACGCCTCGCACGGGTTGAGCACGTAGACATGCACTTCGCTCACGCTGCCGATCGCCTTGAGCAGCTCGATGTGCTGCGGCGGCATGGTCGGCAGCGCAAACACGTGCGCGCAGGCCGGCAGCCCGGCTTGCGCCGCTGCGCCCGGGCGCTTCAGCGTGTCGATGAACAGCGTGGCGGGGTGTTGCCCGCTCACGCCCAGCTCGGCGCTGATGCGCCGCCACAGCGCGGCCTGCCAGGCCTCGTCGTCGACGGCCGAGGCCTCTGACGTGGCGCTCAGGGCGCTGCGACCCTGAAGCCAGGCGTCGAGCCAGTCGGGCCGGTAGGTGATGTATTGATCGATCAGCCCGGCCAGCCGCTGCGCCAGTTCATAGCGCATCACGTCATCGGCGCGGCTCAGGTAGCCGGCGAGGCGCGGGTGGGCATCGACCAGCGTGGCGTCACCCAACGCGCTGTAGATGCGCCACGCGAGCACGGCCGGCACGAACGGCGACTCGGCGGTCACCGCCGGCACCGCGCGGCCCACCTGCTGCCACAGCCAGCGCGCCAGAAAGTCGAACTGCACGTTGGCGCAGATGCCACCGTGGTCGGCGATGGCCAGCGTCAGCGAGCGGCGCACCGCCGCACTCGGCACGATCAGCTGATCGGCCGTGAACACATCACCACGAGCGCCGCCCAGCTGGCCCAGCAGCGCTTGCGTGAGGGTGTCGAAGCGGTTGCTGAAGTGGAGGTGGAGCATCGGGGGAGGTCAGCGCCGTACTGGCAGCCCGGCTTTGAGTAGAACGGGCCGTGAGGCGCACAACGCGCGCCTCACGGGAATCCGATCAGTATCCCCGAGCGCTGGCTCGTGGGGTGAGCCAGCGGATCACCGATCGCGGCCAGGAAACGCTCAAATCGTGCGGCCGCCGGACCTACCGAAAGGCAGCAGCGCCTTGGCGGCTTCGATGCGCAGCGCCAGCGGTGCGGCCTCGTCGTTCATGACCGACAGCAAGAAGCGCTGCGCCTCGGGATGGCCGTCGGCTTGCACATCGTGCTCGCTCGTCACCGAGCCTGCCGCAGCCGCAGCAGCAGCCGCGTTCACGGTCGGCGCGTCGGCCCAGGCCTGCAGTTGCGCCAGCGCCGCCTCGAACAGCGCCGGCTTGATGCTCTCCAGACCCGCGAGCACGCGCGCTTGACCCTCGTCGCCAGGCGGCAAGTCCAGCCACGGCGTTTCGGCAAAGATGGGCGCCAGATCCGGTGCGACGAAGGCCGGCCAGCGGCCATTGGCCTCGTGCGACGCGCCCGCCGAGCCGCTGAGCGCGGTCGCGCAGGCGGCCAGGGCCGAATCAGCCCCCGTCATCAGCCCGAGGCGCTCGGGTTTGACCGCCGCCAGGTAACGATGCCGCAAGCCGTTCAAGAAGGACTGCGCCCGGGCGGCGTCCAGCGGCGCTGCCACCGAGAACCACAGCTGCATGCCGTCCGTGCCATTGACCGCGATGGCCGGTGCCGGCAGCCCCAGTTCGGTTTGCACGCCCATCCACACATCGGCCAGCGGCTGCCACTCGGCCGGCCGGGCCAGCTCGATCACCAGCGCGCGCACGCGGCCGTCGGCATCGACCAGGTCCAGCGTCGGGACGGCACCGTCAGCGCACGCCGAATCGGTGGCGAGAAAGAGGCGACGGAACTCGATTTGCAGTCGGCTCATGGAGGCATTCAGGTCGATAAACAGCGGCCACTTTAACGAGGGCCACCGATCCGGCGCCCCTGACGACTCGGTGCAACGAACAGCTGAGGCTGCAAGTTCTCAAGCATCCTCGGCTGCCGCGCAGGCCGGTTCATTTGCAGAAGGTGGCTGAGTGACCGTCGCTGGGGAAAGCCTCACGACGCCCCAAGACCCCCGTCATTTGGGAAATACGGCCGACGCCAGGCCCCGATTCGGCTTCGCCAAGTTTGGCCTCGACGACATCCCCTTCCCCTCGTGCCGCCTCGCAGCAGCACCCACCACGGCCGTACCAGCAAGCGTGAGGGCGTAGGTCAAGCGTTCCGCAAAACGGTGGGCTATTTGATGGTTCGAAAAGAAAACGGGCCGCGACGGCCCGTTTTTGCTGGCATGGTGGTGGTGGAGTTTAACACCCCGCCACACGCTCATCCCACGGAAAACGACCAAACCCGCGCACCTGGACGTGCTTGGGCGTACCCACTCACCCCTTCTGCAAGTTTGCTCTGTTACTCGCATTTCCCGACAGCAGTCCGACCATGCCCGCGGACTTGGCTAGTCGCGGAAATTCGACCTGAATGCGGGCTCCCTTTACAACCAGGAGCACTGTCATGCAGAAGATCGCCATCAACGAAATCGAACTCGCCCAACGCTGGGGGATCAGCCCCAAGACACTCCAGCGGTGGCGAAGCGAAGGTCGTGGCCCCAGGTACTTCAAGCTCTCCAAGCGAGTCTGCTACCCGCTCGACCAGATCTTGGCCTTCGAGAACGGGGCGCTCTACGAGTCGACCTCGGAACGGTGCACTCCGCGCGATTCAATCGACGCGAAACTGGTGTCGGCGAGAGAGGCTGCTGCGGCCATCAACTTGCCGATGTACCTGCTCACGCATCCCAAGGTTCGTCAGTCCATGGGAGTGCCCTTTGTCTACGTTGGGAAGTTGGTACGTTTCAACCTCGACGAGGTGACGGCGTGGGCGCGCCGCTGCGCCAGTGAAGTGGATGATCAAGGGCTCGACGCAGCGCAGAACTTCCAGACAGGCAGCGGGACGCACGTTCAGACGATCGCCAAGTTGCCGGCATAGGCTTGGCGCCGGCGCTGGACCACGATGGTCTGCGGTTCGATTCCCAAAGCCGGGATCGAACCACACGGCATTGGAGCTTTCCGTCAGCGCTGCTTGTTGGCTTGAGACAGCACCGACGCCGCCAGTTCCTTCGTGTCTTTGGCATAACGATCACTTGCCAACACGCGGGCGGCCGTGTCTTCCATCTTCGCGCCGGTCTGCTTTTCGCCGGCGCGTTGGGCCAGGGCCGAAGCGGCAAGGCTCTTGGCAACTTGGGACGCGCTGCTGCTTTGCAGCGTCTCGGACGCCAGTCGGCCGATTCGCGAGGACGTCTGCTTCGTGTTCTTGGACATCACTGTTCCTTTCACATCAAGATTTGGATACGGGCCGAAACTGCACCACCTTGTTGCCTTGACCGGGGCGGTCATCGGTTGGCTTCTGGACTGTCTTCAGTCGCGCGAATTCCACGACATTGGTCTTGCCCTGGAAGTAGCCTTCGGGCAGTCCGGCGAGCGCCTCGATGTCCCCGGCTGCCAGGCCGATGTGTCTCGGAATGGCATCCAGCGGCATGACCTTCTCTTCGACCAGCAGGTCAATGGTGCGACGAAGCAAACGAGGCTGCTCGGGCTTGCGATCACCGTCGCCAGGCTCAGATTTCGCACCCCAGCGGGCAGAGCGGCGCTTGAACAGCATCAGAGCACCATCATCATCCAGCAACTCAAGTGCCTTCAAACGCATGATGATCGCGGCGGCAGAAACGCCCCACCGGCGCTTCAGGAGCAGCAAATCATCCAGCGTCGGGGGCACGCGAACCTCCGGCGCGAAGGTTTCAGCCGGAAGCAAGAATGCACCTGCGAAGCGGTGCGCCTGCTGCTCCATCAGCTTGTGCCGAGCGCTATCAGTCGTGCGCTGAATGTGACGATGCAAAACGAGATGCGCAATCTCATGCGCAAGATCGAATCGACTGCGGTACCCATTGTCTTTATCGGCCGACAGAAGGATGAGCGGGCGGCCCAAAACCTCACTCCAAGCTGAAAGCCCCTCAATCTGCGCGATGCCGGTTTCCTCGCGGACGAGGATGATCCCGGCGCCTTCAACGGCAAGTGCCAAGTCCTGAATGGCCGAACGCCCGAGACGCCACATGTCACGGCATTCGCAGGCGGCCTTCTCGATGTCCTCGGCCGTGATCTCTTCTGGATCGGTGTAACCGCGAGTCGGCACGTTGACGTCGGGATAATCGACGTACTCCATCAATGCAGCGGCCACGTCCTGGGCCCACTCGAGACGGGCTTCAAGCATTGCCCGCGCCGCGACGTGTGCAGACGCGTTGCTGCGAAAAAGCGGCAACGACACCTTCGCCGACGGCACGCGCGTAAACCACTCCGGCGTGACATTGACTACTCCAGCCAGACGTTCGAGTGCATCGCTCTCAGGGGCCTGGGTCCCCGCGCGCCACTTACTGATGGTCGCGGGCGACACCTCCACCATCGAGGCCAGCTGAACTTGGGTCAGGCGCCGCGCGGCAAGAATCTGGCTGAGCCGATCCTTCTGAAATCCTTGTACGCCACCCCTGCTCATGATCCTGTTCCGTCTTTGTCCTGCTGCTTGCCAATGTTCTTCTTCAGCTTCGGCACGGCAAGGTCGTGCTGACCCACCGGCATCTGGTCGTACCTCTTCACAAATTCGTCCAACGGCTCTTTGAACAGCCAGCCACGCATGTACCGGTCTGGTACGGCAATCTGAATCGAAACCGGGGATTCCGGCTGGATGTTGAGGTTCCCCGAGAAGCACGCCACGAAAAATGCAACGGCATCCGACGGGGGCTGATAGCCAGAGAACAACTCGGGCTGAACCAAGGGTTCGATGGCCATGTTGGCCAGCGACATTTGCTTTCGGGTACGGCTGCGCCGGCCATTGATCCAGAAACCTTCCGGGATGTTGAAGCGCGCGAGCGTAAACACCCCGGTACGACCGGTCACGATCCCGTTCCCGCGAATAGGCGACGGCTCTGCGCCGTTGGCAGCCAAGGCACGCTGAAACGCCTCGTTCATATGGAAGTGCCGCAACTGCCCAACGACGTGAGGAAGATGTCCCTCATCCATGCCACGCGCAGCCACGTACGCCCGCTGCGCCCCTACCGCCAGAGCGTCTTCGACGCCCATCACCACCTCGCGCGGCACGTTCTTCACGAGCAGGGCATGGATCGTTTCTTGGGTGGGTTGGGGCATTGGTAACTCCGTCAGCGGATTTCGTTGAAAGGGATTCTATCACAATATTATTTCGTTTAACAGGTTGTGTCCTGGAAGACGCTGC
>NCFZ01000148.1 GCA_002281415.1 Burkholderiales bacterium 28-67-8 | reverse complement strand
CGCTCGACACCATCACCAGCTCACGTGCCACTTACGGCGCCATGATCAACCGCTTCCAGTTCGCGATCACCAACTTGCAAGTCACTGGCGAGAACCAGAACGCTGCACGCGGTCGCATCATGGACGCTGACTTTGCGTCGGAAACAGCCAACCTGGCACGCTCGCAGATCTTGCAGCAAGCCGGCACGGCGATGGTCGCGCAGGCCAACCAGTTGCCCAACCAGGTGCTGTCGCTGCTGCGCTGATCGCGGCTCGTCACGGCGCTGTCCGTGTCACCACCAAGCCGCCCCTCCGGGGCGGCTTTTTCGTGGGCGCGCGCTGGTGTGGTTCGACGTGTGCGATTCGAGAAATGAACCCGTGAATGGCCGCTGTTCCATCGATTGAACATCCCCGACCTGTTGAAAAAATGGAACTGCAGGCCGCCTTTGTGAAAAGCCTGAATTCATCGGGTCTTCGATCCGGTTTTGTCATCGGATTTTTCGGGAGCTTTCATCATGGCCCAGACCATCAACACCAACATCAATTCGCTGAACGCCCAGCGCAATCTGTCGCAGTCGCAAGGTGCGCTTGCGACGTCCATGGAGCGGCTTTCATCGGGCTTGCGCGTCAACAGCGCCAAGGACGACGCGGCCGGTCTGGCGATTGCCGACCGCATGAACGCCCAGATCAAGGGCATCAACGTGGCTGTGCGCAACGCCAACGACGGCATCTCGCTGGCGCAAACCGCCGAAGGCGCGCTGGCCACCGTGACCGATGTGCTGCAGCGCATGCGTGAACTCGCCGTGCAGGCTCAAAACGGCTCGAACGGAACGTCCGACCGCGCCAACCTCGACACGGAATACCAGCAGCTCAGCGCTGAAATCACCCGCATCGCGACACAGACCAAGTTCAACGGCACGGCCATCGTGGGTGCGAGCGCTGGCGCTCAGACCTTCCAGATCGGCGCCAACAACGGCGACACGCTGACGATCACCACCTCGACGGTCACCACCGTGGCGGGCGGTCTGACGACAGCAGCGGCAGCATCGACGGCGCTGGCCGCCATCGACACGTCACTCGACACCATCACCACATCGCGCGCCACCTATGGCGCCATGATGAATCGCTTCCAGTTCGCGATCTCGAGCCTGCAGGTCACTGGCGAAAACCAGAGCGCCGCACGCGGTCGCATCATGGACGCTGACTTCGCGGCAGAAACGGCCAACCTGGCGCGCTCGCAGATCTTGCAGCAAGCCGGCACGGCGATGGTGGCGCAGGCCAACCAGTTGCCGCAGCAAGTGCTGCAGTTGCTCAAGGGCTGATCGGGTCGTCACTGAAGGGCTGGCGTCATGAGGCGCGGGCCGTTCACGCGGCTCAAGTCGCGAGCGACATGGCCGATACAGCCTTTATCGCGGAGCTTTTCAAGCATCCGTACTGGCGCCGCCGGGTCCGTTCAAGGTCCGCCGGCGCCGCTTCTTGTTGCTCTAGGAGATTTCCATGGCCTCCATCAGTTCAGCCGGTATCGGCAGCGGCCTCGACGTCAAGTCGATCATCACCCAGCTGATGGCCATCGAGCAGCAGCCCAAGGATCAGCTCGTCACCGCAGCGACCAAGATCCAGACCCAGATTTCCGAGGTCGGCAAGGTGACCAGCGCGCTGTCGACCTTGAGGGACCTCAGCTCGAAGCTGTCATCGAACACGTTCTGGAACCAGACCACCGCCAGCTCCAGCGGAACGGCGGTGTCGGTCACGTCGAGCAGCAGCGCGCTGACCGCCAACTATTCGGTCGAGGTGCAGCAGCTGGCCAGCTCGCAATCGTTGATGGCGGGACAGACGTTCACGTCGTCCACGGCGGCCGTGGGCACCGGAACGCTGAACATCGAGATGGGAACCTGGGGCACCGGGCAAACCACCTTCGCGGCGGCCAGCGTGCCGTCGTCGGCCGCCATCACCGTGGATTCGACCGACACCGTCGAGTCGTTGCGCGACAAGATCAACGCTGCCGGGATCGGCGTGTCAGCCAGCATCCTCACCGACTCGACGGGCGCACGCCTGGTGGTGCGCTCGACCAGTTCCGGCGCGGCCAATGCATTTCGCGTCACCACGAGCGGCGCCACCGGCGGCGTGGCGACCATGGGCTACGACCCGTCGGCCAGCGTGACGGGGGCCACACAGACCAAGGTGGCCGCTGACGCGAAGGCCACCATCGACGGCGTGAGCGTGACGGCCAGCAGCAACACCTTCGCCAACGTGATGGATGGCGTGTCCCTGACGGCCAACGCTGTCACGACGGCAGCGACCACGGTGACCGTGAGCCACGACACCGCGTCGATCAAGACCACGCTGCAGAGTTTTGCCACCGCTTACTCGGCGCTCAACAGCCTCATCAGCACCGACACCAAATACGACGCGACGACCAAGAAGGCCGGACCGTTGCAAGGCGACAGCACCATCGTCGAGGTGCAAACGCGCATGCGCACGCTGCTGGGCGCGACATCGACCGCGTCGTCGGCATTCGCGCGGATGTCAGACGCCGGGTTCGAGTTGCAGCGCGATGGCAGCCTGACGCTCAACTCGACCAAGGTCGACAACGCCCTGGCGAACATCAGCCAGATCAAGGCGCTGTTCGTGGACAACACGTCCACCAGCACCAGCGGAGAAGGTTTCGGCAAGCAGTTCTACGACACGACCTACGGCATGCTCACCGTGGGCGGCTCGATCAATGCGCGCTCCACCGCGCTGTCTGACAAGTTGCTGCGCAACCAGAAGTCGCAAGACGCAATGGACGCGCGGCTGGCGCAAACGCAGAAGATGCTCGAGGCCCAGTACGGTGCGCTCGACACCCGGATGGCCTCGCTCACCGGGCTTTCGAGCTACGTGACGCAGCAGGTCACGCAGTGGAACAAGACCGGTGCTTAATCCTGCCAATTCATCGGTTCGACACGGCTGAATCTGGCGGCTCAATCACTCAAGTCGAGCCACCCTCCGCCGATATTCAGTACAGCAACTACTACTGAGGTCGGACACCATGTTTGCAGCCACCTACTCCGCCACGCGCTCTGCCCCCATGCTCGCCAACGCCTACCGCCAGGTCGGCAACCACACGGGCATTTCGGCCGCCAGCCCCCACAAGCTGATCCAGATGCTGTTCGACGGATTCGCCGAGGCGGTGGCACAGGCGCGGGGCGCACTGCGCGGCCGTCAGATCGAAGCCAAGGGACGCGCCATCAGCCGCGCGCTGGCCATCATCGACGAAGGTTTGCACGCCGGTCTGGACTTGACGGCTGGCGGCTCGCTGGCAGCCGAACTCGACGAGCTCTACACCTATGTGGCACTGCGCTTGACCCACGCGAATCTGCGCAACGACGAATCAGCGCTTGACGAATGCGTCGCGCTGATGGATCCGATTCGCAGCGCCTGGGCGCAGATCGCTCCACAGGCCGCCAACTCATCACCCTACACGGCTGCCAACGCATGAAGACATTCACGAACACACGGCAAGGCGAAACCCCCATGAGCTCCAACCTCATTCATTACTACGAAGCCATCGAGCGCGCCAGCCAGGACATGCTGGAAGCCGCGCGCAACGGCAACTGGGATTCGGTCGTGAAGCTCGAAGGGGCTTGCGCGCTGCTGATCTCGCAGCTCAAGCATGCGGCGTCGAGCCGCTCGCTCGACAGCACCGAAAAGCAGCTCAAGTCACGCATCATGCAGCGCATCCTGGTCAACGATGCTGAAGTCCGCGTGCTGGCCGAGCCGTGGCTCGAAGGCCTGGATGACTTGCTGGCCGGTCGCACGACCACGATGCACTGAGCGCGCTGCGGTCATGAAGACGACCTCGATGTCGCCGGTATCAGCCGACGACGACGGCAGCCTCGACGACTACCGCATCACCTCGGCGGTCGAGATCGCTACCATGCTCAAGCGCCTGGTCGATTCCGGCGTGGTGCTCAACCTGAGCACGCCCTCGGGAGCGGCGCTGTCGAGCACCTTGTGGTCGATGGACACGCAGCGCGGGGCCCTGACTTTCAGCGCCGATGCGAATGCGCCGCAACTGCAAGCACTCGTCGAGTCGAGCGAGGCGATCGTCGTTGGTTACCTCGACAGCATCAAGGTGAAGTTCGATGTGCGCGGCATGCTGCTGGTGCACAACGGCAAGACCACCTCGATCAGCTGTGGCATGCCGGCCGAGATATTCCGCTTCCAGCGCCGTGACTGTTTCCGGGTGCGCCCGTTGCTGCGCAGCGAGCCGCTGGCGAAATTTCGACACCCGGCAGTTCCCGATCTGCAGCTCAGCCTGCGAGTGCTCGACGTGAGCATCGGTGGCTGCGCGTTGCTCCTGCCACATGACGTTCCCACGCTTGAGCCGGGCGTGCTGCTCGGTACGGTCGAGCTTGAACTTGATGCGGACACCCATATCGTTGTGCCGCTGCATCTGCACCATCTGTCGTCGATGACGGTCGAGGGCCAGGGCATGAAGCTGGGCTGTGAGTTCCACAAGGCCAGCAACGAAAGCCTGCGCGTGCTGCAGCGCTACATCGACCAGACCCAGAAAAAGCGCCGCATGATGGCGCTCGACTGAGCAAAAACACCGGGCCGGGCGCCGGGAAGCCGGGACCCGCGGAGTTTTTGAAAAATTTTCCTCAAGTTCGTTGCGCCGGTGCCGATCACCTGATGAATCCGTAACCCTCGCGCACCTTTGAAGGAGCGAATCATGAGTATCAGCAGCGTCCAGCGCACCAACAGCGTCGAACGTGTCTTGCCAACGTCGTCGTCTCTGGCGGCGCCTGACAAGACGAATCCACCGCCGGAACTCGACAAGCAAGCCCAGGGAAACGCTTCGTTCTCCACTGAAAACGAAGCACCGCTGCGTTTTCCCTGGCTGAGCTGGCAGACCCGCGAGCTTGACATGGCATCGAAGCAGCCTTCGCCCTACGGATCGATTCCGTTGCTCGGCAAGGAGCTCGATCGCAAGGTCTGAGTTTTCGCGGTTGCAGGCATCAGATCTGCATGTTCATGATTTCGCTGTACGCCTGGACGAGCTTGTTGCGCACCTGCAAGGTGGCCTGAAAGCCGATCTGGGCTTTTTGCGCCGCGACCATGGTTTGTTCAATGCTGACGCTGGGGTTGTCGAGTTGCACCTCGCGCTGCAGCCGGCCGACTTCGGACTGGCTGTTGCTCACCGACTGGAGCGCTTGCGTCAGTGCCGTCTGAAATCCGCCTCCGTCGACCTGTTTCGCCTTGGCCAAGGGTTGCCCCTGAGCGTTCAGCCCGGCGCGAGCCACGGCCTGTGCGAAGTCGAATGGTTTGAGCGTGACGTTCATGGCGGTTCCCCGGTAACCCAGTGGGGCGGCTCAGTGCATCAGCACGCGGCACGCAGGACCCAGTGAGACGAATCGTAGTGAGCGCAGCCCGAACTGAAATGGCGAACAAGGGGGCGTTTGCTTCGCTGTTTGGTCGTTGGGCACCCTCAAGTCCTCCGAATAATGGATTCCATCGGCCGGTGTATTCGGCTCCTCTTCCGATGTGAACGAGAACGATGGACAACGCACTTACCTTGAACGCAGCTGGCATCGCGGCGCCCGACACGGGATTTGCCTCGCGACTGGTGGCCCTGCCGGCCAAGAGCAAGCTCAATCTGGGCCTTGGAATGGCGGCTCTGTTGGCTGTGGTTCTGAGCCTGGTCATGTGGAGCAACGAGGGCGACTACAAGGTGCTCTACGCCAACCTGTCTGACAAGGATGGCGGCGCGATCATTGCGCAGCTGTCGCAGATGAACATCCCGTATCGCCACTCGGACGGCGGTGCAGCCATCCTGGTGCCGGCCTCCAAGGTTCACGACGCCCGGCTCAAGCTGGCTTCGGCCGGCTTGCCCAAGGCTTCGGTGGGCGGCTTCGAATTGATGGACAACGCCCGCTTCGGGCAAACCCAGTTTCAGGAGCGGCTGACCTTTCAGCGCGGGCTCGAGGGCGAATTGAGCCGCTCGATCGGCTCACTGGCTGCGGTCGAAAGCGCCCGCGTGCATCTGGCGCTGCCGGCGCAGAACGGCTTTTTCCGCGAGCAGCAAAAACCCAGCGCCTCGGTGGTTCTGACGCTGCACGCCGGTCGCACGCTCGACAACGGGCAGGTCGCGGGCATCGTGCATCTGGTGTCGAGCAGCGTTCCCGACATGAACCCCAAGGCCGTCAGCGTGCTTGATCAGACGGGCGCGCTGATCTCCTCACCACCCGAAGCCGGCAAGCAAGCCGGGCTCGACGCGCAGCAGCTTCAGTACATC
>NCFZ01000147.1 GCA_002281415.1 Burkholderiales bacterium 28-67-8 | reverse complement strand
GTGGTGGCAGCGCGATGCCATCGACGACCGCAGCGGGCACGGCGTTGCGGTGCCGATACCCGCTGTGCGCGGTGCGCTTGCGCCGGCGGTCGAGCACCCGATGGCGTTCATGCGGTTGCCTTCGGTGTGGCTGTGTTTCTCGTTTTTCTTCTGGTCCACCTGCGCGCTCAGCGCGGTCCAGAGCTTTGCCAGCCCGGCCTTGCACACGATGGCGGGGCTGCCGCTGTCGACCACCTCACTGGTGGTCACCGGCTTCATGCTGTTCGGCGCGGTGGGCATCGTGATCGGCGGCTTTCTGGTGGCGCGCAGCGAGCGGCTCGAACGCATCATCGGCCCGTGCCTGCTGGCTTCGGCCGCGCTGCTGGTGCTGGTGGGCACGGGCGTGGTGAGCGGTGTGATGGCGGTGGCGCTGGTGGCCGTGGCGGGCTTTGGCACCGGCATTGCCGGCCCGTCGCGCGACATGCTCATCAAGCGCGCCGCGCCGCCGGGGGCCACCGGCCGCGTCTATGGCACGGTGTATTCGGCGCTCGACCTGGGCTTTGCTTTGGCCGCGCCCCTGTTTGGCGCGCTGCTCGATCACGGCTGGCCACCCGGGGTGTTCTACGGCGCAGCGCTCACGCTGGTGCTGGGCGTGCTGTCCGCCGCGGCTGTGGGTTCGGGCATACACCGCCGGCGCCACGCCGCCCCGAGCCCGGTCGCCTGAGCGCACCGGCAGGAGCGACCCCCACGCGCTGCGGCGGCCGGGCGTTGATGGGGCGTGGCACAGTGCGGGCCTTCCTCGCTCACGTGCACACCATGAACGCTGCCAACCCCTCTTCAGCCGAGCCGTCCACCAACACCTGCGATCTGGGCGACAAGTACAAGAACGACACCACCGGTGCTTTCCGCGCGCTGCCGCCAGTGTTCAGGAACTACGGCGCGCGCATGCGTTTCGCCGGGCCGGTGAGCACCGTGCGGTGCCTGGATGACAACTCGATGGTCAAGGCCGCGCTCGAAGAGCCCGGTGCGGGCCGCGTGCTGGTGATCGATGGCGGCGGCTCGCTGCGCCGAGCGCTGGTGGGCGGCAACATCGCCGCGGGCGCGGCCAGGAACGGCTGGGCCGGCGTGGTGGTCGATGGCTGCGTGCGCGACAGCGCCGAGCTGGCCGCCGCTGACGTGGGCATCCGCGCGCTGGGCTTGATGCCGCTGCCGACCGATCGCAAGAACCAGGGCCTGCGCGATGTGGCAGTGCAGATCCAGGGTGTCACCGTGCGCCCCGGCGAGTGGCTGGTGGCCGACGAGGACGGCATCGTGGTGATGCCCGCCCCGGTGTGATTCAGCTCAGGCGCTCAGCACCTCGAGCAGGCGGTCGAGCCCGCCTTCGTTGATCGCCACCATCGCCTGCTCGCGCACGCGCGGCTTGGCGTGATAGGCCACCGACAGCCCCGCCTCGCCCATCATCGGCAGGTCGTTGGCGCCGTCGCCCACGGCGATGGCCTGGGCTGCGCTGATGCCCATCTCGGCGCAGGTGGCCAGCAGCGTGCGGCGCTTTTCCTCGCCGTCGCAGATGTCGCCCCAGGGCTGGTCGACCATGCGCCCGGTCAGCACGCCGGCTTCGACCTCGAGCACGTTGGAGCGCGCGGCATCAAGCCGCAGCCGGGCGCGGATGCGATCGGTGAAAAACGTGAACCCGCCCGACACCAGCAGCGTCTTCAGGCCGGCGGCCTGGCAAGCCTGCACCAGCGATTCAGCCCCCGGGTTGAGCTGCAGCCGCTGCTCGTACACCTGGAGCAGCGCCGACACCGGCACGCCCTTGAGCAGTGCCACGCGGCGGCGCAGGCTGTCCTTGTAGTCGGTGATCTCGCCGCGCATGGCGGCTTCGGTGATCGCCGCGACCTCGGCCTTGCGGCCGGCCGCAGCGGCGATCTCGTCCACGCATTCGATGTTGATCAGCGTCGAATCCATGTCGAACGCGATCAGCTTGAAGTCACTCAGACGCCGCCCATCGCGGGCGCCCTGAACGACCAGACCGGGCATCTCACTCATGCGTTGGCGAGCCTTCTTTCGTTGATGAGTTGAGCCAGCAAGGCCACCATGGCCGGTGGGTCGAAGGGCTTGGAGATGTGGTCGTCCATGCCGGCATCCAGCATTTTCTGGTGGCCGCCCTCGGAGACCTCGGCGGTGAGTGCGACCACCAGCAGCCCGGCGAGTTCGGGCCGCCGACGGATGCGCTGCGTGGCGACGTAGCCGTCCATCACGGGCATCTGGCAGTCCATCAGCACCGCGTCGAAACGTGGCTCGCGCGCCAGCCGGTCCAGCGCTTGCTGGCCGTCGGCGGCCAGTTCCACCGTGGCGCCGTCCATCTCGAGCACCATGCAGGCCAGCTCCTGGTTGAATTCGTTGTCTTCCACCACCAGGATGCGCCTGTCCGCGAGGGCCATGCCGCCGCTGGGTTCGACGACGGGCTCAGCCGGTGCTTCTTGCTGCGGTGGCGCGTCTCGATCGCCGCGCGTGTGCCAGGCCCGCGCCAGCGCACCCTGCAGACCCGACAGCGTGAAGGGCTTGCCGAGCGCTGCATCGATCACGGCGCCCACATCGCCGGCGCTCGCCATGACTTCCTCGGACCCGAATGAGGTCACGATGACGATGGCGGGCTGATGGGGTTTGCTCCCGGTGCCGAGCGCGTGGGCCTCGGCCACGGCGTGTATCCCCTGCGCGGTCTCGATGCCGTCCATCTGAGGCATGCGCCAGTCGAGGATGACGATTTCGTGGGGGTGGCCGCTGTGCAACGCCTGCTCGAACAGGTGCAGCGCTTGCTCGCCGCTGTGAGCGCTGTCCACGATCAGGCCCAGGCGCAGCGCCATCGAGGTCGTGATCTCCAGCGCGCTGGCACTGTCGTCGGCCAGCAGAACCCGTTTGCCGGCGATGGCGGGCAGGTACTCGCCGCGCCGCTCGAGCTCGACTTCGGCAACGCCGAAGTGGCTCTCGAAACGGAACGTCGAACCGAAGCCGGGCTGCGACTCGACCCAGATGCGCCCGCCCATCAACTCGACCAGCGCACGCGAGATGGCCAGCCCCAGGCCCGTCCCACCATAAAGGCGCGAGGTGCTGGTGTCGGCCTGGCTGTAGTTCTGGAACAGGCCTTCTTGCTGCAGCGAGGTCATGCCGATGCCGCTGTCGCGCACGGCGATGTCCAGCGTGATGTTGGTCGCGTCAAGTGCACGCAGCCTCACGCTCACCAGCACCGAGCCCTGGTCGGTGAACTTGATCGCATTGCTGCACAGGTTGGCCAGCACCTGCAGCAAGCGCAGCGGATCGCCCACCAGCGTGGGCGGCACGCCGGCGCTCACGTCGAGCAAGAACTCCAGCCCCTTGTCGCCGGCACGGAAGGCCAGCATGTCCACCACGTCCTGCAACACGTCGTCGAGGCGGAACGGCACCGCCTCGACGCGCAGCTTGCCCGCCTCGATCTTGGAGAAATCGAGCACGTCGTTGAGGATGCCCAGCAGGTTTTGCGCCGCGCGGTTCGCCTTGTCGATGTGGTTGCGCTGGCGCTCGTCGAGCGGGGTCTGCAGCGCCAGGTAGGTCATGCCGATGATGGCGTTCATCGGTGTGCGGATCTCGTGGCTCATGCGCGCCATGAACTGGGTGCGCTCCATCGCGGCTTGCTTGGCCACGCGGAAGTCCTGCTCGAGCCGCAGGTCCTTCTCGATGGTGAGCTCGAGGTCGTGGCGCTGCGCCTCGAGTTGCACCGAGGCCGTGTCGAGCGCGCGCTGCAAGTCCTCGATCTCCAGCGGTGCCGTGATCACTTCCAGGCGCTGGCCGTTGGCCTGATCGAGCTGCAACGCGAACTCATGGGCGTGTTGCAACGCCTCGATCGGCCGGCGCAGGAACAGCTTCACCAGCCCCCACGAACCCAGCACGGCGATCAGCGAGGCGTACAAGCTGGCGCGCAGCGCCGCGAGGCGCGCCTCTTCGAGTTCGGCGGTCGAGAGCTCCGCACGGATCCAGCCGATCTGGGCACCAGCGGCCACCGGGGCCCAAGCCACCATGGTGTCGCGGCCGTCCACGGTCTCCATGGCCACCGACGCCTGCCCGCCGGGCGGTGCGCTGTGCGGCGTGGCTGAGGTGTCGAACACACGCTCCGGCGGGGTGCCGGGGGCGTGCCGGACCTCGCTCAGCACGCGTCCGGTAGGGTCGATCAATCGCAGACCGGTCACGTCGGGAAAGTTCGAGGCGCGCAGCAGCAGGTCTTCGATGCGATCAAGCTCAAGCTGCACCAGCGGCCCGGCGCTCGACACCGCGAGGTTCTCGGCGAGCGCCCGGGCGTGGTCCTTCAGCCCCACGACCAGCCGTTGCGACTGGTCGTGCAGCACCCACGCGGCATGGCCGCCGATGCCCAGCAGCATGGCCAAGGTGGTGAGCACGACGAGCTGGGGGCCCAGCCGCCGCGGCAGCCACGGGATCAGACCCCTCATGGCGGCGTGCTGTTCACGACGTACTTGTCCAGTCCGAACTGCTCGAGGGGCTCGTAGTCACGGCGGTAATCGGCCGGAACCGGATTGACCCAGGGGATGTCGCTCATCAGTTCGCGCATCCCGCGGTCCGTCATCAATCGCAGCACCGTATCGGTGACCAGCCGGCGCGTGGCCTCGGGCACCCGGGGATGTGCGGCCAGTGGGTGCGCTGGCACGCCGGGCGTTTCCATCAGCACGCGCAGCGCCTTGCGCACTTCAGGCGGCTCTTGATCGAACGTCAGGTTGATGCCCCCCGCAGCTGGGCTCAAGCCTGCCAGCACGCTGCGGTAGGCGTTGGAATGGGTCTTGACGTACACCGGCTGGATGCGGATCTTCTCGCGCTCGGCGAGCAGCGCGCGGATCCACAGTGACGCGCCAAAGGCGTTCGGCGCCGGGAAGGCGATGGACTTGCCATCGAGTTCGGCGACCGTGCGGATCGGGTCATCGGCGCGCACCAGCACGATGCCGGTCAGCAAGCTGCTGTCGCGCACCAGCGGGAGGTAGCCCTGGACGCGGTGTGCCATGACCGCGTGGTACGGGTTGGCGTACACGAAGTCAGGCTCGCCGGCCAGCATGGCTCGCTCGAACGCCGGGATGCTCGACGGCACCACCAGGGTCAGCGGCTGGCCGGTTTCCTGCGCGACGCGCGCGAGCAGCGGTGCCCAGGTGCGGTGGATTTCTTCGGCCCGGAACTGCGGCACGACGCTGACCGTCATGGCGCGGGGCTCGACCTTCGCAGGCGCCGCCATCGCGGCGAACGGGCCGAGCGTCAGGCCCACGGCAGCAGAAAACGAGCGACGTTTCATTGGGCAGCAGACATGAGTCTTCCGGTTGGCCAACCGCTGCGTCTGAGTACTGATCCAGACGCCGAGGAGTTGATCCTAAGGCCAGCCGAAACCGCGATGACCGCCGACATGCGCTTACTGCCCCGCGGTGGTGGGCTGCCCCAGCGCGCGCAGCACGTCGCGGATGGCCTGGGCGCGGTCCTTGGCTTCGGGCGTGGCGCGCTCGATGCGCAGCTTGTCGTTGCCGGCGAGCTTGATGTGGCGGTTTTTCTGCACCAGCTCGATGATCTTCATGGCCTCGACTGGCGGGTTGGGCCGGAAGCTGATCACCATCAGCGCCGGCGCGGCGTCGATCTTGGTCACGCCGAACGGCTTGGCCATCACGCGCAGCCGGTGCACGTCGAACAGCGTCTGGCCCTGCGGCGGCAACTTGCCGAAGCGGTCGGTGATTTCCTCGAGCAGCACGTCGATCTGCTCGGCCTTGGCGGCGGTGGCCAGCTTCTTGTACAGGCTCAGCCGCGTGTGCACGTCGCCGCAGTAGTCGGTGGGCAGCAGCGCCGGTGCGTGCAGATTGATCTCCGTGGTGACCGACAGCGGCGACATCAGGTCGGGCTCCTTGCCCGCCTTCAGCGCGCGCACGGCCTCGGCCAGCATCTCGTTGTAGAGCTGGAAGCCGATCTCCATCATGTTGCCGCTCTGGTGCTCGCCGAGCACCTCGCCGGCGCCGCGGATCTCGAGGTCGTGCATCGCCAGGTAGAAGCCCGAGCCGAGTTCTTCCATGTCCTGGATCGCCTGCAGCCGCTGCTGCGCCTGCTTGGTCAGGCCCTCGACATCGGGCACCAGCAAGTACGCATAGGCCTGATGGTGCGAGCGGCCGACCCGCCCGCGCAGCTGGTGCAGCTGCGCCAGGCCGAACTTGTCGGCGCGGCTGATGATGATGGTGTTGGCGCTGGGCACGTCGATGCCGGTCTCGATGATGGTCGAGCACAGCAGCACGTTGTGG
>NCFZ01000146.1 GCA_002281415.1 Burkholderiales bacterium 28-67-8 | reverse complement strand
GTCGCTGTGCACGAGCATCACTGCCGGGCGCTGCACGGTCGTTTGCTGCTGCAGGTCGGCGGGCAGACGCTTGCGCAGCGTGTGATCGAAGACCACGACGCGCCGCGCGCCGGTGTGCTGTTTCACGAAATCGATGACCTGCGGGTAGAAGTTGGCCCGGATCAAGGCGTCGTCGTCGAACTGGTCGAAACCCGATCCGAAGTCGTGCAACTCAAACCCCTCGCGCTCGACCGACAAGTCAGCGACACGCGGCCATGCATCGTGGATGTCGACCTCGCGCGCGTCGGTGCCCGGCGGATTCAGCGTCACTGACGGATCGGGATCGTAAAAGTAGTAGTCCGGGGAGACGCCGTTGTCGACGGTGTAGCGCATCGTCGCGCGCACGGATTTCGGACGAATCTTGCGGCAATGGCTGGTGACGGGATCAACGCAAATGTGGGTGCTCATGGGTTTTCCTGTGCGGTGCGAGTGACTTCGAATGCCACGATGCAGACGCACTTTATGGATTGACGCAGGGAAAAGCAGCTGCTCCAATGCGAACGCTTTGTCTCCAATTTGGAAACAATGACCATCTCCTCCGACATGCTTGCTGCGTTCGTCAAAGTGGCCGACTGCGCCAGCGTCAGCCGTGCGGCGTTGGAACTCGACGTGAGCAAGAGCGTGGTGAGCAAGCGCGTGGCGCAGCTCGAGCAACTGGTCGGCGCGACGTTGTTCGCACGCAGCACTCGACGCATTGCGCTCACGCCGGCAGGCGAGGCCTACGCCGAGTTCGCGCGCCGCGCCCTGGCCGAGATGAGTGCAGGCGAAGAGCGGCTGCGCGCGCTGCGCTCCGAGCTGACCGGACGCATCCGCTTGTCGGCCTCGGTGTCCTGGGGTCAGCGCGTATTGGCCACCAAGTTGCCCGAGTTCCTTCTCATGCACCCGGCGATCGAAGTCGAACTGCAACTCACCGATCGCATGGTCGATGTCGCCTATGAACGAATCGACTTCGCGCTGCGTTGGAGCTCATCACCGCCGCAAGGCCTGATGAGCGAACCCGTGGCGGTCGTCGGGTGGACCCTGGTCGCAGCGCCGGCCTATCTGGCCAGCGCCGGCACGCCGCTAAGCCCCGACGACCTGGCTCGGCACAACTGCCTGAGCTACTGGCGCGAAGCCTCCGACGATCTGTGGGTGCTGGCTTGTGCCGGAGAGATTGCCCGGGTGCGCGTGAACAGCCGCTATCACGTCGACAACCCCGAGGCCGTGACGGCGGCGGTGACCGCCGGTCTCGGCATCGCCATGTTGCCTGATTACCTGTGCCAGGGCGGTCTGGCGGACACAAGCCTGGTGCGTGTGTTGCCCGGCTGGGCGCCACAGGCCAAGTTCGGTTCGCTGATCAGCGCGGTGTCGACCGCCGAGCGCATGCGCCTGCAGCGCAACCAGGTGCTTTTGGCATTCTTGCGGCAGCACTTGGCTGCAACTTGACCGATGCCGTTGCCACGTGCCTTTCGGGGCAACGACACGGTTGCGGATCACCCAGCCGAAACTGGAAGGCGCACCGCAAGCCCGACTCCCTTTTCCATTGTTTGAATGGACGTGGCTTCTTTCTGGATCAGTGCATTTCTCGGCAGACTCACTGCCTGGCTTACCGGCGATCTAATCGAGATGACCACACCAGCTCGGGTTTTCGTCTGACAGGGCAATCATTTCCTGCAAGGCATGGAGCGAGCGCTTGAGTTTGTTGAACGGGTTGCCACCCTCGTCCCAACCCAGATAGCCCATGGGTCCGGCATAGCCCAGTCGCTTGAGCAAACCGATGATGGCCAGGTTGTCGCACTCGCCCACATCGAGCGGTTCGATGGTGGCCACCTTGCCGAAACCCAGCGGGCTGCGGCGACTGCCCGACAGGTGAACCTGGCGCAGGTAGGGCAAACAGGCCTGCAGCACGGTCAAGGGATTGCCACCTTCCTGGGCGTACCAATGAAAGCCAGTGAACACGATGCCCAGGTTTGGGTGGTCGAGGTCTTGAGCCAGGCTGACCGCGACCGAGTGAGTGTCCATCCAGAAGTTGATGTGCGGGTACAGCAGCAAATCGAAGCCGCGCCGCTCGCAGATGGCCAGCGCGTCCTTCAGCCAGGCACTGACCGGTGCCAATCCTTCGGCGCTGCCAGGCTGGATACCAGCGCCAGCACCGCGAATCGAGAGGTTGACGGTGGTGCATTCCTGCAGGGTTTCGAGCATTTTCAGGATGCCCGAGTTGCGCGGATCGGCCGCACCGTGGCGCAAGTCCAGTACGGTGTAGATGCCCGTCACCTCGATGCCATGGCGTGCCTTGGCGCCCACGATTTGCTGGACGGTGTCCCAGCGCAGGCCGTCCCAGGCCGAAAAGTGCAGACCGTCGTAGCCGATCTTCTTGATCATCTGGCACTGAGCCTCGAAGCCGTAAACGCCGCTGGAGCTGTAGAAGGCGAAGTCGAGTGCGTAGAGTTTGTGTGTGTTCATGGGGTTCAAACAGGGTTGGCGGGGAAATGGGGAATGACTTCCTCAATGAGTTCCTGGATCACGTCTCTGACCGGACGTCGGGACAACTTCAAGACAAAAGCCACATGGTTGACGCCCATTTGTTGGTAGGCGTGCAGGAGCTCCACCAAGCTTTCGCGTCCGAGTTCAAAACCCAGATGGATAGGGCGCGGCGCGTGCCTCGAGTCCTCACTCAGGTCGATGTAGAGCGACTGAGCAACAGGCTTCTCGCCGACATCGCCACACGCCCGTACCGCCTGATGCCATTGCTCCATCACCTGTGCGTGGAGCTGCGGCGGCCGGGGGTAGGTCAGCCAGAAATCGCTGTGTTGTGCGACCCATGCCAAGTTTTGCTGACTGCTTCCAGTGACGCCCACGGGAATGCGCCCAGCAAATGGTTTGGGCAGCAAATTGGCATCTTGCAGAAGACCCAAATCACTCCGGATCTGTGGGTAGTCTTCTGCCAGCAAGCGCTGGATGTAGGTCAACGACTCCCGGAATGTGTCGCCGCGCGTGGCGTGCACCTTGCCAAAAGCCGGGAACTCAATCGGTCGGTCACCAGAAGCCACGCCCATCACAAAGCGGCCGCATGAAAGCTGGTCGATGGAGGCTGCGGCCTTGGCCACGTGGATGGGGTGCCGCAAAGGCAGGATCAGGGAGCCGGTGGCCAAGGCAGCCTGCTTGACGTGGTTGACCATGTAGCCCATCCAGACGAAAGGGTCGATCACCTGCCCCAGATCCCCGAAGCTCGGGTCCTGCAGCGGCACGTCACGCGTCCACAGCGCGCTGAAGCCTCCCTGATCTGCAAGCGCGGCCAGCTCGGCCTGCCCCTCCAGATTGGGTGTGTCACCGCAATAGGCTGCCAGTGGGAAAAATGCGCCCAAGGTCAGTCGCCCCGGGGCGAACATGCGCCGAAATCCCTGGGATCGGGAGTGGGCAGCGTTTGGATCGGGGGGTGGGTTGAAGTTCATAACTTTTGCGATTCGCGAATTAACGAAATATAGAACCGGGCGCTGGCGCAGCTGAGGTGGTGGCTTACAGGTCTTTTTGAAGGCGCGTCGACAGTTCGCCGATCGCCTGCTCGTTGCGGCGGCAGTATGTCCACTGTCCGATACGCGTTGTCGTCACCAGCCCTGCCCTTTGCAGAACCGCCAAGTGATTCGACGTGGTCGACGGCGACAGGCCGGCTTTTTGCTGAATGTGCGTCACGCACACCCCATCGGCCCAGCCGTTGGGCGCATGGGTCGGTGGGAAATTTTCCGCAGGGTCTTTGAGCCAGTGGAGCATCTCGAGGCGGACGTCACTGGCCAAGGCTTTGAACTGTTCAAGCATGTCGTTATTGTATTTCGCAAAATATCGAAATACAGGTCATGACATCTTCTCCGGATCGATCAATGCCCTGCCCTCTGGTCGTGACAGATGGGCTCGCTGCTGTTGTGTGGGCGCAGGGTGCAAACGGACGGCGAGACAGGGTGCCCGCGTCAAGACAAAACACTCAGGCGCGCTTGTTTGCGCTTTTGCGCCATCTCATAGCGCCGCAGCTCATCAGGCGTCGATGGCTCCAGTGAGGGCACCTGAACAGGCTTGAGCGCATCGTCCACCGCCACCATGGTGAAGAAGCAACTGTTGACATGCCGCACAACCTGCGCACGGATGTCTTCAGCCACCACCTTGATGCCCACCTCCATGGATGAGCGACCCGTGTAGTTGACCGAAGCCAGAAAGTGGACCATCTCACCAACGTGAACAGGCTGCCTGAATGTCACTTGGTCCACGCTCATCGTCACGACATAGCTGCGTGCGTAACGACTGGCACAGGCGTAAGCCACCTCGTCCAGCAGTTTCAGAATGGCGCCGCCATGCACGTTGCCGGAAAAGTTGGCTGTGTCGGGGGTCATGAGCACCGTCATGGTCAGTTGGTGCGCAGGCAAGTTCATCATCGCAATGTTCTCCTTCGGGCTCGGGCCGCCAGTTTGGCTCAGGGCATGGTTCACGCCGCCAAACCGGCGCCCACGATCACCGGGCTTTGAGCCGGCGGGTCCAGGGGGCGCTGCTGCTCGATCAGCCGATCTCGACCATTTCGAAGTCCGCCTTGGACACGCCGCAGTCGGGGCATTCCCAGCCTTCGGGGATGTCTGCGAAACGGGTGCCGGCAGCGATGCCGTGGTCAACAAGACCTTGGGCTTCGTCGTAGATGAAACCGCAAACGATGCATTGCCAAACTTTCATGGGGTTCTCCAAAAAATTGAATCTGTGAATCAGGGTGACCGGGCTCAGGACTGGATGGCGTCGAGGGCCTTCTGGTAGTGACCGGCGTGACGCTCTTCGACTTTGGCCAAGGCGGCGAAACGCTTGGCCGCCTTCTCCAGCACCGCCTTGAACTGCTCGGCGTGGGCTTTGGATTCGCCGATCTGCCCATCGATCTCGGCCACAGCGGCAGCTTCGCCTTCTTCGACGGCGGTCTTGCGAAAGCCCGGGTACATCTCGGTGTACTCGTAGGTTTCGCCGTCGATGGCAATTTGCAGCGCCTTGGCGGGCGTGATTTCAGCGGCCGGGTAGAGCAAGTCGAGATGACCGAAGGCATGCATCACTTCCTGATCTGCGGTGTGCTCGAAGATGCGTGCCGTGTCCTCGTCACCCGCAGCGCGGGCCAATTTGGCGAAGTAGCGGTACTTGATGTGGGCCATCGATTCGCCGGCGAAAGCGGCTTCGAGGTTTTGGTAGGTCTTGATTTCGGGACGTGCCATTTTTCAGCTCCTTGGGGTTGGGGTGGGTTGCGTTGGAGTGAATTCTTGACCTCATCCATCAATCGGTCTAACGGATAATTTAGATTGATTCAATCTGAAATACCGATCACATATCCTGCCAAGAAAAACCCGATGGCCGCCCTGCCCTCCCTCAGACAACTGCGCTACCTGCTCGCGCTGGCCGAGCACCTGAACTTCACACGTGCGGCCCAGGCGTGCTTCGTGAGCCAATCCACGCTGAGCGCCGGCCTGAAGGATCTGGAATCGACGCTGGGCGTCCAGCTGGTGGAGCGCGACAAACAGACGGTGGCCCTCACTGCGGTGGGGGTGGAGGTGGTGGCCAGGGCAGTCCAGGTGCTGGCGGCAGCAGAAGACTTGAGCGAGTTCGCCTCAGACGCCTCCAAGCCCATGCATGGGCAGTTGCGGCTGGGCGTCATTCCCACCATTGCGCCGTTCGTGCTGCCAACGGCGATGCCGGCGCTGCGTGAAACATTTCCACAGGTGCAGCTGGCGCTGCGCGAGGACCTCACCGCTCTCCTGCTCGAGCGGCTGCGCAACCGGCAGCTCGATTTCGTCTTGATCGCGCTGCCTTACGACACTGGTGATCTGCGGGTGCTGCCGCTGTACAAGGACAGGTTCTGGCTGGTCGGCCAAGAGCAAGACCCGACCATCACCGGACGCGCCATCCAGCTCAGCAACGAGTGGACCGAGCGCTTGCTGTTGCTCGAAGAAGGGCACTGCCTGCGGGATCACGCGCTGGCGGCCTGCAGCGCGAAGGAAGCGGCCAGCGTGGATGGCATCGAGGCCACCAGCTTGCTGACCCTGGTGCAAATGGTGGCCTCCGGCATGGGCGTGGCGTTGCTGCCGGAGCTGGCCGTTCACAGCGGATTGCTCGACAACCTGGCTTTGAAATCCCGCCCGCTGGCGCCACCCGCACCCGAACGCGTCATTGCCTTGGTCACCAGATCGACTTCGGCGCACATGGCCGAATTCGAGGCCATTGCGAAA
Organism: Burkholderiales bacterium 28-67-8; assembly: GCA_002281415.1. Classification (GTDB taxonomy): domain Bacteria; phylum Pseudomonadota; class Gammaproteobacteria; order Burkholderiales; family Burkholderiaceae_C; genus PBB1. The sequence continues at coordinate 50 of NCFZ01000146.1, read as the reverse complement.
GTGATCTCGTCAGTGCATCGCAAGAAGAAGTAGGTTGCCCATGGGCAACC
>NCFZ01000145.1 GCA_002281415.1 Burkholderiales bacterium 28-67-8 | reverse complement strand
ATCGCTGGCGGTCTCCTTGGTCGGGTTTCCAAGGTCGGAGAGACCTACTTGGGCGTTGAGGTCGCTGCCGGCGTCGAGCTGCAAGTTCAGCTCTCCTCGGTGGTTCAGGTGCTGCCGAAAGGGACCTTCAAGTAAATTGAGGGGGTCTTGCGCCCCGCTTGACTGTTGGTGGGCCGGGCTTCGCGCCGGATTTGTTCAATATCGGACAGGCAGGAAGGTGTCATGAACCGCTACCCCCTTTGGAAATATGTGATCTTGCTGATGGCTTTGCTTGTCGGCGTGATTTACACCTTGCCAAACTTATTCGGAGAGGCGCCTGCGGTTCAGGTCAGCAGCGCCCGGGCGATCCTCAAGGTAGACGCTTCTCTGGTGGTTCGGGTCCAGCAGGCGCTGGGGGACGCTGGCTTGAAGGCAGAGGTCGTGTTGTTCGATGGCAATTCGATCAAGGCACGCTTTCGAGACACCGACCTGCAAATCAAGGCGAAGGACGCGATCGGTAAGGCATTGAATCCGGAGCTCGGTGATCCCAACTACATCGTCGCCTTGAACCTGCTGTCGCGGTCGCCGTCGTGGTTGACGTCGCTGAAGGCTCTGCCGATGTCGCTCGGGCTGGATTTGCGCGGGGGTGTGCATTTCTTGATGCAGGTCGACATGAAGTCAGTCGTCACAAAAAGGGCGGAATCTTTAGCGGGTGATTGCCGACTGTTGCTGCGCGATAAGAATGTTCGGCATGTCGGCATCGCCCGGGAAGGCGAAGCGGTGGTGGTTCTTTTCCGTGACCACGCCACCCTTCTTGCCGCCCGCAGGGTTGTGGAAGAGGAGCTACGCGACCTTCAATGGACTGAGTCCCAAGATGTTGATCGGTTCAAACTGTCGGGCATCCTGAAGCCTGAGGTGATCAAACGGGTTCAAGATGCTGCGGTCAAGCAGAACATCACGACTTTGCACAATCGCGTCAACGAGCTTGGCGTGTCTGAGCCTGTGATTCAGCAGCAAGGCTCTGATCGGGTGGTGGTTCAGCTGCCTGGCGTTCAGGACACTGCCAAGGCCAAGGACATCATTGGCCGTACGGCCACCCTGGAAGTCCGAATGGTTGACGAGAGCATTGAGGCTGCAGCCGCCGCAGGAGGCACGGGGCCCGTTCCTTTTGGCACCGAGCGTTACACGGAGAGAAACAGCCGACCCGTGATCGTTAAGCGGCAAGTGATCTTGACGGGAGAGAACCTCACGGATGCCCAAACCGGCTTCGACTCACAAACTCAAGAGCCAACCGTGAACCTCACGCTTGACGCCAAGGGCTCGCGCATCTTCAAGGATGTCACCCGAGACAATATTGGCAAAAGGATGGCGATACTTTTGTTCGAAAAGGGAAAGGGCGAGGTGATTACCGCGCCTGTGATCCGAGCGGAAATCGCCGGCGGTCGCGTGCAGATTTCTGGACGGATGAGTTCGACCGAGGCCGCTGATACCGCGTTGTTGTTGCGTTCAGGCTCGCTGGCTGCGCCAATGGAGATCATCGAGGAGCGCACCATCGGTCCAAGCCTGGGCGCTGAAAACATTGCCAAGGGCTTTGACAGCGTGCTTTACGGGTTTGCTGCAATTGCCGTTTTCATGTGCGCTTATTACATGCTTTTTGGAACGATCTCGACGTTGGCACTGGGGTTCAATCTCTTGCTGCTTGTGTCGGTGCTGTCCATGTTGCAGGCCAGTCTGACGTTGCCAGGAATGGCAGCGATCGCGTTGACCTTGGGGATGGCGATCGACGCGAATGTCTTGATCAACGAACGAGTTCGTGAGGAGTTGCGCAATGGGTCATCGCCTCAATCGGCGATCCATAACGGCTACGAGCGTGCGTTCACCACCATCCTTGACTCGAACGTCACCACACTCATCGCTGGGTTGTCGCTGTTGGCCTTCGGCTCTGGACCTGTCAGAGGCTTCGCAGTTGTCCACTGCCTGGGCATCCTGACCTCGATGTTCTCTGCGGTGGTGTTCTCCCGCGGCTTGGTGAACCTCTGGTACGGGCAACAGAAAAAGCTCAAGGAAGTCTCCATCGGGCAGGTTTGGCGGCCGGCCACGCAGACGGCCGCAAAGACCTGAGTGTGTTGTTCGTCTTCTGACGTACCGTCGTAGCACAAGGAATACACATGGAATTCTTCAGGATTCGACGCGACATCCCCTTCATGCGGCACGCGTTGGTGCTCAATGCGATTTCTGCGTTGACATTCATCGCAGCGGTATTTTTCATCGCGAACCGTGGGCTCCATTTTTCGATCGAGTTCACCGGCGGCACGGTCATCGAGGTGGCGTACTCGCAGCCAGCAGAAATCGACCGCGTTCGTTCAGCTGTCGAATCATTGCAATTCGGCGAAGTGCAAGTCCAGAACTTCGGTACCTCTCACGATGTCCTGATTCGCTTGCCGGCGCGGTCCGATATCAAACAGGCCGACATGGTCGGCCGGGTGTTTGGCGAACTCTGCAAGGCAGAGGGAAGTTCAGTCAGCACGCAGCAAGTCAAGTCTGACAAGGGCATTGAGGCCAGCGTGCCTGTTTGCGGGGAGGTGGGTTCCGAAAAGGTCAGGCTGCAACGCAGTGAGTTTGTCGGGCCGTCGGTGGGCTCCGAGTTGGCTCGCGATGGGGCTCTTGCGCTCGCCGTCACCATCGCCGGCATCATGATGTACTTGGCTCTGCGCTTTGAGTGGAAGTTCTCGGTTGCCGGCATCATCGCCAACCTTCACGATGTGATCATCATCGTTGGCTTCTTCGCATTTTTTCAGTGGGAATTTTCCCTCTCGGTGCTTGCAGCGGTACTTGCGGTACTCGGCTACTCGGTCAACGAGTCGGTGGTGATCTTCGACCGCGTTCGCGAGGCATTTCGTAAGTATCGCAAGCTGAACACGCAGGAAGTCATTGACCACGCGATCACCAGCACCATCAGCCGCACGATCATTACCCACGGCTGCACACTCATGATGGTGATATCGATGCTGATCTTTGGTGGGCCTACCCTGCACTATTTCGCCGTGGCACTGACCATAGGCATCCTGTTCGGTGTTTACTCATCCGTTTTCGTGGCCGCAGCGATCGCCATGTGGTTGGGTGTCAAGCGTGAAGACCTGATCAAGGCAACCGCCAAGGAAATAGATCCGGACGATCCGAACGCCGGAGCGGCGGTTTAGCCTGCAGAAATCCAACGTGATGGTGCCTGACACGAACGCGACCGGATTGGCGGCGGAATCGCGCCGGTTGTTCGTCGATGGATTGGTCAGGGGGCTTCCCGCCGTCAGCCAAGCGGTCGGACATGGTGCTCGGCGGTTGGTGGAGGAGTTGGCTTCTCCGCCGACGATGGCTCGTCGCCGCAGCGCCGAAGACGATTTCAAGCTCGGGGCTGGCTTCTGGCTGCAGGGCGCGCTGATGGTTTTGCGTGGAACTGCATCCGATGGTTTGGTGCCGACCGCGGCTGCCGTGAGCCTGCCCGTCCATGGTGGTCGGCAGAGTTTCAGCCTCGTTGACAACGAAACTATTGAGGCTGAGATCCTCAGCTCTAGGTTGTCATTGGCGATCAAGGAGCGGGTGTCGTGGGAGTTCAATGATCTGCGCTTGCGGATCGTCTGTATCGAAGGGCGTGAGGATCTCGATGCGAACGACATCTTGCGGCCCGAGGTTCTGGCTCGGATTGCTGTCAGCACATGGCGAGCCGCAGGCCTTAATCACAGCACCTGGCGCACTCTTCAAGGCGTGCTGCACGATGAGGTTTCGCACTTCGCAGCGGGGGCCTACCACGAGGCGAATGTTCTCCTGATGGACCAGGGAATACTCCCAGAGATCGACCTGCGGCCATTTATTCGGCGGCCTTCGGACACGACCGGTGCCGGGGCTAGGTCGGGTGTCAGCGCTGCAACCGAGGCTGGCTTCGGTCATGTTTCGGCGATCGGAAGTCCGCTCGGCATGGATCAGGACACGCGCCTGATGACGGCTGCTGTTGGATCTGCAGGGGACGGTTCGGGGCATGTCGAAGCCGTGCTGGGTCGTTTGAATCGGCTGATCGGGCGCCATGCAACGAATTCGCGTTCAGGACAGGGCATACAGGTCTCCGCCGATCTGGATGCTGCCATCACGCGCGTGCAGCATGACATTGCTACTCGCCTGGCGCCAGTGGACCAAGACGGGCAACTCGCCAGTCCCGAGGGCACACACGCCTTGCTGGATGAGTTGCGTCAACACAGGCGTGGGCTCAAGGCGTCGGCATCAACCGCTGATGAGCGGGCCACCATCGAAGTGGTTGCCCTTTTGTTCCAGAGCATCTTGACCGAGGATCGCATCCCCGCCGCGGTAAGGGTCTGGTTTGCTCGGCTTCAGATGCCGGTGCTGCGGGTGGCGGTTGGCGAGCCTGACTTTTTCGCAACCAGTACGCACCCGGCAAGGCGGCTGATCGACTGCATGGGTGCCTGCGTCATGGGGTTTGATGCGAACAACACGCAACTCGCAGGTGGCGCGGTCGAGAAGGAAATCAAGCGAGTGGTGCAGGTGGTTGAGGCTTATCCCGACACTGGCAGCCGCGTTTTCCAGACGGTGTTGACCGAATTCGAGCGCTTCCTCGAGCACTACTTCAAGAACGAAAACGAAGCTTCCCGCAAGGGAGTCTCTCTGGCTGAACAGGTCGAACAGCGTGAGACCCTGGCCATCCAGTTCACGATCGAGTTGCGAAAGATGCTCAACGAGGTCCCTGTTCAGGACGGGGTTCGTGAGTTTCTGTTTCACGTCTGGGCCGACGTGTTGGCGATGACGGCAGTGAAGTCCGGGCTACACAGTGAAGACATCAAGGCGATGAAACGCACCGCCGCTGAGTTGATATGGTCGGCAAGCGCGAAGGTGTCTCAGGAGGAGCGCGCTGATGTGATCCGTCGGCTACCGCCCTTGCTGAAAGTCCTGCGTGAGGGTATGGACAGTTCAGGCGTGGGGCGTGCCGAGCAGGATGAGCACATTCAGCATCTCAATCAGTCGCTCGCGGCAGCCTTCACTGCCCGTACGGTGTCGATATCGAAGGAAAGACTGGATCAGTTGATGGATCGTTTGGAGACGCTTGAGGAGCTTCTTCCTGATGCCGACGATCTGGAGATCGACGAGTCCTTGGTGCTGGACTTGTCGGCGCATGAAAGTGGAGATCTTGAGGTCGTAGCGAGCGGTGGCTCAACGCCAACTCCGGCGATGAACGTCTGGGCGCGCGAGCTGCAAGTCGGTAGCTGGTTCATGTTGGACTATCGAAACCGCAATGACTCGGTCCAGCTCGCGTGGCGTGGCATGCACCGGCAACTCTCGCTGTTCGTCTCGCCTCAGGGACGTGCCATCTTGTTTCAGCAACAAAGGCTTGCCGCATTCCTGCAGGCCGGGTTGCTGGTTCCAGTCCAAGACGAATCGCTGATGGAGCGCGCAACACGCAGTGCGCTGGCCAAGCTGGAGGAAAATCCCGGCCGACTGCTGAATTGACTCGCTGACGCCGACGCTGTCCGGCATGCACCAACACAGAAGCCGCCCGAGGGCGGCTTCTGTGTTGGTGCATTTCAATGAATCAACCGGTCTTCTTCGTCGACGAACAACTCGTCAAGAATCAGTGCGTCGGGCTCTTCCCCGAGGCTCCAAAAGACCATCAGCACGATGATCTTCAGATCTTCCAGATCGAGCGGACCGCCCGGAATGACGCTGGCTCGGTCAATGACCATCTCGCGCATCGGTGGTGGCAACACCCCCGCCGACTCAAGAAAACTGATGAACCCGATCGAGTGTTCACCGAGGTGTACCTGTTCAGAGGGCGAATACACGCGAAGGCTGGATTCACCTTGCTCACCCACATAAGACTCGGCAGCGCCTGCCAAGCCCTCAAGCCAAGACAACGCTTCTTGGATTTCGTCAGACTCGAACCCGACTGACGAAAGTTTTCTTGTCAGCCGAGCCTGGTCCGGACATGCGTCCGGACGCCAATAGTTCTCGTACAGGTACACAAGCACATCGAACATGAATTGACTATACCCGAGGAGTTTGGGCGATCACCCTGTTGGCCACAACGAACTCAGGCGGTTTCAATCCGCTGGAAAAGCTGCCCCGGCCGCCTGACCACTCGCCCAGACAACTCTAGATCAAGCAGCCTGACATTGATGGCCTGCGTCGACCATCCCGTGCGGGCGACCAGCGCATCCATGGAGACCAATTCATGCCCCATCGCGTCAAGCAACGGATCCCTGTCAGCAGCTTGGGAACTCGGTGATGCGCTCGGTGACTGGGTTCGCGTGAGCGGTTCCAAATCGAATTCGTCCAGCACGTCCTGCGCCGTT
>NCFZ01000144.1 GCA_002281415.1 Burkholderiales bacterium 28-67-8 | reverse complement strand
CGTGGCACTCATGGCTGCGAGCACGCTGTCCGTCACGGGATGAGGCTGCCTTTCGACGCGCGACGAATCAATGGGAGGGGTCTGCGTCATAGGAGAAAGATGAGGGTTATCGAGACAAAGCGAAACAATTCGGGCGTCGAATCCGTGGGGCCCTGTCGGTATACTCTGAGGAGCTCTGACAAAGGGTGGGAATCAGAGCATGCTCGGGTTCCGAGTCAGTTTTCGGAATGGAGGCCAGCCCTCTATTTTATGGGTTCTCTTCATCGTCAATGATCGTCTGGTGTTGCCAGATGTTGGCATCCAACCAGCGCGCATGGCGCACGACACCTTGAGTTCAGACGACTTCATTGACCAAGCCGCCACCCGATTGAGCCTGCGCGCCAAGCGCCTGGTTCAGCGGCACCCGCGCAGCTTGGCAGCGGCGGTGGTTCTGGCGCTGGCGGGCTTTGGAGCCACGGCCTTCGGCGTGGCTCCGCCGGGCGTTGATCGAGCCTCGACGCCGCAGACCTGGATCACCGAGTCGGTTGCCTCTGACGACCTGAGCGGTCAGATCCAATCGCTCTCGAACATCAGCCTTTCCTTGTTTCGCAATGAGTTCAGGTGCGAACCGATGGATCGGGGGCGCTCGAGGAACTGATCGGGCGGTACCCGACCCGGCGAGCCGAGCAGATCGACAGCCATTTCACGCGCTTGCGAATCCTGCGTGAGGGCGACCGCTTTGTGGTTCGCGTTGAAACCGCCCCACTGGAAGCCAGTGTCCAGTTGCGCAGCGGGATCGTGGGCAACTCGCTGTTCAGCGCGACCGATGAAGCGGGCATCCCCGATTCGGTTGCTGTGCAACTGTCCGAAGTGTTTGCGTCCGAAATCAACTTTCACCGTGACCTGAGGCGTGGCGACAGCTTTACCGTGTCCTACGAAGCCTTGCTGGCTGACGGTGAGCCGGTGACTTGGAACCAGTCGGCCAGGCGACTTCTTGCGGCGGAGTTCGTGAGCCGGGGACGATCCCATTCGGCCATCTGGTTCGAGGCGTCCGACAAGGGCGGCCGCGGAGCCTACTTCGACTTCAACGGTCGGAGCAAGCAGCGCGCGTTTCTGGCTAGTCCCATGCAGTTTTCGCGCATCACATCGGGCTTTGCGATGCGCTTCCATCCGATTCTTCAAAACTGGCGCCAGCACCAGGGTGTCGACTACGGTGCACCGTCAGGTACGCCGGTGCGCACCGTCGCCGACGGTGTTGTCGATTTCGCGGGTTGGAAAAACGGCTACGGCAACGTGGTGAGCGTCAAGCACGGCAAGGATCGCTGCACGGTCTATGCCCACCTCAGCCGCATGGATGTGCGCAGGGGCCAGTCCGTAGAACAGGGTGGGCGCATCGGTGCTGTCGGCGCCACGGGCTGGGCGACCGGGCCGCACCTGCACTTCGAGTTCAAGGTGGGTGGAATTCAAAAGGACCCTGCGTCGATCGCGGCGCTGGCAGACACGTTGGCACTCACTCCGATGTCCAGCCGTGAGCTGGCCAAGACGACTCAGTCGGTTCGGCTCCAGCTGGATGCCGCTGGAACCTCGGGCGGATCGGTCTCTTCGTTCGAGTGATTCCGACGGCTCCCAGGCGATGACCCATTTCGGCCTGTGGCGGCCCGCGAAAGCGGGCCTTTGCATTTGCAGGGTGAGCCCATGAGTCGGATCTTCATCGGGTTGATGTCCGGTACGTCGCTAGATGGCGTCGACGGAGTGCTGGTGCGCCTGAGCGACGCCAATCTGCCCCTGTCCGTGGACATCCTGGCCCATGCACATCGCCCCTTCCGATCCGAGGTGATGCAAGAGCTGTTGCAGCTCAATGTGTCCGGCCCGAATGAACTGCACCGTGCCGCCCTTGTGGCCAATGCGCTGGCTCGCGTCTACGCCGAGGTCACCGCGAGCGTGTTGGAGCAGGCGCACATGGCGCCCTGCAAGGTAACGGCCATCGGGGCCCACGGGCAGACGGTGCGCCACCGCCCCCGAGAATTTGACGGGACGGGTTACACACTGCAAATCAACAATGCAGCGCTGCTGGCCGAGTTGACTGGCATCGATGTGGTTGCTGATTTCCGCTCCCGGGATATCGCAGCGGGTGGCCAGGGGGCGCCGCTGGTGCCGGCATTCCACCGGGCGTTCTTCCTGGGTTCGGGCGATCACACGGTCGCCGTTCTGAATCTCGGCGGCATGAGCAACATGTCGGTACTGGCTCGGGATCGGCTCACCATCGGATTCGATTGCGGCCCCGGCAACGTGCTGATGGACTACTGGGCCAACTTGCATTTGCAGCAACCTTGCGACCGGGGTGGCGAGTGGGCATCGACGGGTGAGGCCAACGACCGCTTGCTGCGCGCCATGCAAGACGAACCATTCTTCGCGATGAAGCCGCCCAAGAGCACAGGCCGGGACTTGTTCAACGAGCAATGGTTGAAGGACTGCCTGCGACGAGGGGGGGCCGACGCACTCAGACCCGAAGACGTGCAGGCCAGTCTTGCCGAACTGACGGCCTGGGCCTGTGAAGACTCCCTACGCCGTCACGCACCAGACGCCAGCAGCCTGCTGGTTTGCGGCGGCGGCGCCAAGAATGATCACCTGATGAGGCTTCTGGCCCGACATCTGCCGCAGGTCAAGATCGAGTCGACCGCCGCTCACGGCATACCGGTTGACGGGGTCGAAGCCGTGGCCTTTGCGTGGCTTGCCCAACTGTGTGTTGACCGTCGCCCGGGAAACCTGCCTGCCGCCACCGGCGCGGCAGGACTGCGGGTGTTGGGAGCCGTGTACCCGGCGAGCGGTTGACGCTTTCGGTTCAGTCCAAAAGCAACTGCCGCCCGCAGGCGGCAGTTGAAGCGAAATGACAGCAGGTTCAGTTCAAACCGAAAAACTCGATCCGCAGCCACAAGTCGTCGTGGCGTTGGGGTTCTTGATGACGAACTGAGCACCCTGCAAGTCGTCCTTGTAGTCGATCTCGGCACCCATCAGGTACTGCAGGCTCATCGCATCGATCAGCAAGGTGACACCGTTCTTGTCCATGCGGCTGTCGTCTTCGTTCATCACTTCATCGAAAGTGAACCCGTACTGAAAGCCTGAGCATCCGCCGCCCTGAACAAACACGCGCAACTTCAGATCGGGGTTGCCCTCTTCATCGACCAACTCCTTCACCTTGGATGCCGCGCTGTCGGTGAAGACCAAAGGCGGTGGTGGCTCCTGCGAGTTGGACTGGTCTGCTGTTGCTTGTGCGACTGAACTCATGTGGCGTCTCCCGACTTACAAAACTCTCCAGGGATTATCTGCTCAGGCCCCACAACCTGCGAACCGTCAGGGCATTACGTTGCAGGTCGCCCAGGAACGAAAAAGCCGCCCGTAGGCGGCTTCTTCCAACCAGCAGACAGCGTCGATTAACGCTTGCTGAACTGCTTGCGGCGACGAGCACCGTGGAAACCGACCTTTTTACGTTCGACTTCACGGGCGTCACGGGTGACGAATCCGGCGCGGCTCAATTCAGGCTTGAGCGCTGCGTCGTAATCAATCAGGGCGCGGGTGATGCCGTGGCGCACGGCCCCGGCTTGCCCGGACTCGCCACCACCGTGCACGTTCACCTTCACATCGAAGGCAGCGTCGTTCGACGTGAGCATCAAGGGCTGCTTGACGATCATGATCGAGGTCTGCCGGCCAAAGTAGTCCTCAACGGACTTGCCGTTGACGAGAATTTGTCCGGTGCCCTTCTTCATGAAGACACGTGCCACGGATGACTTGCGACGGCCTGTGCCGTAGTTCCAATTTCCGATCATCACGTGTCCCCTTAGAGTTCCAGAACTTTGGGTTGCTGCGCAGCGTGCGGATGGGCATCGCCTGCGTAGACCTTGAGCTTCTTGACCATGGCGTAGCCCAGTGGGCCTTTGGGCAACATGCCCTTGACAGCCTTTTCGAGGGCGCGGCCTGGGTGCTTGGCCTGCATGTCCTTGAACTTGGTGCCGTAGATACCGCCCGGGTAACCCGTGTGACGGTAGTAGATCTTGTCGTTGGCCTTGTTGCCAGTGACGCGAATCTTGTCCGCATTGACGATGACGATGAAATCGCCCGTGTCGACGTGTGGCGTGTAAATGGCCTTGTGCTTGCCGCGCAACCGGAGGGCGACTTCACTGGCCACCCTGCCGAGAACCTTATCGGTCACGTCAATCACAAACCACTCATGCGTCACCTCAGCCGGTTTGGCGCTGAAGGTTTTCATGGTTTTTTCCAGATAAATGACTAAAAAATTGCCCAGCGGGGATACCACTGGAATCGGGTTGCTTTCGGAACTGCTTCTTGAAATGGCAGCCGCTCAAGCGTTTGCGGACAAGCGAGAGCCCGTCCCAGCTCCTTGCAGACGAACTCCAAGGACAGCCCGAGACTGTACCAGAATCGACGGGTTCGAAGTTGCGTCTTACTTCGGCTGGTTGTTTAACATCTCCTCCGTGATCATGAACGTCAGCCTTGCTGTTTTGCTCCTGCCCATGCTTGCGGCTTTATTGCTGGGTTGTTTGTTGGGCGCGTGGACGCGCAGATCGACCCCGCACGCTCCCGCGTTGCCTAAAGAGTGGGCCGTTTCAGCACGCGCGGTTTTGACTGGCGACGAGCGCAGCGTGTATCAACTTCTTCGAAGCGCTTTTCCTCGGCATCTGATCGTGCCCAAACTCGCCTTGGTGCGCTTTTGCAAGCCGAACGACGTGGCGAAAGTGCGTTACTGGTATGCCCTGCTGGGTTCGAGTTACGTCACCTTTGCCCTGTGTGAGAGCGACGGACGTGTGCTTCTGGCGGTGGATCTTGATGCTGATCGACCCCGGTCCAGGCGGAGCCTGCAGGTCCGTCAGTCAGTTCTGACAGCCTGCGGCATCAAACACCTTTGGATCAACGCACAAAAGCTTCCCGGCATATCCGAATTGAGAGCGGCCATGCCACTCGGAACTCCCGCAGGGGCAGCTCAAACCTCGCGCGAAACGGGCCCGACACCCTTGCTGGATGCCGCATGGACAACTCTGGCATCCACGGTTGCTGCGCGCAGGGCACAACGCAACCCCAAGTGGCAGGAATCAAGCCTGTTTCAAGACTCATTTTTTTCCTCGATCGGCGTCGCAGAATCTGCAACCGAGATGATGTCGCGACCTCCACGCGCGGCAGCAGCGGGCGCAACGGCGGTGAGCACGCCGGACCAAATCGAGGTGGGCTCAGCTGATGAGCCGCGTACCATGGTCAGGTGAACGAGCTTCCTCCCAGTGCCGCGCCGCAGCACACCCCTTATGCTGGATTGACCCCCGCGACCGTTCTTGACGCCATGGACAGCGTCGGGCTGTACGCCGATGGCCGGCTGCTTCAACTGAACTCTTTCGAGAATCGCGTTTTTCAGCTTTTCTTGGAAGACGGGCGGGCTGTCGTGTCGAAGTTCTATCGACCGCAGCGCTGGAGCGATCAGCAAATCCTCGAGGAGCATGCGTTCGCCAGCGAGCTGATGGCCGAGGAAATCCCCATTGCTGCGCCATGGGCAATGCACATCAACCCCGACTCCAGCGTGGCGGCACGGCTGATGGGTGAGCCGCCGACGCTGGCCGAGATCTCGATGCCCGATGGGGCTTACCGGTTTTGCGTCACCGACCGTCGTGCGGGCCGCGCTCCCGAACTGGAAGACCCGGCCACGCTCGAATGGATCGGTCGGTTCATCGGCCGCATGCATCTCGTCGGCGCGCGCCAGCCGTTCTCGTACCGCCGCGACCTGTCCATGAACGAGTTCGGCTGGGACTGCCGCGACTGGCTGCTTAGTCACGCAGACATTCCTGCGCCCGCTCGTGCCGATTGGAAGAGCGCCGTCGATGCCGCGCTGAACCTGGCGCAAGAAACATTTGAGGGCGTTGGCGCCATCGAACGGCTTCGTCTGCACGGCGACTGCCACGTCGGCAACATCCTGTGGACGGATGCCGGCCCTCACTTCGTGGATCTGGACGATTGCCTGAGCGGCCCCGCGGTGCACGACCTGTGGATGTTGCTCTCGGGCGATGCTGCGGCCGCAAAGCAGCAACTGCGCTCATTGCTGCGGGGCTACGAGCAGTTCCGCGACTTCGACGATCGCGAACTGGCCCTGATTGAGCCACTGCGTACCCTGCGCATCGTGCACCAGTGCGCGTGGCTCGCCAAGCGCTGGTCGGACCCGGCCTTTCCGCCGAGTTTCCCCTGGTTCGGCACCGAGGCCTACTGGCGCCAGATCACGCAACAACTTCAGCAGCAGGTTCTGGGCGCCTGAGGGCTGCGCCGACAAGGAACCGCCCGTGAAAAACCGGCCTGAAGGCCGGTTTTTCACGATCGAGAGCAAGGCCCGATCAGATCGATTGCACCTCAGCCGACCAGCATCGCATTGACCCGACGCACATAGGCCGCCGGATCTTCAAGTTGGCCGCCCTCAGCCAAAGCGGCCTGGTCGAACAGGATGTGCGCAAGATCGTCGAAGTGGTCGCTCGATTCCAGGCTGCTCACGAGAGGATGCTTGGCATTGACCTCCAGGATAGGCGTGGACGTTGGGGCCCCCTGACCGGACTGCTTGAGCAAACGCGAGAGGTGGCCGCTCAGGTCACCCTCTTCGACCACCAGACAAGCGGGCGAGTCGACCAGGCGGGTCGTGACTCGCACGTCCTTGGCGCGGCCTTTCAACACGTCCTTCAGGCGATCAAGCACTGGCTTGAAAGTTTCCGCAACCTGCTCGGCCTGCTTCTTTTCTTCCTCGTCTTGCAACTTGCCAAGGTCAACCGAACCCTTGGCAACGCTTTGCAGCGTGTGGCCATCAAACTCGGACAGGTGGCTGAGCATCCACTCGTCCACACGATCGGTGAACAGCAACACCTCGATGCCCTTTTGCCGGTAGATCTCGAGCTGCGGGCTGCCCTTGGCAGCAGCCAGGCTGTCGGCGGTGATGT